>CAZZFB010000007.1:0-35011 GCA_964653385.1 uncultured Bifidobacterium sp. | reverse complement strand
CCGCGCAGCTCGTACGACTTCCGTCTCGTCGTCTCGCGCAAGCTCTACGACCGCGCCCTGGGGACCGCGAAGAGCCCCTCCATGGCGAACCTCGCGCCCGGTGCGGCGGTCCTCGTCCACCCTCTCGACGCCGAGCGGGTCGGTGCGCGTGACGGCGCGAACGTGAAGGTCTCGAACGCCCACTCCTCCCTCGTCCTGCCGCTCGTTGCCTCCGGGTCCGTCCCCCGCGGGACGGCAGTCGTGCCCTTCAACCAGCCCGGGGCCGACGTGCGCGAGCTCATCCGCCGCGGCGATCCCGTCACCGACGTGAGGATCGAGAGCGTCTGATGGGCCCGATCCTCGCCATCGACCCGCTCCTCGAGGGCAAGCTGCTGTGGACGCCGCTGCTGATCGTGCTGCTGAAGGTCCTCGTGGTGTTCGTGGTCGGTCTCGTGGCCACGATGCTCATGGTCTGGTTCGAGCGCAAGGTGATCGCCGGCATGCAGAACCGCGTGGGACCGAACAAGGCAGGTCCGTTCGGCCTGCTCCAGACGCTCGCTGACGGCACGAAGCTGTTCCTCAAGGAGGACCTGATCCCCGAGAAGGCCGACAGGTTCGTCTTCAAGCTCGCCCCGTACCTCGCGTTCGTCCCTGCGTTCCTCGCCTTCGCGATCATCCCCCTCGGCGGCGACTACCGCAACGGCAACGGCGGCATGGTCGAGCTGTTCGGCCACCAGACACGCGTGCAGCTCGCGGACCCGCCGGTGGGCGTGCTGTTCGCCCTCGCAATCTCGGCGATCGCTGTCTACGGCATCATGCTCGCCGGCTGGGCGAGCGGGTCCAAGTACCCGCTGCTCGGTTCCGTCCGCGCGTCCGCACAGATGGTCTCCTACGAGGCCGCCCTCGGCCTCAGCGTGGCCTGCGTGCTGCTGGTCGCGGGGACCATGTCCACCAGCGGCATCGTGAACCTGCAGGGTTCCGTCGGGAACTGGAACGTCGTGACGACGGGCTTCGTGCCCTTCTTCATCTTCGTGATCGCGGCCACCGCGGAGCTGAACCGGCCGCCCTTCGACCTGGTCGAGGCCGAGCAGGAACTTGTCGGCGGCTTCAACACGGAGTACGCATCAATCCGGTTCGCGCTCTTCTATCTCGCCGAGTTCATGAACACGATCACCATGTCGGCACTGATCGTCACGCTGTTCTTCGGCGGCCCGCAGCCGGTGTCGATCGGAAGCACCACGCTCGACATCCCGTTGATCCCGAACGCCCTCGAGGGCACCGTGTGGCTGCTGCTCAAGGTCCTCGTCTTCCTCTACGTGTACGTGTGGTTCCGCGCCACGCTGCCGCGCTTCCGTTACGACCAGCTCATGGACCTCGGCTGGAAGGTGCTCATCCCGGCCTCGCTCGGCTGGTTCATGCTCCTCGCCGCGCAGCGCGTCGGCGAGGACGCCGGGTGGGACCGCGTCGTCGTGACCCTGGTGACGGCGCTCGTCCTCATCGGCGGGTACACGTTGCTGCAGGTCGCCATGAAGGTCAGTCGCGACAACCGCGACCGGGACGGAGCGAGCTTCTGATGGGTTACTTCGGCGGATTCCTCGTGACCCTGCGCCAGCACGGGTACAAGAACAAGGTCACCACCGAGTACTCGGGCGGCCGCGTGTTCCGTCGCAAGAACCGCGACGACAAGGACCAGAAGGTCGAGAAGCCCGAGCGCCTCCACGGCCGCCACGTGCTGAACCGGTACGAGGACGGCATGGAGAAGTGCATCGGCTGCGAGCTCTGCGCCGGCGTGTGCCCCGCGAAGTGCATCTACGTGCGCGGAAGGGACAACGACCCCGACAACCCCACGTCGCCCGGCGAGCGTTTCGGGTTCGTCTACGAGATCAACTACCTGCGCTGCATCCACTGCGACATGTGCGTGGAGGCCTGCCCCACCGAGGCAATCACCGAGACGAAGCTCTTCGAGTTCTCCTTCACCAACCGCAAGGACGCGATCTACACCAAGGCCGAGCTGCTCGTGGGTGACGACGGCAGGCCGCAGCACCTCCCGTGGGAGGACTGGCGCGAGGGCGAGGACGAGCACACGTCGGGCTGGATGCGCGCCACAGCGCCGTCCGGCGACGCCACGTTCGAGGGAACCGTCGCGTGGAGCGGCGAGCTCGGGTACGGGGTCCGCGCGCCGGAGCCTGCCCAGGACGCGCGTGACCTGGAGGACAACTGATGGAGCTGTTCGTCTTCGCCGCCGCCGCACTGATGGCCCTCGTCGGGTCGGTCGGCGTCGTCGTGCGCAGCAACCCGGTGCATGCAGCGATGAGCCTCGTGCTCACGCTCTTCGGGGTCGCGGTGCTGTTCGTGCAGCAGGGTGCGCACTTCCTGGCGGCCGTGCAGATCATCGTGTACGCGGGCGCGATCGTCGTGCTCTTCCTCTTCGTCATCATGCTGCTCGGCGTCGACCGCGCGGAGAACCTGAGCATCGAGCCGCTCGCCGGGCAGCGCGCCGTCGCGGGCGTGGTGGGCGCCGCCATGGTGGGCCTGCTGACGGCTGCCGTTCTGACCTCGGAGTCGGCAGTCCTCGAGGATGGGCAGGGGCTCAGCGCCACCACCCTCGACTCACCCGATGCCAACGTCCGCCAGCTCGCCGGGTCCATCTTCGGTGACAACGTGTTCGCGTTCGAGATCACCTCGGTGCTCCTGCTCGTGGCGGTCGTCGGCACCGTGATCCTCGCCCGTCGCCTCCCCAGGCAGCAGGAGGCCGCCAAGTGAGCGCGGTGATCGAGCCCACGACCAGCTGGTTCCTCGTCCTGTCCGCGGTGCTCTTCGCCGTGGGGATGGTCGGGGTGATGGTGCGCCGCAACCCGCTCGTCATGTTCATGTGCATCGAACTCATGCTGAACGCGGTCAACCTCTCGTTCGTCACGTTCTCCCGGGCCCGTGCTGACGTCGGCGGGCAGTCGGCGGTCTTCTTCGTCCTCGTCGTCGCCGCCGCCGAGGTCACCGTCGGCCTCGGCATCATCGTGTCCATCATGCGCCGCCGCACGGAGGCCACCGCCGACGACCTCTCGGTGCTGAAGGGATAGCCGGCAATGCTCGATCTCGCCTGGTTGATCCCTGCCCTCCCGCTCGCGGGCTTCATCCTCATCCTCCTCTTCGGCCGCAGGCTGGGGGAGCCCGGTGCGGGCATCCTCGCGACCCTCATGACCGCGGGCGCGTTCGTCGTCACCGCGGGCACGTACCTGGAGCTGCTCTCGCGCACCGCAGAGGAGCGTCACCACACGGTCACCCTCTTCTCGTGGATCCCCGTCGGCGGCCTGCAGGTCGACCTTGCGTTCCTGGTCGACCCCTTGAGCGTGACGATGGCGCTCTTCGTCACCGGCATCGGCTCGCTCATCCACCTGTACGCCATCGGGTACATGCACGGCGACCCGAAGTTCCCCAAGTTCTTCCTCTACCTCAACCTGTTCGTGTTCTCCATGCTCATGCTGGTGCTCGGCGAGAACCTCCTCGTGACCTTCCTCGGCTGGGAGGGCGTCGGGGCGTGCTCGTACTTCCTCATCTCCTTCTGGCACGACCGCGACTCCGCGGCGACCGCCGGCAAGAAGGCGTTCGTGACCAACCGTGTCGGTGACTGGGGCATGATGGTCGCGATGTTCATGGCGTTCGCCGCCGTGGGCACGCTGTCGTACGAGGGCATCAACCACGCCGCCCATGCGGGCGAGATCGCCTCTGTCACCGCGACGGGCATCGCGCTCATGCTCTTCGTCGGTGCCTGCGGCAAGTCGGCGCAGCTGCCCCTCTACATCTGGCTGCCGGACGCGATGGAGGGACCCACCCCCGTGTCGGCGCTCATCCACGCGGCGACGATGGTGACCTCCGGCGTCTTCCTGATGACGCGCATGGCGCCGGTGCTCGCCGAGACCTACTCCTGGGTCCCCGATGTCATCGCGACAGTCGGTGCACTGACGGCACTGTTCGCGGCCACCGTCGCGGTGGCGCAGACGGACATCAAGAAGGTGCTCGCGTACTCCACCGTCAGCCAGCTCGGCTTCATGTTCCTCGCCGTCGGTTCGGGGGCGTACGTGGCGGCGATCTTCCACATGGTCACGCACGCCTTCTTCAAGGCGCTCCTCTTCCTCGGCTCCGGTTCCGTCATCCACGGCATGCACCATGAGCAGGACATGCGCCGCATGGGTGCGCTGCGCAAGGTCATGCCCGTCACGGGCTTCACCTTCATCATCGGCTGGCTCGCGATCGCCGGCGTGCCCCCGTTCGCCGGGTTCTGGTCGAAGGACGAGATCCTCCTGTACGCCTTCGCGAACAACCGCGCCCTCTACCTGGTCGGCGTCGCCGCGGCGCTGCTCACGGCCTACTACATGACGCGCCAGGTCATCATGGTCTTCTTCGGGGAGGCCCGCTGGCACGACCACGCGGAGGAGCACGGTGCGCACGGTGACAGCCACGCCCCCCACGAGAGCCCGTGGACGATGACACTCCCGCTGGTGGTGCTCGCCGGCCTCTCTGTCGTGGGCGGGGCCATCCAGCTGCCGTTCACGAAGGGCACCCACTTCCTCGAGCACTGGCTGGAGCCGGTTGTGCACGAGGCCGAGGCCGACATCCACAAGACGTGGGCGTACCAGAACAAGTGGTTGCTGCTCGGTCTCGCGGTCGTCATCGCGGCGGCCGGCATCGCCGCGTCGGTCGCGGTGTACGCGAAGGGCAAGGCGCGGCCGGTCGAGCCGCGCATCCTCGCCGACGGCTGGAGGTACGACGCCGCCATCTCGGGTCTCGTCGGTGGCCCGGGTCGTGCGGCGTTCCAGGGCATCGCCGACATCGACGCGCGCATCGTGGACGGTGCCGTGAACGGCGTGGGGACGGAGGTCCGCTCGCTCAGCGGCATCCTGCGCCGCGTGCAGAACGGCTTCATCCGTTCGTACGCCGCGATCATCAGCATCGCGGTCGTCCTGATGCTCGCGTGGTTCCTGCTGAGGGGGGTGCTGTGATGCTCGTGTCCGCCGCAGAGGCCGGCCTCCATTCGGCGCCGTTCCCGGTGCTGACCGCCCTCGTCCTCGTCCCCGTGGTCGGGTCCCTCCTCGTCGCGCTGCTCAGCGAGCGCCGGCCGGAGTGGGTGAAGCTGACCGCGATCGTGTCGTCCGTGGCCACCGCGGGCATGTCCATCTGGCTCCTCTCCGCGTTCGCGACCCACGAGGGTGGGTTCCAGTTCGTGTCGCGCCATGACTGGATCGAGGCGTGGGGAATCTCGTGGCACCTCGGCGTGGACGGCATCTCGCTGTTCCTCGTGGTGCTGACGGGCATCCTGTTCCCGCTCGTGATCGCGGGCGTCGACCCCCACCACGACGAGAAGCGCTATCTCGCCTGGCTGCTCCTCCTCGAGGCCGGCGTCATGGGCAGCTTCCTCAGCCTCGACCTGTTCCTGTTCTTCATCTTCTTCGAGATCGTGCTCGTGCCGATGTACTTCCTGATCGGCGGGTGGGGCTACGACAAGCGCGTCTACGCGGCCACCAAGTTCTTCCTGTACACGATGTTCGGTTCTGCCTTCATGCTCGTGGGCATCATCGCGACCGCCGCGCTCGCGCGCCGGGACATCGGTTACCTGACCTTCGACCTCGTGACGATCGCCGAGAGGTCCTCGTTCGCCGCCTCCACGGGGCGCTGGTTGTTCCTGTCGTTCGCGATCGCGTTCGCGGTCAAGGTCCCGCTGTTCCCGCTGCACACGTGGCTGCCGGACGCCCACACGCAGGCACCCACCGGCGGCTCCGTCATCCTCGCCGGCGTCCTGCTGAAGCTCGGCACCTACGGCTTCCTCCGGTTCGGGCTGTACCTCTTCCCCGAGGCCGCGGTCTGGGCCAAGCCCCTCTTCCTCACGCTGGCGACCATCGGCGTCATCTGGGGGGCCATCGCCGCGACCATGCAGACCGACCTCAAGCGGCTCGTCGCGTACTCGTCCGTGGCGCACCTCGGCTTCATCGTGCTCGGGACCTTCGCGATCACGTCGCAGTCACTGACCGGGTCCGTGGCCCAGATGGTGAACCACGGGGTGTCGACGGGTGCACTCTTCCTCATGGTCGGGATGATCTACGAACGCCGCCACACGCGCGAGATCGCAGAGCTCCGCGGGATCCAGTCGGTCGCCCCCGTCTTCGCCGCTGCCTTCATGGTGGTCATGCTCTCGTCGATCGGAGTCCCCGGCCTGAACGGTTTCGTCGGCGAGTTCCTGGTGCTCATCGGGTCATTCGAGACCGCGCGGTGGTGGACCGTCGTGGCGGCGACCGGCGTCATCCTCGCGGCCCTGTACCTGCTGTGGGCCTACCAGCGCGTCTTCCACGGCGAGCCCGACGAGGCCAACTCGTCGTTCCCGGAGATCACGCTGCGCGAGGGCGCCCTCATGCTCTGCTTCATCGGTCTCATCGGCTTCACCGGGATCTACCCGAAGCCGATGCTCGAGCGCATCGAGCCGAGCGTGGACAGGCTCATCGAGCACGTCGAGAAGCACTCCGACCACAGGGCACCGGACCACGCCTCCGGGCACGGCAAGGAGGGTGAGTGATGCCGAACCTCCTCGCGTTCACCGGGCCGGACATCGCGTTCACCGACGTCCTCCCGCTCCTCATCTGGCTGGGCACCGCGTGTGCGGCCCTGCTCCTCGGTTCGCTCGTGCCGCGCTGGCCGCGCGGGACGTGGGCCGCGGTCACCGCCGCGTCCTCGGTTGCGGTCGTCGTCCAGCAGATCCTCAAGTGGCAGGACATCGGCACGGAGGGCACGGGCACCGCACTCGCCGGTGCCGTGTCCGTGGACCGGTTCGCGGTGTTCGGCACGATCACCGTGGCGGTCGCACTCGGTCTCGTCGCGCTGGTCACCCACGAGTACCTGGTGCGGGAGGGCAATGACGGCCCTGAGCTCTACGTGCTCTTCGTGACCGCAGCCATGGGTGCGCAGATCATGCTGAGCGCGAACGACCTGATCGTGCTCTTCCTCGGGCTCGAGACCCTGAGCCTGTCCCTCTACGTGCTCGTCGCGAGCAACCGCCGCCGGGAGCAGAGCCAGGAGGCGGGCATCAAGTACTTCGTGCTCGGTGGTTTCGCCTCGGCGTTCTTCCTCTACGGGATCGCCCTCATCTACGGCGCCTCCGGCTCCACGAACCTCACCCGGATCATGACCGAGTTCGACACGAGCATCGCCGTCGAGCGCAACGACGCCCTCCTCCTGGTGGGCATCGGCCTGCTTCTCGTCGGGCTCGCCTTCAAGGTCTCGGCCGTGCCGTTCCACGTGTGGACACCGGACGTGTACGAGGGCGCGCCCTCGCCGGTGACCGCGTTCATGGCGTCCGCCGGCAAGGTGGCCGCGTTCACCGCACTGCTCCGCGTGCTCGCCACCGCACTGGAGCGCCGGGTGGACGACTGGCGGCCGGTCGTGTGGGTGCTCGCGATCGCCACGGTCTTCGTGGGGTCCGTCCTCGCGGTGGTCCAGACGAACGTGAAGCGGATGCTCGCCTTCTCGTCGGTCACCCATGCCGGTTTCGTGCTCGTCGGCGTGGAGGCCGCCGCCCACCAGGGGAGCAACGGGATGGCATCGTCCATGACGTACCTGCTCCTCTACACGGTGCTCGTGATCGGCTCCTTCACCGTCGTGTTCGTGGTGGCAGGGAAGGGGGACGGTGCGTCCTCGCTGGACGACTTCCGCGGACTCGCACGGCGCCGTCCGCTCCTCGCACTCGGCTTCACGGTCCTCCTCCTCGCGCAGGCAGGAGTCCCGTTCACCAGCGGTTTCGTCGCCAAGTTCGGTGTCATCAAGAGCGCGGTGGAGGCGGACAGCTACGCGATCGCCATAGCGGCCATGGTCGCCGCCGTCATCGGTGCCTTCCTGTACCTGCGCATCATGGTGAGCATGTGGCTCGACGACGCGTCCGGCGATGACACGCTCGCGGTCCCGCGTCTCGCCGGGGTCGTCATCGCGGCGACCGTCGTCTTCACCCTCTTCGTCGGGATGTTCCCGGGCTGGCTGCTCGACGCTGCGGAGCTCATCGGCGTCCACCGCGCGGCATCCGTCGGATAGGGAACTCACCCGATGAGGCGCGCGCTCGTGCTGCTCGCCACGATGAGCGAGACCGACACCATCGAGTCAGTGCTGGGGGAGGTGGCGGAGGCCACCGGCCAGTTGTCCCGCCTCGACTGGTCCTTCCGGGTGCTCATCGTCGATGACGGAGGGTCGGCAGAGTTCCATGCCCTGTGCCGGCGTCTCGGGACGGCGTTCGGGCTGGACCTCGACGTGGTCGACGGCCCGCGTGCCGGTCTCGGCGGAGCCGTGCTGCACGGGTTCGCCGCCGCGCTGGCCGACGAGTCGGTGGAGTACGTGGTGAACCTGGATGCCGACGGCCAGCACGACGCCCGCCAGATGGGGGACCTCCTGCGGGCGCACATCGCGCGCGGCGCCGGAATCACCATCGGCTCGCGGTGGACCCGCGGCGGCAGGTGCTACGGGTTGTCGCCCGTGCGCCGGGTGCTGTCGCGTGCCAGCGCGACCGCCCTCCATGCGGCCGGGGTGCCGCGCCACGTCAAGGACCCGACGACCAGTTTCCGTGTCTACGGCCGCGGTGTCGTGCAGGCGATCAGCCGGGACATCACGGGCTTCTCCGGGTTCTCGTTCTTCGGGGCCGCGATCGCGGTTGCCCATGCGCGCGGCTTCGGTGTGATCGAGACGCCGATCATCTTCCGCCCGCGCCTCGGGGGCAGGTCCAACCTGCGCGCCGCACAGGTGACGCGTGCAGTCCGTGACCTGCCCGAGATCGCATCGGTCGCCGCGATGGTGCGGCGGCGCGAGAAGGGGTTCCTGTCCGCGGCGCACGGCTCCGCCGGGCCGGCGGCATACAACGCCTCGCGCGAGCTGGAGGTCCTCTCGAACACCCCCGTGTCCACGCGCATCATCCTCGACGAGCTCCTCCCGCACGTCGGCCCGCGCGTGCTGGAAGTGGGCGCGGGGCTCGGTCTCGTCACGGAGCAACTGGTCGCCGCCGGGCGCACGGTCACCGCTCTGGAGCCGGACCCGACTCTGCACTCGCGCATCGGCGCGAGGGGAGCGGGGGCGACCGTGCTCAACGCGACGCTCGCATCCAGCGGCCTGGAGGGTCCGTTCGACACCGTGCTGTACGTCAACGTCCTCGAGCACATCGAGGACGACGCCGCGGAACTGGAGACGGCCGGCCGTCTCCTCCGCCCCGGCGGCAACGTCGTCATCTTCGTGCCGGCGATGCCGTCCCTGTGGGGCACCATGGACGCCGTGTCGGGCCACTTCCGGCGGTACAGGCGGCGCGAGCTCGCCACTGTCGTGCGTGCCGCCGGGCTCCGTCCGCTGGTGGTGCGCAACTTCGACCCCGTGGGGATAGTGCCGTACTGGCTCGCCTACAGGGTCCTGCGGAGGAAGGTTCTCGGCGCTGCGGCAGTGGGCGCGTACGACAGGGTGATCATTCCGGCGTCACGGGCTGTCTCGCGCCTGTCCCGCGGTCGCGGCCCGGGGAAGAACCTGATCGCAGTCGGTTCGTCCGCGCCCTGACGTCATCGGTACTCTCTGCCGCATGGCAGTGCTCACGGACTTCAGCGACAACATCCTCACCATCACGATCAACCGTCCCGATGCGGGCAACGCGCTCAACGCCGAGGTCGGCGAGGGTCTGGTGGACGCGTTCAAGCGTGCCGAAGAGGACGACGACGTCCGCGCCGTGATCCTCACGGGCGCGGGCGAGAAGATCTTCTGCGCCGGCATGGACCTGAAGGCGTTCGCCTCCGGCCAGGGTGTCGACAAGATCGGCGCCGGCATGAACGCCCTCGACACGTGCAAGAAGCCGCTCATCGCGGCGGTGAACGGGCACGCACTGGCGGGCGGTTTCGAGCTGGTGCTGAAGTGCGACATGGTCGTGTCGGTCGACGGCGTGCGGTTCGGCATCCCCGAGGTGAAGCGCGGTCTCTACGCCGCCGGCGGCGGGACGCGCCTGCCGCGCCGCATCCCGCTCGCGGTCGCGCTCGAGATGGGCCTCACCGGCGACCCGATCTCCCCGCAGCGTGCCCTCGAGCTGGGGCTCATCAACCAGGTGGTGCCCCGCGAGGAACTGCTCGCCGCCGCCACGGCCCTCGCCGCGCGCGTCACCGTCAACGGGCCGCTCGCCGTGCGGTGGACGAAGGAACTCATGTGGGACGAGCTCGGCCAGCCGAGCGCCGAGAAGCAGCGCGAGGCGACCGGGAAGGTCTTCAGCAGCGAGGACGCCCGCGAGGGCGCCACGGCGTTCGCCGAGAAGCGCACGCCGCAGTGGAAGAACCGCTGAGCAGGTGAGCGGCGGCGGCGCCTAGCGGCGCGCCTGCGCCACGAGAGCGTCGAAGAGGCCCTGGTTCGCGGGGTCGTCCGCCGCTGTGTCCTCCGGGTGCCACTGCACGCCCACGACCCACCGCGCCGAGTCGTGCTCGACGGCCTCGATGGTGCCGTCCGCCGTGGTGGCAACGATGCGCAGGCAGGCGGCCGGCTGGTCGATCGCCTGGTGGTGGTACGACATCGCGAGCGGTTCCGTGGTGCCCATCGCACTGGCCACGCGCGAGCCCGCCACCACGTTGACCGAGTGCAGCACCCCGCGGTGCTCCTCGAAGTTGTCGAGGTGCTGGATGAGGGTGCCGCCGAGCGCCACGTTCAGCACCTGGTGCCCGCGGCACACGGCGAGCACGGGCAGGTCGAGCGAGATGGCGTGGCGGAGCGCTCCGATCTCGAACTCGTCGAGCGCAGGGTTCACCCCGAAGAGCCTGGCGCGTTCCGTCTGCCCGTAGCTGCGCGGGTCCACGTCACCGCCGCCCAGCATCACCACGCCGTCGCAGCGGTCGATCGTGGCGCGCACGGCCGCGGCGTCCTCGTTCGGGGGGATCACCACGGGGATACCACCGGCACGCTGGATCGCGTCCACGTAGAACCTGCCCGCGGCGACCACGGGGGTGCGCATGCTCTTCGCCTCGTCGCTGCGCCGCCCGGGTATCGCGATGAGCGGGGACGTCACCGTGGCTCCACGCGCTCTATGCCGTAGCCGCCGGAACGCGCGGCCTCGATGACTGCCGCCGCATGGTCCGCACCGCGCACCTCGAGCACCGCCTGCACGCCGGTCTCGCGCACGTGGAGGTCGACTCCCTCGCGCACGTGCTCGACCTCGATGAGGTTCGCCCCGTTCGCAGCGAACAGCGCGAGCAGCCCGGCGAGCCCGCCGGGACGGTCCGAGATGCGGGCGAACACGATGAGGCGCCGGCCCGCCCTCGTCTCGTTGCGGCGGATGAGCCCGGGCACCACACCGAGGTCGACGTTCCCTCCCGAGAGGACGACGCACGTGGTGCCCCTGGTCGCCGTCCGCGCGGCACCTGTCATCAGTGCGGAGACGCCGACCGCGCCGCCGCCCTCCACGTACAGCTTCCCGCGGTCCATCAACAGCACCATCGCGTCGGCGACGGAGTCCTCCTCCACGACCACGACGTCGTCGACCCACTTCTCGACGACGGGCCGGGTCACCTCGCCCGGCCACTTCACCGCGATGCCGTCCGCGAGGGTGACGATCGGTCCGTCCGCCGGCGGCATTCCTGCGTACGGGGCGCACGCGCGCACCTGGACACCGATGACCTCGATCGAGGGGTCCGCGTTCTTCAGCACCCACGCCACGCCGCCGGTCAGTCCGCCTCCCCCGAGCGGGATGATGACGCGGGCGAGGTCCGGGATGTCCTCGAGCAGCTCGAGACCGAGCGTGGCCTGCCCGGACATCACTGCCGGGTCGTCGAACGGGTGGCAGAAGTTCATGCCGGTCGCTGCGGCCCGGTCGCGTGCCCTCGCCACAGCGGCGTCGAGCGTGTCGCCCCCCTCCGAGAGGGTCGCCCCGTGGCTGCGCACTGACTCCATCTTCGACAGCGATGCGCCCGCGGGCACGAAGATCTCGCACGGGATGCCCCGCTTCCGCGCCGCGAAGGCGAGCGCCTGGGCGTGGTTCCCGGCGCTCCCCGCGACGACACCTGCCGCCGCCGCGTCGCCGAGGGTGGCGATCTTGTTCATGGCGCCGCGGATCTTGAAGGACCCGGTGCGCTGGAGGTTCTCGGCCTTCAGCACGACTGACCCGCCGCACATCTCGGACAGGACCGCCGACTCGGTGATCGGGGTGTGCTTGACGGTGCCCCTGCCGGCCTCGCGGGCCTCCCGGACGCTCTCCTGCGAGATGGGGCCGTGATTCGTGTCCGTGCGCCCCATCAGGGCAATACCGTAGTGGGCATGCGCGCGGCGTTGATCGGAAACAGGGAGGACACCGATCCCGGCATCATCGGGCACGTCCTCCGTGAGCGCGGGTACTCGTTCGTCGAGTTCGCGCGGGAGGACTCGGGTTCGTACTCCGACCCTGCCGGGTTCGACCTGGTCCTCGCCATGGGGTCGTCCTGGAGTGCGTACTGGGAACGGGTCGCCACGGAAACTGCCGCAGAACGGGCTTTTCTCGGCGGCGCACACCGTGCCGGTGTCCCGGTGCTCGGTGTGTGCTTCGGAGCTCAGCAACTGGCGATGGCGCTGGGGGGCACCGTCACGAGGGCCGAGACGCCCGAGATCGGATGGCACAATGTCACAAGCATCCCGGAGACGGCGTCGGTTGCCGGGGCGGAAACCCTTGCGGGGCAATGGTTTCAGTGGCATTACGACCGATTCACCGTGCCCGCCGGGGCGGTGGCACTGGCGGAGAGCCCGGCGGCCCCCCAGGCTTTCGCAACCGGCCGCACATTGGCACTCCAGTTCCACCCCGAGGCCACCGTGTCGATCGTGACCCACTGGGCACGCGGCGGGGGAGAGCAGGAACTCCTCGATGCGGGGATCGACCCGGGAGAACTGTTCGCCTCCACATCGGCCCTGATGGCGGATGTGGCACCCCGCACCGCACAGCTGGTCGACTGGTTCCTGCAGAGGTCGGCACTAGCGCACGAATGATCCCGTCACGTCGCGTGGCGCAGGTGTGACATAGGCACCTGGACCCGTGCAGGACCGGGCCGAAGTTGGGGGCCGATGTTGGCCCCGTAGTAGTTTCGGAACCGATGTCTCAGTTCCTGCGGTCCTACCTCACAGTGATCTGGTTCGGGCTCGCGTCGTTCCTGATCGCGGGCCTCCTGCTGGGCATCTCGGCTGTCCTCCGGCCGAACAAGCCCTCCGAGGAGAAGCTCCTGACCTACGAGAGCGGCGTCGACCCCGTCGGCGAGGGCTGGTCCCAGAGCCAGATCCGCTACTACGTCTACGCACTCCTGTTCGTGATCTTCGACGTGGAGGCCGTGTTCATCTTCCCGTGGGCCACCCAGCTGGAGCGGTACGCGGGGTTCGGTCTCATCGAGATGGGCGTCTTCGTGGCGATCCTCGTTCTCGGTCTCGTGTACGCATGGCGCAAGCGCGTCCTGCGCTGGGCATAGGCGGCACATCATGGGTCTGGTCGACAGGGGGAGGCTCCCCAAGCCCCTCACAACGCTCTTCAACATGGGGCGCTCGTACTCCATGTGGGTCTACCAGTGGGGCCTGGCCTGCTGCGCCATCGAGATGGGTGCGGCCTTCGGCTCCCCCCGTTACGACGTGATGCGCCTCGGGGTCATCCCGCTGCCGGCCAGCCCCCGACAGGCGGATCTCGTGGTCATCTCGGGCACCGTCACCGACAAGATGGCCCCGGCCATCAAGCGTCTCTACGAGCAGATGCCCGAGCCGAAGTACGTGATCTCCATGGGTTCGTGCGCCAACTGCGGCGGCCCGTACTGGGACAGCTACTCGGTCACGAAGGGTGTCGACCAGATCATCCCGGTGGACGTCTACGTGCCCGGCTGCCCGCCCCGGCCGGAGGCCCTCCTCGAGGGCATCGTGCTGCTGCAGCAGCGCATCAAGAACGAGGACATGGGCGCACGCTGGCGGGGCGAGGGGACCGTGCCCATGAGCGCCGTCGACGGTGAGTCCGCCGAACGGGGAGGTGTTCCCGTTGTCGCAGGCTGACACCACCGAGGCGCCGCGCGACGAGCGCCGCGAGACCGAGCTTGCCGCGCTCCTCGGGGCGCTCGGCGGGAACGTCACGGATTCCCTGATGAAGCCGAACGACGACATCTGGGTGCGCGTTGCCACGGAGTCGTGGCGGGCGAGCGTCGAGGCCGTCCGTTCGATCGGCTACACCTACTTCTGCTTCCTGTCGGCGATCGACTGGATGCCCTCGCCGTTCGGCAAGGGGGAGAACGACCCCACCCAGCCGGCGCCGGAGCGCGACACCAGCATCGTGCAGGGCTACGCCGGCGGTGCCACCAGGTTCCAGCTGCTCGCGCGCCTCGTGATGCCCGGCTCCACCAGCGGCGTGAACCTCAAGTGCGACGTGCCGGACGATTCCATGACGGTCGAGTCGATCGTGCCCGTCTTTGCCGGGGCCAACTGGCACGAGCGCGAGACGTGGGAGATGTTCGGCATCAACTTCGCCGGCCACCCGGACCTGCGCCACATCTACCTGCCCCAGGATTTCGAGGGTTTCCCCCTCCGCAAGGACTTCCCCCTGCTCGCCCGCATCGTGAAGCCCTGGCCGGGCATCGTCGACGTCGAGCCGCTGCCGGGGGACGAGAACGAAGAAGAGAGCGAGCAGTCATGACACTCCTCGGCGACCGCCAGCAACTCTCGTACATCGCAGCCCAGGCGGCGGATGCCCGGGTGAACGTGGAGCTCGAGACGGAGGGCATGACCCTCAACATCGGTCCCCAGCACCCCGCCACCCACGGCACGCTGCGCATCATCGCGCGTCTCGACGGCGAGCAGGTCGTGTGGGCCGAGCCGTCCGCCGGCTACATGCACCGCGGCTACGAGAAGCTCACGGAGGTGCGCACCTTCCCGCAGGTCACCGCGCTCGTCAACCGCATCGACTGGCTCGGCAGCTTCGCGAACGAGGTCCCGTTCATCCTCGCCGCGGAGAAGCTGATGGGCATCGAGGCCACGCCCCGCGCCCAGCACATCCGCACGATCCTGTTCGAGCTGTCGCGCATCGCGAACGTCTCGCTGTTCCTCGGCGACCTCGGCGTGCAGCTCGGCGCCGTCACGCCTGTGTTCTTCGCCTTCCGCGACCGCGAGTACGTGCTGAACCTGATCGAGGCTGCCACCGGCGGCCGTTTCCACCCCAACTTCGACCGCATCGGCGGCCTGAAGGACGACCTTCCTGCCGGCTTCATCGACGAGACGCGCTCCGTCATGAAGAAGCTGCGCAACTTCTGCGACGAGATCGAGAACCTGCTCTTCGGCAACGAGATCTTTCAGTCCCGCACCCGCGGCATCGGCGTGATCCCGAAGGAGGTCGCGCTCCAGTACGGCCTCAGCGGGGCGAACCTGCGCGCCAGCGGTGTCGACTGGGACCTGCGCCGCGACCAGAAGATCGCCATGGCGTGGGACAAGGTCGACTGGAAGGTCATCACCCACCCGGACGGCGACTCGTTCGCACGCTGCTGGGTGCGGCTGCAGGAGGTGCGCGAGTCCACGCGCATCGTCGACCAGCTGCTCGACACCATCCCGGGCGGTCCCGTCATGGTGAAGGTCCCGAAGATCATCAAGGTGCCCGAGGGCGAGGCCTGGGTCAGCACGGAGAACCCGCTCGGCGAGATGGGCTACTACGTGGTGTCGAAGAACGACCAGGGCCCGTTCCGCGTGAAGATCCGCAGCGCGTCCTTCAACAACATCTCCATCGTGCCGTGGGTGCTGAAGGGCGTCTACGTGCCCGACATCATCACCATCCTCGCGTCGCTCTACTTCATCCTCGGGGACATCGACCGTTGATGAGCGCCCTCCTCGCCTCCGACGTCCCGTACTGGGCCCAGTCGCTGCTGCGCGTGCTCGGCGGCCTCGTTGCCGTGCTGCTCCCGGCCGGCACCGTCGTGTACCTGTTCCTCTTCAAGATGATGTCGTTCATGCAGAGCCGTCTCGGCCCCATGGAGGCCGGTCCGTACGGGTCGCTGCAGCTCTTCGCCGAGGTCGGCAAGTGGCTGCAGAAGGAGGACATCCACCCGGCACGCGCGGACAAGTTCCTCTTCAAGCTCGCGCCGCTCGTCGTCCTCTCCAGCACCTTCCTGCTCGTGGCCGTCGTGCCGTTCGGGCCGGATGCGTGGTTCACCAACTTCGAGGCCGGCATCTTCTACGCGCTGGCGGTGTCGTCGGTGTCCGTGCTCGGCATCCTCATCGCGGGCTGGGCCAGCGCCAACAAGTACTCGCTCCTCGGCGGCCTGCGTGCCGCCGGCCAGCTGGTCGCCTACGAGCTGCCCATGGTGCTCGCAGTCATCGGCGTGGTCATCCAGGCGGGCACGATGAACCTGCAGGAGATCGTGGTCGCCCAGAACGCGGGCTCCATGTTCGGGTGGGACGGACTCGGCAACCCCTACCTGCTCACCCAGTTCGTCGGCTTCGTGGTGTTCATGATCGCCGTGCAGGCCGAGCTCACCCAGACGCCGTTCGACATGCCGATCGCCGAGTCCGAGCTGGTGTCCGGCTACATGACCGAGTACTCGGGCTTCCGCTTCCTCATCTTCTTCATCGGCGAGTTCGCCACGGCCGGCGTCTTCTCCATGATCGCCGCCGTGCTGTTCCTCGGCGGGTGGGGCGTGCCGTTCGGCTGGTTCGGGTGGACGTCGCTCGGCGACATCGACAACTGGATGAACGTCGTCGGCCCGCTCATCCTGTTCACGAAGATGATCGTGCTCACGTTCCTCATCATGTGGGTCCGCTTCTCGTACCCGCGCTTCCGCGAGGACCAGCTGCAGGGCTTCGCGTGGAAGGTCCTCATCCCTGTCTCTCTCGTCAACATCATGGTGACGGCGATCCTGAAGGTGGCGTTCTGATGGCCAAGCCCAAGGTCCCCGGTCTGCTGAAGGGGCTCGGAGTCACCTTCGGCACCCTCATGCGCACCGCCACGGAGGGTGCGGCGACGGTGCAGTACCCGCACGAGAAGGAGGCGCCGCCGATCCGCGCCCGCGGGGTCATCGCCCTGCACGAGGGCAACTGCACGTCATGCATGCTGTGCGCCCGTTCCTGCCCGGACTGGTGCATCTACATCGAGGGCCACAAGGAGCTCGCCCCGCCCCGCCGTGCCGGCGGCGCGCCGCGAAAGGTCAACAAGCTGGACCGGTTCGACATCGACTACGCGCTCTGCATGTACTGCGGCATCTGCGTGGAGGTGTGCCCGTTCGACGCCCTGTTCTGGAGCCCCGAGTACGAGTACTCCGAGCCCCGCATCGCCGACCTGCTCCACGACAAGTCGAAGCTCGGCGAGTGGATGGAGACCGTCCCCGAGGCCCCCGAGCTCGAGGCGGGCGCCGACAAGAAGGGCAAGAAGTGATGCTGGCTGCCGACCTCCTGGTCGCCCAGAACGTGGGCTTCTACCTGATCGCGGCGGTCATGGTCGTCGGTGCGCTCCGCGTGGTCACCTCCAACAACGTCGTGCACGCGGCACTGTGGCTGGTGGTCGTGCTCGCCGGCGCGGCCGCCCAGTACGTTCTCCTCGCAGCCGAGTTCGTGGCGATCACCCAGGTCCTCGTGTACATCGGCGCCGTGATGGTCCTGTTCCTCTTCGGCACCATGCTCACCCGCGCGCGCATCGGGGCCGAGAAGGATCTCAACAACAGGAACTGGGTGCTCGGCGTCCCCGTTGCCGTGCTCATGCTCGCCACGATGGTGATCGCCCTGAACGACGGGTTCGGGAACGAGCAGCTGCCCCTGGACGCTCCGCCAGTGGACACAAGGACCGTCTCTGACCAGATCTTCGGACCGTACCTGCTGCCCTTCTGGGCGCTCTCGTTCGTGCTCCTCGCCGCCGTGATCGGCGCCATCGTGCTGGCCAGGAAGGACTGACCGTGCTGCTCAACCAGTTCCTCATCCTGGGCGCCGTGCTGTTCTCCATCGGCGTGTACGGCGTGATCGCACGCCGCAACGCGGTGCTCGTGCTCATGTCGATCGAGCTCATCCTCAACTCGGTGAACATCAACCTGCTCGCGTTCTCGCTGCGCAGCGGCACCGCCGACGGGCACACGTTCGCCCTGTACGTCATCGCAGTCGCCGCCGCCGAGGTCGGCGTGGGACTGGCGATGGTCCTGCTCATGTACCGCAACCGTCGCTCCATCGCGCTCGACGAACTCGCAGAGATGAAGGGCTGACCCCATGCTCGCCGCCTCCTCCGAAGCCACGTCCGCCGTGCTCACCTCCGGGTTCTTCCTGGAGAACGCGTGGGTGATCCCCGTCATCCCGGCGGTCGCCTTCGCCCTCATCATCTTCCTCGGCAAGAGGATGCCGATGAAGGGCAGCGAGATCGGCATCCTGTCCATGGTCGCCTCCCTCGTGTTCTCGGGCGGGGCGATCATGCAGTGGATCGACCGCGTGAACGGCGCCGGCGAGGACCAGTACGTGGCGCCCGTCGTGAAGACCTGGACGTGGTGGCAGAGCGGCGGGATCGAGTTCGGGCTCGGACAGCACGTCGACGGCCTCACCCTCGCAGTCCTGGGCGTGGTCGCGTTCATCTCCACCCTCGTGCAGATCTACTCGGTCGAGTACCTGCGCGGCGACCGCCGCTACACGCACTTCTTCGCCTCGCTCACCCTGTTCTCCGCGGGCATGATGAACATGGTCGTCGCCGAGAACATGATCCAGCTGATCCTCGGCTGGGAGATCATGGGCCTCTGCTCCTTCATGCTCATCGGCCACTGGTGGGAGGAGGGCGCGAACAGCCGGGCCGCGCTGAAGGCGTTCTTCACCACCCGCACCGGTGACGTCGGACTGCTGGCCGGCACCTCGATCCTCTTCTTCGCGGCCAACGACTGGACCCAGAAGACCCTGGGTGTCAGCGGCTTCTCCATCCGCGGTCTCTCGGCCTGGGCGCTCTCCGGCGAGCCCAGCCATGCCGCGATCCTGTGGGGTGCCGTCGCGCTCTTCGTCGCGGCCATCGGCAAGTCGGGCCAGTTCCCGCTGCACACCTGGCTGCCCGACGCCATGGCGGGCCCCACCCCGGTGTCGTCGCTGCTGCACTCCTCCACCATGGTGGTCGCCGGCGTGTTCCTCGTTGCCCGCCTGTACCCCGTCTTCTTCGAGGGCCTCGACATCCTCGGCGGCAGCTCCAACTTCATCGTCATCATCGGCGGCATCACCATCGTGATCGCGGCCGCCCTGGCTTTCGTGCAGACCGACATCAAGAAGGTGCTCGCGTACTCCACTGTCAGCCAGCTGGGGTACATGATGATGGGCCTCGGCGCCGGGGCATGGCTGCCGGCGGTGTTCCACATCTTCACCCACGCGTTCTTCAAGGCGTGCCTGTTCCTCGGCGCGGGCTCGATCAGCCACTCCGCGTCGCACCACTCCTTCGAGATGAAGAAGGACATGGGCGGCCTGCGCAGGTTCATGCCGGTCACCTTCGGCACGTGGATCATCAGCACGCTCGCGCTGTGCGGCGTGTTCCCGTTCTCGGGTTTCTTCTCGAAGGACGAGATCATCGACAATGTCGGCCACAACGGCTACACGCTGTTCATGTGGGTCGGCCTCGCCGGAGCCTTCCTCACCGCCGCGTACATGACGCGCGCCACCTACCTCACGTTCTTCGGCGAGCCCCGCGGCGCCGCTGCAGGGGAGCACCACGACGAGCACGGTGACAGCCACGGCGCTCACGGTGACGGTCACGGCGACGACCACGGCCATGACGCGCATGCCGCACACGGCGACGACCACGGCCATGACGCACATGCCGCAGACCATGGTCCCCACGAGTCGCCGGCCCTCATCACCGTGCCGCTCGTCATTCTTGCGACGCTCGCGATCGGGTCCGGCCTGCTGAATGCCGTGCCCTTCGGGCACAGCTTCGAGAAGTTCACGAAGTGGGTCGAGCCGCGCGTGGAGGTCATCAGCCCCACCGGTCTCGCGACAGTCGCCGGCGGCCCCGGCTCCTCCCGCGTGTCGGCAGGGGACGGGTCGACCGACACAACCGTCGAGGGCGGGGATTCGCACAGCACCACCGCGACCCCCGCCGAGGGTGACGGTCACTCGGCCGAGGAAGGCCACCACGACTCGCCGTGCGGCACCGAGACCCCGAAGGACGGGATCTGCGTGGCGCCCCAGCTCAGCCATGCCAAGTTCAAGTGGTCCAAGGCCGCGCTGTCGATGTTCATCGTGCTGCTCGGCATTGTCACCAGCTGGGTGCTGTGCGTTCAGCTGTACGGGCGGAAGAACAAGGCGCTCGTGGGCCTCACGGAGCGGAACGCTCTGCTCGGCAAGGGGTACCGCTTCCTCGTCAACAAGTACTACCTGGATGCCCTCTACGAGAACGTGATCGTCCGCGGCATCGCCCACCCGGTCTCTGCCGCTGCCTACTGGGTCAACCAGAACATCCTCGACGGCGCCGTCAACGGAGCCGGGAACGCGACGCGCAAGGTGTCCGGTTGGGTCTACCGCAACCTGGACCAGCGCGTGGTGGACGGCACCGTCAACGCGTCAGGTGAGGCCGCCCGCGGCCTCGGCGGGTTCCTGCGGCCCGTCCAGTCCGGAAAAGTCAATCAGTACGGAGCACTGCTGTTCGGCACTGCCGCCATCGGTGCGCTCGTACTCGTCATCATCAATACCTGAGGGAGCAAATCGGCATGGAAGTCCTGAGCGACCACAACTGGGTGCTGTCAGTCGGCACGTTCCTGCCGCTTGTCGGCGTACTCATCATGCTCTTCATCCCGAAGGGCGAGGAGGCACTGAGCAAGGCGGTCGGACTGGGCACGGCGGTGGCGACGCTCGCCGTGGGCATCTTCACCATGGTGCAGTTCGACTACGGCAAGGCCGGCGAGATGCAGTTCGTCGCCGAGCACGACTGGATCTCGGTCATCAAGTCCTCCTACTTCATCGGCGTCGACGGCATCAGCCTGCCGCTGTACTTCCTCTCCATGGTCATCACGGTTCTCGTGATGATCTACTCATGGGACCACGTCCCGTCGCCGGGCAACCCGAAGGCGTTCTTCATCCTCATGCTCGTGCTGCAGACGGGCATGGCGGGCACCTTCATCGCGCGCGACCTGATCCTGTTCTTCGTGTTCTTCGAGCTGGTCCTGCTGCCGATGTACTTCATGATCGGCGTCTGGGGCGGCGAGAACCGCCAGTACGCCTCGCTGAAGTTCTTCCTGTACACGATGTTCGGTTCGGCACTCATGCTGGTCGCGTTCCTCGCCCTCTTCTTCAAGACGGGTGCGGAGTCGTTCTCGATCCCGTACCTGGTGGAGAACGGCGGCGCCATCGCCAAGAACATCCAGGTCTGGATCTTCGCCGGCATGTTCGTCGGCTTCGCGGTGAAGGTGCCGATGTTCCCGTTCCACACGTGGCTGCCCGACGCCCACACCCAGGCACCAACGCAGGGCTCGGTCATCCTGGCCGCCATCCTGCTGAAGCTCGGCACCTACGGCTTCGTCCGCATCGCCATCCCGATCCTGCCCGAGGCGGCGAAGGAGTGGGCACCGTGGATCGGCCTGCTCTCTGTGATCGGCATCATCTACGGCGCGCTCGGCTGCCTCGCCCAGACCGACATGAAGCGGCTCATCGCCTTCTCCTCGGTCGCGCACATGGGTTTCGTGATGCTCGGCATCTCCACGCTCACCCCGTTCGGCCTGAACGCGGCGATGTTCGGGATGGTCGCGCACGGCCTCATCACGGGCATGCTCTTCTTCGTCGCCGGGTCGGTGAAGGAGCGCTACCACACCCTCGAGATCAAGCGTCTCTCGGGCATGCTCAAGCAGATGCCGCGTCTCGGCTGGATCCTCGGTTTCTGCGCCATGGCGTCCCTGGGCCTGCCCGGCCTGGCCGGGTTCTGGGGCGAGTTCCCCGCCATCCTCTCGGCGTACCAGCCGGCCGAGGGCCTGCCTGTCGAGACCTTCCGCACCTACATGGTCGTCGCGGCGCTCGGCACGGTGCTCGCGGCCGGCTACCTGCTGTGGCTCTACCAGCGCACCGCATTCGGCGAGCCGACGGCGGAGTTCGCGCCCGGCCACGGCCACGACGAGGACATCCACGACGTGAACACCTTCGAGTGGATCGCATGGACGCCGCTGCTCGTGGCGATCGTGGTGTTCGGCGTCTACCCGCAGCTCATGTTCAAGGTGCTCGACCCCGCGGTCAACGTGACCCTGAAGGCGTTCGGGGGCTGATCACGTGCTGAACGCACTCGTCGCCGCCGAATGGACGGCACCCGTCGTCGACTACCACGCGATCGCGCCCGAGATCGTCCTCGCGGGCGGCCTCGTGCTGCTCCTGCTGCTCGACCTGTTCCTGAGCGACGCGAGGAAGTGGGTCCTCACGCCGGTGGCCAGCTTCACCCTGCTCGGTGCGTTCATCCCCGTCCTCACGGTTGCCCTCGACACCGACGGCGCAAGGTCCATGTTCGACGGCCGTTACGTGGTCGACGACTTCAGCCTCGTCCTGAAGGCCCTGTTCCTGCTCGCCGGCTACGTGGTGGTGCTCATCTCGGCCGACCACATCCGCGAGGGCAACTACTACGAGGGCGAGTACTGGTTCCTGCTCCTCACCAGCATCCTCGGCATGGTGATGATGGCGAGCAGCCGCGACCTCGTCTCCATCTTCGTGTCGCTCGAGTTCCTCTCCATCCCCGCGTACATGCTGGCGGCCTGGAAGAAGCGCGACCCGAAGAGCAACGAGGCCGGCATCAAGTACTACCTGCTCGGCGTGTTCGCCTCCGCCGTGATGCTCTACGGCATGTCGCTGCTGTACGGCATCGCCGGGTCCACCAAGCTCGTCGACATCGGGTCGGCACTGGGGGAGAACCTCACGTCCATCCGTGCGCTGGCGGTCCTCTTCGTGGTCATCGGTTTTGCCTTCAAGGTCTCGGCCGTCCCGTTCCACACCTGGGCGCCCGACACCTACGAGGGTGCGCCCACCCCCGTGACCGCGTTCCTGTCGGTCGCCTCCAAGGCCGCCGGCTTCGTCGCGCTCGTCACCGTGGTGTTCGTGGGTTTCCCCGGCAGCCACGAGGTCTGGCAGCCGGTGTTCTGGATCCTCTCGGCGCTCACCATGACTGTCGGCAACGTGATGGCGCTGCGCCAGTCGAACATCGTGCGCATGCTCGCCTACTCGTCCGTCGCCCAGGGTGGCTTCATCCTCATGCCCCTCGCCGTCGCCGGCATCGAGGGTGTCCAGCAGGCGGCCCTGCGCTCCGTGGTGACGTACCTGCTGCTGTACGCGGCCACCAACCTCGGCGTGTTCGGGATCATCATCGCCGTCGCCCGCAAGACGCGCAGCGGCGAGATCTCCAGCTACGGCGGCCTGTTCGGGTACGCACCCGGCCTCACCGTGCTCATGACGATCTTCATGGCCTCGCTCGCCGGCATCCCGCCGCTCGGCGGGTGGTTCGGCAAGTTCACCGCGTTCCAGGCCCTCATCTCCGCCGGCACGAACTGGAGCTACGCGCTCGCCGTCATCGGGGCCGTCAACTCCGTGGTCGCGTTCGGCTACTACGGCAACGTGCTCCGCGAGATGTGGATGAAGCCCGCGCCGCACGGTGACACCGCTCCCGTCACGGTGCCGTCCGCCATCGGTGTCGCCCTCGCCATCACCGGCGGCTCCACCCTCGTTCTTGGCGTCCTGCCCGGGCTCGTCCTCCACTTCGGTGACCTCGCCGGTCTCACCGGTGCCCTCGGCGGCTGACGACCTGCGCGCCGCGATCGCGGCGGCCGGCGGGGGGATCCCCTTCTCCCGCTTCATGGACATCGCCCTCTACGGCGATCACGGCTTTTACGTGTCCGGCGGCAGCGCGGGCCGTCGCGGCGACTTCATCACGTCGCCCGAGGTCGGCCCGCTCTTCGGGACGGTGCTCGCCGGGTGGATCGACGCCGAGTGGGAGCGTCTCGGCAGCCCCGCGGAGTTCACGGTCGTGGAGGCGGGAGCCGGGCCCGGGACCCTCGCACGGTCGGTGCTCGCCGCGGCACCCCGGTGCTCGGGTGCGCTGCGGTACGTGGCGGTGGAGACCTCCGCGGCGCAGCGGGAGCGTCACCCGGAGGGGGTCGAGTCCGTTGCCACGATGCCGGTGCGCGTGGACCACGGCGTCATCATCGCGAACGAGCTGCTCGACAACCTGCCGTTCTCGCTGTGGGTGCACGACGAGGGCTGGCGCGAGGCACACGTGACGGTCTCCGGCGACGGATTCGCCGAGGTGCTGCGCGCCGGTGAGCCCACGTTCCCGCTGAAACCTGGTGCACCGCACGGCGCGCGCGTCCCCGTGCAGACCGCCGCGGCCGGGTGGCTCCGCGACGCGCTCGGCTCGCTCGCGCACGGGTCTGTGCTGGTGCTCGACTACTGCACCGCGCGCACCGTGGAGGCGGCGGCGATGCCGTGGCGTGAGTGGCTGCGCACGTACGCCGGCCACGGGCGCGGCGGCCACTACCTGAGGAACCCCGGCACCCAGGACATCACGGCCCAGGTGATGATCGACCAGCTCGCCGCCGTGCGCGAGCCTGATGCCGTGCGCAGCCAGTCCCAGTTCCTCCAGCGCTGGGGGATCGACGACCTGGTCTCCGAGGGCATCCGCGTGTGGCGCGAGAACGCCGCCGCACCGACCCTCGCGGCGATGAGGATGCGCAGCCGCGTCAGCGAGTCGGAGGCACTGCT
The DNA here is from genome assembly GCA_964653385.1 of uncultured Bifidobacterium sp. Classification (GTDB taxonomy): domain Bacteria; phylum Actinomycetota; class Acidimicrobiia; order Acidimicrobiales; family Ilumatobacteraceae; genus UBA2093. The sequence goes on along the minus strand of CAZZFB010000007.1, from coordinate 10,366 downwards.
CGACCCCTCCGGGCTCGGTGCCTTCACCGTTCTCGAGTGGCGCACCGGCTGACCGGTCCCGTCAGGGCAGGCTGACAGCCGTCAGGTCCGGTGCCGCGAACGGTGCCGTGCCGGCGGGGCGTGCCATCCCCGCGGCGGGCATCGTGACCTGCGGGGGCGGGGCGGGGAGTGACCGGTAGTCCACGTCCGGAGGGGGCGGTGGACCGTCCGCCGGGACGCGGGGCAGGGCACCGGCGGGCTTGCCGCACGGCATCACCGACTCGATGCGCTCCGGGCTGGACACGGAGAACGAGTTGCCGGCGAAGCAGTTGCCGTCCGCTGACGAGTTGTCGCCCACTCGGAACAGGAGATCGACCCTGTTGCCGCGTGCCGTGTTCCCCTCGATCCTGTTGTTGGAGGGGGAGAATCCGTTGAAGTCGATCACCCCGATGCCGGCGAAGTCATGGCCGCCCACGCGGTTGCGCACCACAGTGTTGCGGGTCCCGCCGCCGATGATGATCCCGCCCCCGAAGAAGCCCTCCTCGATCGCCGGCGCGGCGGGGTTGTCGTTGTCCTCCACGACGTTGCCCGCGACCACGGTCTCCTCCTGCGGCGCGAGCTTCTCCATCTCCTGGGAATTGGGGGCGACGCCCAGTCGGTTGCGGCTGAACGTCGACTCGACGACCCAGACGTTGCCCGACGCGTTCGTGCCGTAGTAGCCGATCGCGTTCAGTTCCGCCGTCACGCGCCTGACCACGGAGTTGCACGGCTTGCACTGGCCGATGTAGATCCCGGAGTCGGGGTGGCCGGACGCGTATGAGTCCTCGATCAGGCCGTTCACCGAGGCGAACGCGTAGATGCCGTAGAGACCGTTGTTGTACGCGGTGACATACCTGACCTCGAAGCCGTCGAGCGCGCGGTTCTCCGTGCCGTACGTGATGCCCGGGTCCACGCCGTCACCGCCGGACGCCGCATCGATGCCGTTGAACACGACGCCGTTCTGCGTGTACGAACGGACGGTGAGGTTCTCCACCCTCACCCCGTCGGCGGCCACGTACACGCCGTTCGCGAGCCTGTGCCCGCCGTCGAGAATGACCTTGTTGCGGTCCTCGCCGCGGATGACGATGCCGTCGGTGGTCACCTTCACCGCCTCGTTGTAGGTGCCGCCGGCGACGAGCACGATGTCACCGGGCCGTGCGTCGTCGACTGCCTGCTGGATCGTCGCCGCGTCACCGGGCACGTTGATGGTGCGGGCAGTGTCGTCGGAGCCGCATGCGGTGAGCACGGAGGCGAGCGCGATGAGCACGGCTCCGGGAAGGGTGAATCGCATCGCACCAGTCTCCACAAAGAAAGTTTTTTACGCACAGTGGCGGGGCGTGCGGTCAGGGCGCGTTCCTACGATTTCGGGGTGGTTCGCGCGCGCACACTGACAGGGATCCGTGCCGTCGCGCGGGTGTCGGCAACCACTGCGGTCATTGCGGCGTTCCTGGCGTTGGTTCCTCCCGCAGGGGTGCCCGTGGCGGAGGCGGCGGGAGAGTGTCCCGCCGGATGGACATTCGAGCCGGGCACGGGCACGTGCTTCGGGAGTTTTGCCGCGGCGGGTGCGACCAGTTGGACGCCGCCAGCCGGCGTCACATCCATCGACTACTTCGTCGTCGGTGGCGGCGCCGGCGGCGGGAGCGGCAACACTTCATTCACGTGGAACGGCGGGCGGGGAGGCACCGTCACCACCGGCACGGCGTCGATCACATCCTCGGCAATCACCATCACGGTCGGAGCAGGCGGAAACGCAAGTGCCAACGGGAACCCGTCGTCCCTCGTGCAGGGAGGCACCACGCTCGCGACCGCCGCCGGAGGCACCACGAACTTCCGTGCCGGATCAGGTGTGGGCACCGGCACGGTCAGCACTTTCTCCGGGACGTCCGACACGTACGGTGCCTCGGGAGGTGCAACGGGCAACAACGGCGGCACCCGTGCGGGCAACGGCGCACCGTCAGGGGACTGCTTCAGCGGCGGAGGTCATGCCACTGCCGGTTACGGCGGCGGCGGCGGCGCCGGCGGCGGCGGCAGCTGCTTCAGCTCGAACTGGTACACGGTGGCCGGGGCGGGTGGCTCCGGGGTCGTGATGATCCGCTACACGGCCTTTGCCGTCTCTTCGTTCACGACCGCCGTCTCGTCCCGCACGAACAGCCCGAGCCTTTCCTACTCGCTCCAGTTCACGGGAACGGTTGATGCCTCCACGCTCACCGCGGCTGACTTCTCGAACGCGGGCAACGCGCCGAACTGCGTGTTCTCCGTCAGCCCGTCAGCCGGGACGTCCGCCACCTTCACGGTCACGGTGTCCGGTTGCGGCGAGGGAACGGTGACCCCGACGCTCGCCTCGGGTTCGGTGACGGCCTCCACCGGCACGGTCGGCCCGGGTGCGGCATCGGCTGGTTCGACTGTCACGGTCGACACCACGCCCCCGTCGGCGCCGGGTGCGCCGGACCTTGCCGCCGCATCCGACTCCGGGTCTTCCTCCGGCGACGACGTCACCTCGGACACCACGCCGGCATTCTCCGTGAGCGGCGGGTCGACGGGTGACACGGCCACCATCACTGCATCCAACGGGTCGACCACCAAGTCGTGCACGTACGTGATCGGAACGGGAACATCGTGCGATCTCCCTGCACTGACGGACGGGACCTGGTCCGTTTCCGGCACGCTCACCGACCAGGCGGGCAACACCTCGTCCGCGGGGCCCGCAACGTCACTCAGTGTCGACACGACCGCGCCGACCGCACCCCCCGCCCCCGATCTCGTCGCAGCGTCCGACACCGGCAGTTCCGACACCGACAACACGACCTCCGACACCACGCCGGCGATGTCGCTCCCCGGCGCCACCGCGGGCGACACCGTGGAGTTCACGGCGACGAGCGGTGCCACCACGAAGACCTGCTCCTACGTGGCGGGATCGGCTTCGTCCTGTGACCTCCCCGCGCTCACCGCCGGCAGCTGGTCGGTCACCGCGAAGGTGACGGACCCTGCGGGCAACACCTCGACTGCGGGCCCGGCCCTTCCGCTCACGGTGGACACCACGGCCCCGTCGGCGCCGGGCACGCCGGACCTGTCCGCTGTGTCGGACACCGGCAGTTCGAGCACTGACAACGTGACCGCCGACACGACTCCCAACGTGTCCGCATCCGGCGGGTCGGCAGGCGACACGATGACGATCAGCGCGACCAAGGGTGCGTCGACGGAGTCATGCTCGTATGTCGTCGGTTCCGCGACGTCGTGCGACCTGCCTGCCCTCACCGACGGTTCGTGGACACTGACGTCGCGTCTCACCGACCCCGCAGGCAACCAGTCAGCCGCGAGTTCAGGTCTACCGTTGAGTGTCGACTCGACAGCCACTTCGGCCCCCGGTGCGCCCGATCTTGCATCCGGGTCCGACACCGGAACGTCGAACAGCGACAACGTCACTTCCGACACGTCACCGACGTTCTCGGTGCCGGGTGGTTCCTCCGGTGACACGGCCACGGTGACTGCGACGAACGGTGCGACGACGAAGACGTGCTCGTACACGGTTGGTTCTGCATCGTCGTGCGACCTGTCGGGTCTGACTGACGGGTCCTGGTCGGTGTCGGGCACGTTGACGGACCCCGCGGGCAACACCTCCGCCGCGGGTTCCTCGACCCCGATGACGCTGGACACCGCGGCGCCCGCAGCCCCGGCAGCCCCTGATCTCGCTTCATCATCAGACACCGGGTCATCGAACAGCGACAACGTCACTTCCGACACGTCACCGACGTTCTCGGTGCCGGGTGGTTCCTCCGGTGACACGGCCACGGTGACTGCGACGAACGGTGCGACGACGAAGACGTGCTCGTACACGGTTGGTTCTGCATCGTCGTGCGACCTGTCGGGTCTGACTGACGGGTCCTGGTCGGTGTCGGGCACGTTGACGGACCCCGCGGGCAACACCTCCGCCGCGGGTTCATCCATGTCGATGTCCGTCGACACCTCCGCACCCTCGGCCCCGGCTGCCCCCGACCTGCTCGCGGCATCCGATCTCGGGTCATCCTCCACAGACAACCTCACCTCGGACACGACTCCGTCGGTCTCGGGAAGCGGTGGTTCGGCCGGCGACACCATGACGGTCACCGCCACGAAGGGCGCCACGACGAAGTCGTGTACCTACGTCGTCGGGTCCGCGACATCGTGCGACCTGCCTGACCTGACCGACGGGACCTGGGCGCTCACCGGCACGCTCACGGACCCTGCGGGCAACACGTCCGCTGCCGGTACCGGTCTGAACGTCACCATCGACGGCACGGGTCCCGTCGCAACATCAGGCCCGGATGTCGCCGCATCGTCCGACTCCGGGCCGTCATCCACGGACAACATCACCTCGGACACGACCCCGACAGTCTCTGTCGGCGGAGGGTCGGGAGGAGATGTCGCGACGCTGACAGCCACGAACGGCTCGACATCGCTCAGTTGCTCCTACTTCGTCGGTTCTGCGACGTCGTGCGACCTGCCTGCACTCACGGACGGCACGTGGACACTCTCCGGATCCATCACGGACGCCGCGGGCAATGTGACACCGGCTCCACCGTCCGTGCCGCTGACGGTGGACACCACTCAACCGGCGCCCGGGACCCCTGACCTCGATGGGGCCTCTGACACCGGGTCATCCTCCACGGACAACCTCACGAACGACACGACCCCGGCCGTCTCCGTCCCGGGCCTCTCCAACGGGGACCAGGTGACGATGTCAGCCACGAACGGCTCGACCACGAAGACCTGCACGTACACGGTCGGCTCTGCCGCTTCCTGCGACCTGCCTGCTCTCACGGACGGCACGTGGACCCTGTCTGCATCCGTCACGGACGCCGCGGGCAACACCGGCGCGACGACCGGGACGGCGAGCCTTGTGGTCGACACTTCCGCTCCGGCTGCACCGGGTGCTGCCGACCTCGTCGCGGCGTCGGATTCCGGGACGTCCTCGACGGACGACGCCACGTCCGACACCACCCCGGCGGTCTCCGTGCCGGGTGGTTCCGCAGGCGACACGGCCACGCTGACTGCCACGAACGGGTCCACGACGCGGACTTGCTCGTACGTCGTGGGAGCGGCGACATCATGCGATCTTCCTGCTCTCACGGACGGCACGTGGTCTGTGTCCGGAACCCTCACCGACCCCGCCGGCAACACGTCTGCGGCAGGGCCGTCGACGAACCTGACGGTCGATGCGACGGCACCTGTCCTTCCCGCGAGACCGGACCTCTCGGCATCATCGGACACCGGAACCTCGTCCACGGACGACGTCACTGCCGACTCGACCCCGTTCATCGAGGTGCCAGGGGTCGAGACCGGTGCGAGTGTGGTCGTCACAGCCACGAAGGGGGGTGTCACGAGCTCGTGCACATATGTCGCTGCCCCGGGCACACAAGGGTGCTGGCTCCCCGAGCTTGCCGACGGCACATGGTCCGTCACGGCAACAGCCACCGACACCCGTGGCAACACCGCCACGACTGCACAACCCCTCGACCTGAGGATCGACACATCGAGGCCGTTCGACGGAACAGCAAACATCACCGGGACGACGGACTCGGGCGGCAAGAAGGGCGGGTCCTCGGCCCCGAAGTCCACCACCACCGTCCCGAAGGGCGGGAAGCCGACAGCCACGACTGTTCCCGTGACCTTGCCGAAGAGCCCACCGGGTACTCCTGATCTCCGGACCGCCTCAGACACGGGTGCCGACCCTGCCGACAACCTGACCTCCGACCGCACACCACTCGTCGGGATCGAGGGGCTGAGCGCGGGTGACTCCGTCACGCTCACGGCGCGCAAGGACGGCCGGGCCGTGAAGTGCACGTACGTGGTCGGGGACAGCGACGGTTGCGAACTGCCGGAGCTCGCCGACGGCACATGGACCGTCAGCGCACGCGTTGTCGACCTCGCCGGCAACGCAGCCGCGGCACCCGACACCCTCGACATCAAGGTGGACTCTGCTGCCCCTGTCGAGGTGCTGACCGTGTCATCCACCGACGATCCTGCGGACGGCCGGATGGACATGAGGGTTGCCGGCCCGGGCGACGGCGCCCTCGTGACGATCACCGCGACCGACGGCACGACCACGGTGACCTGCACGTACGTCGCCGCGCCGGAGACCACCGGTTGCGCGCTCGAGGGCGTCACCCCGGGCAACTGGAGTGTCGTCGCGACATCGGCGGACAGCGCCGGCAACACGGGTGCGGACTCCTCGCCGTACACCTTCGCGCGCACGGCCGCCCCCGCTCCCGTCGTGCCCGAGGACGACGCCGACGGTGCGAATGGTGCGGCGCCCGGGGGTGGCCAGTCCGGCCAGGTGCCCACGGAGGAGACGATAAGGCTCCTCGCCAGCATGCTCGCACTGCTGGCCATCAGGCGCCGCAGTGACAACGGACCGACGCGCCTCGGGGAAGAGGACCGGGACTCGTCCGGCGTCGCAGAGTTCGCCGCCGGCTCCGGATCGGGCGGGCTGGACGAACGCACGGATGCATACCGTCCGCCCCGGTGGGACCGTCTCGACGACTGGATGTGCGCGGCAGCAGCCCGCGTCGCCCGTCTGTCGCCGGTGTTCGGGCGGGCGATGGATGACGGCTCGTACCTCCGTGCGCTAGCGGGGATTTTCTGGCTGGCAATGCCCGTCACGGGGGCAGCGCTCGGTGTCGCCGCCGCAGCGAGCACGGACTCCGTCGTGTCGCTCCCTGCACTCGGCCTCTTCGTGGCTCTCCTCGTCGTCGGCACACTCGATGCGTTCGCCGGCCTCGTCGCGGCGGGCGCCTACCTGGTCACCGTCCTCCTGGGCGGCGGGATGGACTCGACGGATGCCCTGCGCGGCTTCCTCGGGCTTGCCGCACCGATGTTCCTCGTCGGTCTCGTCGCGTCCGCGATGCGTCCGTACCGCCGCGCGAGCGTGGACGACCACGTGTGGAACAGGTGTGTCGACTTCGTGCTGATCCCCTTGATTGGTGCGTGGGCAGCCGGTGCGATGTTCTCGGCCGTTCCGCACCTCTCCGGGTACGACGTGGCGTGGTCGGGGAGGGTGGGCACGGTCGAGCTCGCGGCACTGCTGGTCCTGTCGGGACGCTACGTGCTCGAGAACACCGCGCGGATGCTTGTGTCGGTGCGGCTCGCGCGCATCGAGAATGAGTCCTTCCCCGAGCCGGTGGACGGCCAGCGTCCGTTCTCCCGCATCGTGCGCACGGCGGTCTTCGCATTCGTGGCGTGGGTGTTCATCGGGGGCAACTGGTGGCTTGGCGCCGGCACGGCGATGTTCCTGCTGCCGAAGATCGTGGAGACGCGCACCGATTCGTTCCCGAACCTCCCCACGGTCCACCGTTTCGTGCCACGCAACCTCGTGCGGATCGTGGCGATGCTCTTCGTGATGCTGTGGTGGGGCCTGCTCGTCGACGGGGCTGTCGACGCGAACGAGATCCAGTGGGCCTTCGTCCTCATGGGCATCCCGGGTCTCGCGCTGGGCGTTGTCGACTGGTTCGCGCGGGAGGGTGATGAGTGGCCGTCGACGTTCCTCAGCCGTGTGCTCGGTGTGGCAACGCTGGCCGTCGGTGTCGCGCTGGTGCGGGGCTGGCTGCCCTAGGACGACATCTTCTCGCGCAGGAACTGCCTGAAGTCCTCGCTGGTGAAACCCTTCTCGCCCATGAGGATGCGGTAGTAGGGGAGCTGCGTGGCGAGGACCATCGTGAAGACGCGCCGGTCGAACCTCTCGCCGGGCGCGAGTCTTCGCTCTGCCTCGTCGAGCCCTTCATCCCACGCGTCCGCCTCGGCCTGCGTGATGTCCTCGAGCCGCTTCCTGAGCGGCTCGTTCGTGACGGACGCAGCGAGTATCTGCAGTCGGATGCGCTGGTTCTCCGTGGCACCGACCTCGAACATCGACGGCAAGGCATCGACGATGTCGTCGACGGTGATGACGTCCTTGGCGAACACTCTCTCCTGGTACGCCTTCGTGGAGCCCCGCAGGATCTCCTCGTACATGTCGCCGAGGACGCGCGCGAGGAGGCCGTTGCGGTCGCCGAAGTACCTGTAGATCTGCGTGATGGAGCAGTTGGCGCCGGCAGCGACCTCAGCGACGCGAAGACCGAGGATCCCGTTCTCCTCGATCTCGTGGCGGGCACTCCTGAGAATCGATGCCTTCGACCCGGCAGTCCTCTCGTCCGGTGTCGTTCCCATCGTCCCGAGACTAGGCGAGAAAAAAATTTCCTTCTCAGCCCATTGGTCCTGAACCGCCGCGGAGCCTGCCTACCGTCTCACGGGGAACTCTGACAGCACGGGGAGAACGAACAGCTCATGTCGCACGCGCGCACCAAGAAAGTGTTCCTGATCTCTCTCTCGGTACTGGTCTCGCAGTTGTTCGTCGCGGGCTGGTCACCGGTCGCCGCCGTCACGTCGACCGTTGCAGGAACTGTGTTCCTGGACAAGAACTCGGACGGTGCGAAGGCCTCCGGTGAGTCCGGGGTCTCCGGGGTGACGGTGCGGGCGTTCGACAGTGCGGGCTCCGCGGTCGGCACCGCGACCACTGGTTCTGACGGCACGTACTCCCTGGCGGTCACGGGGGCTGCGACGTCCTCCGTGCGCGTCGAGTTCGACACTCCCACGGGTCACCAGTCCTCCTTCGCGGCATCGACGGGCGGGACCAGCATCCAGTTCGTGACCGTCCCGGCGACCTCGGTGGACTTCGCGTTGATCATCCCCGGGAACTACTGCGCTGACAACAACGCCGACCCGATGGTGGCCACCAACTGCCAGACACCCGGCAAGGCCGCGAGCACCGCCGCCAACAGCAATGCCGGCACGAAGTCGGCCATCGCGTACACGACGTGGAGCGGTCGTGCCGAGTTCACGAAGGTGGTGGAGAACCAGTACGTGGGGGCGACATGGGGCCTCGCCTCCCAGCCGAGCACCGGTCTCGTCTGGGCATCGGCGTTCCTCCGCCGGCACTCCGCGTTCGGCCCGAAGGGCATCGGCGGTCTCTACGTGGCGCATCCGCTCACGGGCCTCGTCACGAGCTTCGACCTCGCCCAGTACATGACGCTCAGTGCCGACAACACCCAGTTCACCGATTCCGCCCGCGGGTTCACAGACGACCTCAACCTTTCCCTCGACGCCCAGTCGTTCGGCGGCGTGGGCAAGGTCGGCATCGGCGACATCGACTTCTCCGCGGACGGCACGAAGCTGTACGTCGTCAACCTTTATGACCGGAAGCTCTACACGTTCCCTGTCAGCGGCACTGCCGCCGCCCCCGTGATCGGCACGCCGACGAGCACCTCGATCACCGACCCCGGCTGCACCAATGCCGCCGACGCCCGCCCGTTCGGCCTGAAGGTCGTGTCGGACGGCATCCTCGTCGGTGTGGTCTGCTCCAACGAGACGGCGAACGCCGCATCCTTCTCCGGCACGCGTCGCCCGGGGTCCGGGTACATCAGGAAGATCTCGTCTGCCGGCACGTGGTCCACCGTCACCACGATCAACTTCGGGTACGACCGGGCCATGGAGGAGAACAACTGCAAGGTGGTCGCCGACCTGACGAACGCAAATGCCCCGAAGTGCGAGGCGGCCAGGTGGAAGGCATGGACGGATGACTTCGCGGCCATCAAGGCCGCGGTCACCGCGAACGCGATCTGGAAGGACGGCAACAAGTACTACTTCTCCCAGCCGATCATCATGGGCATCGACATGCTCGAGGACGGGTCCATCATCGCCGGCGTCTCCGACCGCCTGTCGCGCCAGCTCGGCGCGGTGAACCTGGACCCCACTGACACGGGTGTGTCCGCGGGCAACCCGGGCGGGAGCAGCCCGTGGGTCACCGCGTTCACCCGCGGCGACACGATCCTGCTGTGCAACACCGGCACTGCGTCGGCCCCGGTCTATGCCCAGGAGTCCGACGGCACCTGCGGGACGAGGACCTCCACGGGCGGTTCGCGCGCGGGGGCCGGCGTCAATGCCACCAGCCCGTACCGCGAGTTCTTCAAGGATCAGATCGACGAGTCGGACATTCCCGCGGCCCACCAGGAGAACTCGCAGGGCGGCGTGGCCGTGTGGCCCCCGTCGGGCACGCAGGAGATCGCGGTCACCGCGATGGACCCGGGCTGGGCGTACTACTCGGGCGGGTTGCGTTGGTACAAGAGTTCTGACGGGACCTTCTCGACCAACTCGACGAACGTCTACTTCCGGCATCTCCAGATCGAGTGGCCGAGCAACCATCCCCTCGGCGGCAGCGAGTACTACAAGAGCTCGTTCGGCAAGTCGTCGGGCATGGGCGACATCGAGGTGCTGTGCAACATGGCACCCGTGCAGATCGGCAACCGTGTCTGGATCGACACCGACAAGGACGGCATCCAGG
>CAZZFB010000006.1:0-35924 GCA_964653385.1 uncultured Bifidobacterium sp. | reverse complement strand
CCGTGAGGCGCTGCGTGACCGCGAGGAAGATCGGCACGTTTCCCGGCGGGTCGAGAATGACCAACATTGTCACGACCACCTCGCCGAACAGGTTCACACAGCCAACCTAGATGTCACCGGAGGGCGTCGAGCAGCATCAAGCCGCCGAACACGAAGAACGCCACCGCTGACCCGATCCTGATCGCGCGTTCCGGCAGGCGGTCACCGAGCGCCTTGCCGATGCCGATCGCCAGTGCATCAGCGGCGACCATTCCGAGCGTGGAGCCGGCCCAAGTGCCGAACACCTCGTTGTCCGTCGCGAGGGTGACGGTCGCGAGCATGGTCTTGTCGCCCAGTTCGGCCAGGAAGAACACGGTGCCCACCGCGATGATCACGTTGCGGGCAGTGAGATGCGTCGACTTCTCGTCCTCCTCGGTCAGTTCGTCGCCGCGGAGCGTCCAGAACCCGAAGAAGATGAACGCAATCGCGCCCACGATGCTGATCGCATCGGTGGGGAGGGCCGCACCCACGGCCCCGCCGATCGCCACGGAGAACAGGTGGACGACGGCGGTGGCGAGGGTGATCGCCACGAGGACGGGAAGTGCCCGGAACCGCGAGGCGAAGGCGAGCGCCATCAACTGGCTCTTGTCGCCGAGCTCCGCCACGAAGATGACGCCGAAACTCAGCAGGAACGCGTTCAGCACGGCTGATGACGCTAGCCCGCGAAGGACTGCATGCGCGCGGACAGCCGGCGGTGAGTCGCCATCATCTCGTCGGCCCGCGCGGTGACCAAGCGGCCGCCGCGCACCACGAACCGTCCGTGCACGATTGTCTCCCGCGCGGCGGCCGGACCGCACCTCAACCAGGCCTCAACCGGGTCGGCGATCGCGCCGGTGTACTGGATGCCCGAGAGGTCCCACACGGCCACATCCCCGACAGCACCCGTCTGCAGCGACCCGATCTCGCCGGTGCGCCCCAGGCAACCTGCACCACCGATGGTCGCCACCTCGAGTGCCATCCGTGCGTCCGCCGCACCGGCCCCGCTGCGCAGCTTGGCGAGCAGCATCGCCTGGCGCGCCTCCAGCCACAGCGACGCACTGTCTGCCGACGACGAACCGTCGACACCGAGGCCCACATGCACCCCTGCCGCACGCAGGTCGACGACGGGCGCGATACCGGACGCGAGGATCAGGTTCGACGACGGGCAGTGCGCGGCGCCGATCCCCGCGCGCCCGAGCTCCCTGATCTCGTCCGCGTTCGGCATCACGCAGTGTGCGACCCACGTGCGGTCACTGAGCCAGCCCACCTCGCGCAGGTACTCGAACGGCCTGCACCCGAAGGTGGCGATCGAGAAGTCGTCGTCCTCGGAGTTCTCCGCGAAGTGGGTGTGGAGCCGCACGTCCAGCTTCTCCGCGAGCTCGGCAGAGCGGATCATCAAGTCCTTCGTCACGCTGAACGGCGAGCACGGCGCGAGGGCGACCCGCACCATCGCGCCGAACGAACGGTCATGGTGGCGCTCCACCGCGGCCTGCGAGAGGGCGAGGATCTCGTCGTCCTCCTGCACCACGTCGTCGGGCGGGAGGCCGCCGTCCTTCTGCGACAGCGACATCGACCCGCGCGTGGGGTGGAACCGCATGCCGAGGTCCACCGCCGCGGCGATCTCGGCCGACAACAGGTCGCCGCCGTTGCGCGGGTGGAGATAGAGGTGGTCGGTGGAGGTGGTGCACCCGGAGAGGGCGAGCTCGGCAAGACCGATCCAGGCTGAGACGTGTGCGCTCTCCTCGTCGAGCGCGCGCCACAGCGGGTAGAGGGTCTGCAGCCATCCGAACAACGGCGCATTCGTCATGGGCGGGAACGCGCGCGTGAGGTTCTGGTACAGGTGGTGGTGGGTGTTCACCAGGCCCGGTGTCACCAGGCATCCGGATGCGTCCAGCACCTCACGCGCCGCAGGCGGTGCATCTGTGGATGCACCGACCCCGCTGACCAGGCCGTCCGTGATCGCCACCCATCCGCCGGGGAGCTCGCGCCGGTCGGTGTCCACGGTGGCGACATGCCCGTTCGTGACGAGAAGGTCGGCGGTGCCGGCAGGTACGGAAGTCATGCCATGCTCCGCAGCACGGTCGCGATGTCGTCCGGCGTGGTCTCGGGGTTCACGATGCACAACCGTAGACATGTCTCGCCCCGCCAGCTGGTGGGGACGGCGAACGCCAGCCCCTGCATGAGGACCCTGTTGCTCCACTCCTCGTAGTCGGCGGCCGACCAGCCGAGCCGACGGAACAGCAGCACCGAGAGCTCTGGCTCCATTATCAACTCCAGATGCGCAGACGCCCTGACGAGATCCGCGCCCCGGTCCGTCACCGCGAGCGTGCGCTCGACCGCCTCGGTGTAGGCGCGCGTTCCGTGCGTGGCCAGGCTGAACCACAGCGGCAGGCCGCGCGGCCGGCGCGAGAGGTGGTGGGCGTAGTCACTGGGGTTCCAGTCGTCGTTCACGTGCAGGGCGTCGAGGTACTCGGCGTGCTGGGTGTGCGCGGCACGGGCCACGCGCGGGTCGCGGTAGACGAGCGCGCAGCTGTCGAACGGTGCGAAGAGCCACTTGTGCGGGTCCACGATGAAGGAGTCGGCCGTCTCCACGCCGTCGAAGAGCGCACGGCGCGACGGTGCGCACAGGGCGGCGCCGCCGTAGGCGCCGTCCACGTGGAACCACGCGCCGACCGACCTCGCGGCCGCACCGACACCGGCGAGATCATCGACGACGCCGACGTTGGTGGTGCCCGCAGTGGCGACGACGGCGAACACACGCTGTGCATCCTCCGGCGGGAGCGCCGCGAGTGCCGCCCGCGTCGACTCGCCGTCCATCCGCCCCCGGATGTCGGTGTCCACGAGGGCAACGTCGGCATCCATCGCGCGCGCCGCCTGCTCCACGCTCGAGTGCGCCGACCGCGATGCCACGACCAGGCCGCGCGTCCTGTCGAACCGGCCGTCGTTGCGGTGGCGCCAGTGCCAACGGGCGGCGATCAGCGCGGAGAGGTTCCCCGCGGTCCCCCCGCTCACGAACACACCGCCCGCCTCCGCGGGCATGCCGGCGATGTCGGCGATCCAGCGCAGTGCCTCGTTCTCCGCGAACACCGCGCCCGCGCCCTCCTGCCACGAGCCTGCGTAGACGTTGGCGGCGCTGATCGCCACGTCGAACATGCCGGCCGCCTCGCTGGGCGCGCCGGGCACGTACGAGAAGAAGCGCGGGTGGTCCACGCTGATGCACGCAGGGGCGAGCACCTCCTCCCAGATGCGCAGCGCCTCGTCACCGCCGATGCCGTCCGGGGTGACGGTCCTGCCGGCGCGGCTGCGCAGGGTCTCCAGAGTCTCCGAGTGGTCGAGGGGCGGGTCCGTGCGCATGCGCTTCAGCGCGTACGAGAGGATCCTCCAGCTGAGCCGCTTGCCTCGGCGGTCGAACGAGTGCATGCCCGTCACGGGCGCCTGCCGTTCAGGGCGTCAGATGTTGGTGTCGAGAAGCTCGCTGCCCTCATGACGGGCCTCGCCGTCCTTCCACAGGAGGTGGCCGAGCAGGCCCGCGAGCGCGGCGGTGGAGAGACCGACCACGATCGGGAACGCGAACAGGATGATGGCGAGGATCAGCGCACCGGGCATGGCATCACCGTAGCGGCTTGTAGGCCCAGGCCTCTATCTCGACGTTCCCGCCGAACGGGAGTGCCGCCACCCCGATCGTGCTGCGCGCGGGGCGGGCACCGTCGAAACCGGCCACGTATGCCTCGTTGAACTCGGCGAACGTGCCCATGTCGGTGAGGAAACAGAGTGTCTTGGCGATGTCAGCGAGGGTGGCGTCCATCGTGGCGAGCTGGGCCTTCAGGTTCTCCACCGCCTGCGCGGTCTGGGCCTTCACGCCCCCCTCCACGATCTTGCCGTCGACGATGCCGAGCTGGCCGGAGACGATGATCCAGTCCCCCGCACGGACGACGGGTGTGTACGGGCCTACTGCTGGTTGTGCCATGGGTCAAACCCTAGGCGAACATGCACCCTGCGTACCATTGCGGGTGATGAACGTCTCCCCCGACAGGCTCGTGAGCCGCCGCCGTTTCCTCGCCATGACCGCAGTCATCGGGGCGGGCACCGTCGGCGCGGGAACGTTGCTCGCCGCGTGCGGCGGGGACGACACCGGCGAGGGGAGGTACGACCCCGAGGACCTGTCGGTGATGCAACGGTTCTCCAGCACCGGCCTCGTGCCGGGCGACGTCCGGTTGCCGGTGTCACTGGCGAGCAAGTCGCAGATCCTCGACGACGCGGCGACAGCCGCGTACGCCACCCTCACCGCACGTGTCGTCAGCGTCGACTCCGGTGACACCGTGGTGGAGTCGCTCAGCGCGGAGAAGCACGGTGAGGGCCTCACCTTGCCGTACTGGCCCTTCGTGGCCCGCATCGAGAAGCCCGGCACGTACGCGCTCATCATCGACGGTGCATCGAAGGACGGTGCGGCGTTCCAGGTGCTCGACCCGTCGTCAGTCCCGATGCCGGTCGTGGGCGGGCAACTGCCGCCGTTCGACACGCCGACCACCGATGACCCGCGCGGGGTCACGCCGATCTGCACGCTCGCCACGGGCACCTGCCCGTTCCACTCCGTCACGCTGACGGAAGCTCTCGCATCCGGCAAGCCGGTGGTCTACCTCATCGGCACACCGGCATTCTGCAAGACAGGCACGTGCGCACCAGCCCTCGAGGGACTCGTGAAGGTGGCGGAATCAGTCGGTGATGCCGCGGTCTTCGTGCACGCCGACGTGTACGCGGACAAGAACGCGACGACACTCGCACCGGCCGTCACGGCCTACAGGATGTCGTTCGAGCCGGTGCTCTTCGTGGCGGACGCGCAGGGCGTCATCCGCAACAGGCTGGACGGCGTGTTCGACCGCGCAGAGATCGCCGAGGTTCTCGCCTCGGCCGGGATCAGCTGAAGGACTTGCCGCAGCCGCAGGAGCGGCTGGCGTTCGGGTTCGAGATGCTGAACCCGGCCTCGGTGAGGCTGTCCTTGTAGTCGAGGCTGGCGCCCACGAGCATCGGGGCGGAGGCGGGATCGACGACGACCCGCACGGCACCGAAGGTGAGGACCTCGTCGTCGGGCGCGATCTCGGAGTCGAAGTACATGTCGTAGCTGAAGCCGGAGCAACCGCCGGACTTCACGGCCACGCGCAGCGCGAGCTCGCCGGCGCCCTCTGCCTCGATGAGCTGTGCGACCTTCGTGGTGGCTGTCTCGGTCAGGGTGATCATGGTGGTCTCCTTGTGCATCTGCCTGGCGGGGTGTCCCGCACGGTTGAACAGCGTGTGCCCCGAGTTTATGCCGAAAGCGGCCCCGTGGGCATCCCCCGTACACTTCCCCACGTGAGCCAGCGCACCCCCGGGGCACCCACCACAGAAGAGGTCCGGAACCTCCTGCGGGCCGTGATCGACCCCGAGCTGGGCTCCAACATCGAGGACCTGGGCATGGTGGACACCGTGACCATCGCCGACGGCATCATCACCATCGGGGTGAAGCTCACCATCCGGGGCTGCCCGCTGCGGGCCCAGATCCAGAAGGACATCAAGAGCCGCCTCGAGGTGCACCCCTGGGTGCAGAAGGTGAAGATCGACTGGGGCGAGATGACCGCCGAGGAACGGTCAGAGGTGATGACGAAGGCCCGCTGGAACGCCCGCGAGAACGCCGCCCCCACGGCCGTGCCCGAGCGCGCCAGGGTGCTGGCAGTGGCCAGCGGCAAGGGCGGCGTGGGCAAGAGCTCCGTCACTGTGAACCTCGCGGCTGCGATCGCCGCGCGCGGCAAGACGGTGGGCGTGCTGGACGCTGACATCTGGGGCTTCTCCGTGCCGCGCATGCTGAACATGCCCGACAGGCTCGAGGCACAGAAGGTGGACGGCCGCGACAAACCCGCGATCATCCCGAACGAGCGCCGCGTCGGCGACGGGCTGCTGAAGGTCGTGTCCACCGGCATGCTCGTGGAGGACGAGGGGACGGCGCTCATGTGGCGCGGGCTCATGCTGACGAAGGCCGTCGAGCAGTTCCTGAACGACGTGCACTGGGGCGACATCGACTACCTGCTGATCGACATGCCGCCCGGCACCGGCGACGTGCAGATGGGTCTCGCCCGCATGCTCCCCCGCACGGACCTCCTCATCGTGACCACGCCGGCGGTCAGCGCGCAGAAAGTCGCGATCCGCGCCGCGGACATGGCACGGCGCAGCTTCCTGCGCGTCGCGGGCGTCATCGAGAACATGAGCACGTTCACCTGCGGGCACGGCGAGGAGTACCCGTTGTTCGGCACCGGCGGCGGGCAGGCGCTCGCCGACGAGATCGGCGTGGAGCTGCTCGGCCAGGTGCCGATCGAGCCGACTGTCGCGGCGGGCAGCGACGCCGGGGAACCGGTCAGCATCACCGGCAAGGGCGCGGCGGCGGTGGTGTTCACCGCGATCGCCGACCGCATCATCGCCGAGACACCGGCCTTCGACGACATGTCGGACTGCTCGGCGCGGGGTGCCGACGTGCAGGTCAGCGTGCGCCGCGGCGGCGCACAGCAGTAACCGCCGGGTCAGAGCGTGTCGTAGTCGGGGTCGCCCGGCATGGCGATCCCGGTGACGCGGCCGTCCTTGTCCACCTTCAGTTTCGGCAGGATCGTGGTGGGCGTGCCCACCTTGGCCGCCGCGGAGAGAACCTCGTCCGCGGTGCCGTGCGCCGCGATGAACTCGATGTTCGCGAGCGTGGGCGGCATGAGCATGAGGTCGCCCTCGCGGTGGCGGCGGATGGCCTCGTGCGGGTTGATCCACATGCTCTCGATCGTCTCGCCGTCGTCGTGCAGGGGCTCCTGGGCCTCGGGTGCACGGGCCACGAAGAACCGTGTGTCGAAGCGGCGGCGCTCGCCCTTCGGGGTGATCCAGTGGCTCACGTAGTGGATGTTGTGCGTGGACAGGTGGAGGTTCTCGCGCCTGCACAGGTCGAGGAGCGCGAGTGACCCGTCGTGGATGTTCTCCCGTTCCTTCTCGAATCGGTCGGCCGTTGCAGGGTCGTCGAAGCGGACGACATCACCCGTGTCGCGGTGGTGCGCCAGGAGGACACCTGCCTCCTCGAAGCACTCGCGGATGGAGGCCACCCAGTAGGCGAGCCCTCCGGACGGGATGCCGAGGAGACTGCTCGCCTGCTCGTCGCTGAGGCCCTCGCAGATGTCACCGATCTCGGTGGAGGCGTCCACCTCGTCGACCTTCCCGCCGGGGAAGACGAACA
This sequence comes from uncultured Bifidobacterium sp., assembly GCA_964653385.1. Lineage (GTDB taxonomy): Bacteria > Actinomycetota > Acidimicrobiia > Acidimicrobiales > Ilumatobacteraceae > UBA2093. The sequence continues at coordinate 28,672 of CAZZFB010000006.1, read as the reverse complement.
TCCCGCTCGCGAATGCCGCGGTGAAGGTGCGCCTCAGCATGAACACCTCGAGGCCGTCGTCACCGTCGCGCACGAGCAGCACGGTGGCGGCCGGCTTGACGGGGACCTTGTCCGGGTCGAACGGCTCGTCCTGCTTCGGTGCGTTGCTCATGTTGTCCCCCCGGGGGCACACCCTATGGCGGCGTGCCCGCCGGAAGGGAACCGAACGCGGTTGGGCCGGGTCAGGCGAGCTTGAGGAACATCTTCTCGACTTCCTCGATGGGGTAGCCCTCGCGAGCCGAACGGGCGGGGTCCTGCAGGCAGTGGGTGAGGCCCGAGGCGAGCATGCGGAACCCGACCTGCTCGAGCGCCTTCGTGGCAGCCGCGATCTGGGTGACCACGTCACGGCATTCGCGCTCCTCCTCGAGCATGGCCTGGATGCCGCGCACCTGGCCCTCGATGCGGCGCAGCCTGCGGTGCAGGTCGTCGCGGACCTCCTGTGCGATCTCCATTGCCCTACTTCTTCCTCGCGAAGAGACGACGCTTCGGGGTGTCACCCGGGTTCTGGGTGTGGCCCTGGCATCTCTCGGACTTCGGCACGTCGCCGAGCACCTGCTCGACGTGCGCACCGCAACCGGCCCACGAGGGGCGCTGACAGGTGGGACAAGTGACTTTCCTGCACATACCCCCTAGGGTATCATGGTGACACCGAAGGAGCAACGATGATCTTCCAGCAGTACTACCTCGAGTGCCTCTCCCACGCCAGCTATCTCATCGGCGACCCGACCACGGGGAAGGCCGTCGTGGTTGACCCGCAGCGCGACGTCTCCGGGTATGTCGCCGATGCGGACGAGCAGGGCCTCACGATCACCCACATCATCGAGACTCACTTCCACGCCGACTTCCTCTCTGGCCACCTGGAGCTCGCGGCGCAGACGGGAGCCGTCATCGTCTACGGCAACTCGGCGAAGGGCCGCGTGGGATACGACATCGTCACCGTCGGCGACGGCGACACCATCGAGCTCGGGAAGGTCGTGCTCGAGATCATGGAGACCCCGGGCCACACGCCTGAGTCCATCTGCGTCGTGATCCACGACGGGAGCGGCCTGCCGTACGGGGTGCTCACAGGTGACACGCTGTTCGTCGGCGACGTGGGACGGCCCGACCTGCTCGGTGCCGTCGGCTTCACTGCTGACGGTCTCGCCCGCCAGCTGTACGCCTCGCTCCACGGGAAGTTGCTGGGACTGCCGGACTCGACCCGCGTGTTCCCCGCCCACGGCGCGGGTTCGGCATGCGGCAAGAACCTGTCCACGGAGACGTCGTCCACGATCGGCGAGCAGCGCCGGACCAACTACGCGCTCGCCCCCATGGACATCGACGACTTCGTCGATGCCGTCACCCAGGGCCAGTCCGTGGCGCCGCTCTACTTCCTCTTCGCCGCGCAGAAGAACCAGCGTGCGCACGAACTGCTCGACGAGCAGGCGCCGATCGCCATGCTCGATGCCGACACGGTGCTCGCGCACCAGGAAGAGGGTGCCGTCGTGATTGACTCACGCGACGACTGGTCGTTCGCCCTCGGCCACTTTCGCGGTTCCATCAACGTCGGTCTCTCGGGCCGTTTCGCCGAGTACGTGGGCGAGGTGATGCAGCCCGACACCCCGATCATCGTGGTGACCGAGGAGGGGCACGAGCAGGAGGCCCGCACGCGGCTCGCGCGGATCGGCTTCGACAACGTGCTCGGTGCGCTCGCCGAGCCTGTCAAGACCTTCTTCACCAGGCCCGAGCTCACGGAGCGCCAGTCACGTCTCTCGGTGGAGGCGATGGCGGAGCGCATCGCCTCGGTGAAGGACCTGGTGCTGATCGACGTCCGCGGGGAGGGCGAGGTGGAGCTCGGCACGATCCACGGTGCGCGCAACATCCCGCTGCCCGCCCTGCTGCAGACCCTCGACGAACTCGACCCCTCGGCACCGACGGTCGTCTTCTGTGCCGGCGGCTACAGGTCGTCGATCGCGTCCAGCCTCCTGCGGTCCCACGGCTTCGCCGACATCTCCGACCTCATCGGCGGCTACGGCGCGTGGGCGGCGAGCAACATCCCCGTGTCGCTCCCCTCGGTGCTGCCGCAGGACGTCCCCACGGACGGCACCGTCCACCTCCTCGACTGCCGCGAGGACGACGAGTGGCAGGCCGGCCACGTGGCAGGCGCCGTGCACATCCCGATGGCCCAGCTGCCCGGGCGCATCGCCGAGATCCCGGCAGGCACCCGCATCGTCAACATCTGCCGCTCGGGCAACCGCTCCGGGAAGGTCACGGCGTGGCTGCTGAACAAGGGGTTCGATGCCGTGAACATGACCGGCGGGATGAAGGCGTGGGACGCGGCGGGTCTCGTCGTCTCACGTGATGACGGTGCGCGCGGCACCGTCATCTGAGGATTCAGTCCTTCTTGCGCATCTCGCGGTAGTCGCGGGCGCCGCCCTCGAGCGGCTCCACCTCGAGGGTGATGCCATCGATGCCGGTCACGCGCATCTGCTGCGCGTCGGCGAGCGGCGTCGACCTGTTCACGCGGGCACGCCAGCGCGCCCCGTTCACCACGACAACTCCCTCCGGGTCCACGGGGCCCAGCGCGGTTCCCGTCTCGCCCACGAGGTTGTCGCGGCCGATGGTCGGCGTGGCGAAACGCGTGCGGGTCATTGACGGCATGCCGACCGTGTAGGTCAGTGCCACGCCCACGATGCAGGTGGCCATCGTGATCCACCCGGGGCGCAGGGACAGGCCGTCGACCGACCTGAACAGACCGAACGATCCGATGACGTAGAGCACCATGCCGGCCCCTGTCCAGAAGCGCGGCACGCCGACCTGCACGTCCACGGCGAACGCAGCGAAGGCCGCGAGCACGAGCACGAGGGCGAGACCGTTCATGGGCAAGGCGCCGAACCCCATCGCACCGAGCAGCAGGCAGACCGCACCGACGAGCCCCGCCACGCCCACGCCGGCAGTGAAGAACTCGAACAGGAGCAGCGCGAGACCGACCGTGAAGAGCAGGTAGGCAGACGGCGGAGAGGCGACGGTGTGGAAGAGCCGCGGCACGAGACCCAGCTTGAAGAACCTGGTCGTGGTGGCCTCGCGGTTCACCTGCCCGTTCTCGCCGATGCCGTCCTGGACCGTGTCGAGGGTGCGGCCCTTGACGGAGACCCCGTCCATCGCCAGGAGGATGTTGCGCAGCACCGGCACGCCGCGGTCGTCACCGGCGAACTTCAGGACCTTCTGCTCGCGGGCCTCGAGGAACCCGAGGGTCCCGCTGCGGAGAACGTCGTCCGCCGTGCCGAACGATACGGGTGCACCGTCCACCTCGAGCGGCGTGCCGGTGCGGCCGATGCGCGCACCCGGCGCCATCGCCGCGACGTCCGCGACGGCCACCATCTGCGCGGGCAGCCCGTACAGACGTGACCCGCTCGGCCCGACCCAGATCGCGACGGGGATGCCGGAGTTCTTGATGTCCGAGAGCAGGTCCGCCATTGCGTCACGGCCGATCACCGCACCCCGTGTGTTCACCTGGAGCACCACGGCCTGCGCGCCGTTCGTGGCGCTGCGCTCGAGAGCGGTGCGGATGGAGTCCGCACTGATCCTGTCGAGAAGACCGGACACCTCGACCACGTCGACCGGGGGCAGGTCGACCGTGGTCGCGGAACCTTCCTCCGCGGCGCGCGCCGGACCCATCGCCATCATCGGCGCGGCGAGCATGAGCCCCAGTCCGCACATGACGCGCAGCTTTGCGCCTACCCTCACTGGTCACTCCTCGATCTGCACTCACGACACGACACACCCATGGACATCCGCCACTTCCTCACCGCATCACGTGCACTCATTGTTGCGGGGAAGGGCGGGGTCGGGAAATCCGTGGTCTCGAAAGCCCTTGCGACAGTTGCCACAGGAGCGGGATTGTCGGTGCTGCACGTGGAAATCGACGGGAAGGACGCCACCGCGTTCCCCGGTCCCTCCGTGGACAGGCTGTCGCTCTCGGCAGGCACCGCCCTCGGCGAGTACCTGCAGGGCAGGGGGCTGGGGATCCTCACACGCCAGCTGGACCGTCTGGGGATCGTGGACCTGGTGGCGAGCACGGCACCCGGGATCGACGACCTGCTCGTGCTCGGCAAGATCAAGCAGCTGGTGCGCGACGACCCGCACGACGTCATCATCATCGACGGTCCCGCCGCCGGGCATGCAGTCGACCTGCTCCGCTCCCCGCGCACGCTGAAGCGCACCGTCCGCGGCGGCCCGATCGCGCAGCAGGCGGACGACGTGCTCGCGATGTTCGCCGATGCCACGAGACTGCGCGTGATGCTCGTGACGAGGCCCGCCATGACGCCCGTCAGCGAGCTGGTCGAGACCGCGCGTGACATCACGGGCACTCTCGGCGTCCATCTCTCGCCCGTCGTCGTCAACGGCCTGCACGCAGGGGTGCCGGCCGGCGTCACCGCCGCCGAGGGCAGCGAGCTCGCGCGTGCCGTCGCCTATGTCGAGGAACGACGGGCCGCCGAACAGGAGGCCCTCGCGGCCCTCGCCACCGCGGTGGACACACCGCAGCTGCACACGGGGCACCATGTCGCGACAGGTGCGGACCTGGTCTCCCTTGTGGCCGGCGACCTCCACGACGCGATCGGGGACCTCGCGTGAGCTCCGGGACTGAGCGGCTCTGCGCCACGTCATCGGTGATCGTCACGTGCGGCACGGGCGGGGTCGGGAAGACGAGCTGCGCGGCGGCGCTCGGCCTCGTCGCGGCCCGCCAGGGCCGGCGCGCGGTGGTGCTGACGATCGACCCCGCACGCCGTCTCGCCGATGCGATCGGGCTCGGCGGCACGGTCACGAACGAGCCGGTCAGGGTGGAGTGCGACGCGACGGGCGAGCTGTGGGTCGCCATGCTCGACGTGCAGGCGACGTTCGACGGTCTCGTCACCTCGACAGCACGCGATGCGCAACAGGCACGGCGTGTGCTCGACAACCCCTTCTACAGGGGCCTGTCGCAGTCGCTCTCCGGCACGCGTGACTACATGGCGGCAGAGCGCCTGCACGCGCTCGCGAACGACCCGCGGTTCGACCTGGTCATCGTGGACACGCCGCCCACGCGCAGCGCCCTCGACTTCCTCGAGTCACCCGAGCGACTCGCCCGGTTCCTGCAGCACCCCGTCGTGCGGCTCCTCGTGGCGCAGGGACGCGGCGGCCTGCGCATCGCCGGGGCGGCGATGCAGCCCGTGGTGAAGGCCATCGGGAAGGTCGTGGGGAGCGACGCGCTGTCCGGCGCCGTGTCGTTCCTGCAGTCGTTCGACGGCATGGAGGTGCAGTTCCGCGAGCGTGCGCTCGCTGTCGCGGCGTTGCTCCGCGGTGACGGCACGTCGTTCACGGTCGTGGTGTCACCTGCGGCAGATGCGGTGACGGAGGCCGACTGGTTCGTGAACGAGCTGCGCAGGCTCGGCATAGACCTGCGTCTGGTGGTGGAGAACCGCGTGCCGCCCGCGTTCGGCGAGGGAGTCGCCGCCGTGTTCCCCGGGCTGGTGGCGGAGTCCGGGGCCGCAGAGACAGTGCTCGCCGGGTTCCGCGAGCGCACGCTCGCCACACACCCCGGGGCAGGCACGGCCCGTGCCGGCGAGTCGGCGTCCGACATCCACGACATGGCCGGGATCACACGCCTGGCAGACGAACTCTCGGCCGGTTGACGCACCCGGACAGGGGCTCCCCGCGGCACCGTGCCGCGGTGCGGTCCACAAGTAGCATGAGACCCGTGCATGTTCTCGTGGCAACAGACGCCCAGTGGGTCCTCGACGAGGTCGTCGCGGCCCTGGGTTCCCCCTCGACCTCGTTCCAGGTCGTCACCAACGGCCGCAAGGTCGCGGACGTCGTCGCTGCACGGACACCGGACATCGCCATCCTCGACCTGCAGGTCGGCGCGATGGGCGGCATGGCGATCACGATGGACCTCCGCCTCGACGCGAGCTCGGGCATGCTCCCCCATGTGCCGGTGCTGATGCTCCTCGACCGCGAGGTCGACGTCCACATGGCCCGGCGCAGCGGCGCGAACGGCTGGATCATCAAGCCCCTCGACGCGTTGCGCCTGCGCCGCGCGGTTGATGCCGTGGTCAGCGGTGGCTGCTACGCCGAGGGTATTCCCGCGGAGGTCACCGCTGAGGCTGCCGGGCCCGAGGCAGCCGGACCCGAGGCAGCCGAAGAATCGGCGGATAGCCTCGCCTAGCAGTCCAGCGGGGTGACCCGCCGGATCCACACCGGGGTGTGGCGCAGCTTGGTAGCGCGCGTCGTTCGGGACGACGAGGCCGCAGGTTCAAATCCTGTCACCCCGACCATTGCTCCGGCCTGGGCCGGTGCCCGCCGGGCCCCGTGACGCCACACATTCCTGCCATCACGACAGGAAGGACACATGACATGGCAGTCACCGAGGAAAGAATCACGCATCTTGCGGGTTGCCTGGACAGGACAATCGGCGCGGAGGCCCGCTCTACCATGTTGGACATGCTCACAGCAGCAGACGTGTCCAATCTCGCCACCAAGAACGACGTCGTCGTGCTCGACATCAAGCTCGACGAAGTTGAGAAGCGAGTGGACATCAAGCTCGACGAGGTTGAGAAGCGGATCCACATCAAGCTCGACGAGCTCGAGAAGCGGATGGACATCAAGCTCGAGTCACTCGAGCACCGGATCACGGCCGCCACGATGAAGGCGATCAACCGTCATCTCACGTTCTCCGTCACCGCCATGTCGGCGATCACCGGGCTCATCACCCTCGCGGCCAGGTGAGCCGCAGGACGTCAGACGAGTAGCTCGGCGATCTGCACGGCGTTCAGCGCCGCGCCCTTCCGGAGGTTGTCGTTGCTGACGAACAGCGCGAGCCCGCGGTTGTCCGCCACCGACTGGTCCTGGCGGATGCGGCCCACGAAGCTCGGGTCTGCTCCGGCCGCCTCGAGCGGGGTCGGGATGTCGCTGAGCACCACGCCGGGCGCCGAGGCCAGGATCTCCGTGGCGCGGGCTGCCGTGATCGGGCGGGAGAACTCCACGTTCAGCGCGAGCGAGTGACCAGTGAACACCGGGACGCGCACGCACGTGCCGGACACGAGCAGGCCGGGGATCTCCAGGATCTTGCGCGTCTCGTTGCGCAGCTTCTTCTCCTCGTCCGTCTCGCCCTCGCCGTCGTCGACCAACGACCCCGCGTACGGCAGCACGTTGAACGCGATCGGCCGGGCGAACTTCTTCGGTGTGGGCCATGCGACTGCGTGACCGTCGAACGTGAGCCCGGCTGCACCGGCCGTCATCGCCTGGGCCTGGGAGTCCAGCTCCTCGACACCGGCGAGGCCACCGCCGCTGACGGCCTGGTACGTGGATGCGACCATCCGCACCAGCCCTGCTTCGTCGTGCAGGGGCTTCAGCACCGGCATGGCGGCCATGGTGGTGCAGTTCGGGTTGGCGATGATCCCCTTCGGCGGGTTCTGCGCCAGGTGGCCGTTCACCTCGCTGACGACGAGCGGAACCTCCGGGTCCATCCTGAACGCGCTCGAGTTGTCGATCACGGTGACTCCCGCGGCCGCGAAGCGCGGGGCGAGCTCGCGCGATGAGGTGGCGCCGGCGGAGAAGAGCGCGATGTCCAGACCGGACGGGTCAGCGGTGGAGGCGTCCTCCACCGTGACGTCGCGGTCGCCGAAGCGGAGGACAGTGCCGGCAGACCTCGCGGAGGCGAAGAACCTGATCTCGGAGACCGGGAACTTCCTCTCGAGGAGCAATGTCCTCATGACGCTCCCGACCTGGCCCGTGGCCCCGACAACTCCCACTCGCATGGGCACGAAGGCTAACCACGACGGGCGAGAAGCCACCAATGACTTTTGTTCGCCACGTCGAGGTCACGCTGCGCGACGGTCTCGCCGCGGTACTCGACCGGCTTCTGCGGCCTGCCCGGGTGATGGAGCACCGCCACCTCGGAGAGGTCGATCTTCGTGGCCTCCACGGCGGCGAACACCCGTCGCGGGTCCAGGCGGTTGGCCTGCCATCCCAGCCGTGTCGACCAGCGCCAGCGAGACAGGCGGCCGCCCACGACCGGGAGATGCCACAACGACCGCACCACGGCGCCGGCCGGCACGAGCACCGCGTCCTCGGGCACCCACGTGCGGAAGTTGAGCGCGACCCACCCGCCCGGCTTCACGATGCGCAGCGCCTCCCGGGTGAGACGGATGGCATCAGTGGACTTGCAGTGCTGGAGCGTGATGTAGGAGAACACGACGTCGACGCTCTGGTCGGGGACGTTGATCGAGTTCCCGTCGGCGATGTGGACGGTGCGGAACGAGTTGGTCCTGCCGAACCGCGCGACCGTCTCGCGGCAGCGCTCGAGGAAGGCCGCGTCGACGTCGGTGGCCGTGACGCTCGCGAACCTGCGGGTGAAGGCGGCGGTCATCCGCCCGATGCCCGAGCCGATCTCCAGGAACGAGAGCCCCGGCGCAGACTCGGACCAGCCGAACCTGTCGACGTAGACGTCCACCTCTGCGTCGCCCGTCTCCACGAAGCTCTCCAGATTCAGGGACCCGCCGGTGAGGTTGTTGAACACCCAGCCGGTCTCGCGGACGACGTCGTCGGCGCTCTCGCGTGCCTCGGCGCGGGTGCCCGCGGCCCGCCACGGCGTCAGCTGGCGGCGTCTCTCTGCCATCCGCCGATTCTGGCAGACGGGCCTACTTGCGCTCGGGCAATGGTGCGGAGTACGCGGTGCCGGAGTCGAGACCGAACGCCGTGTGCAGGGCGCGGACCGCCGTCTCCATGTCAGAGGACGAGATGACCACCGAGACGCGGATCGTGCTGGTGGAGATCATGTGGATGTTCACGTTGTTGTCCGCCAGCACCCTGAACATCCTCGCGGCGATGCCGGGGCTGGTCTTCATGCCGGCACCCACGAGGGAGACCTTCGCGATGTCGGCGTCGTGCGTGACTGCCTGCGCGCCGATCTCCGCGGCGACGCGGGCGACGATGCTCTCCGCCGTCTTCATGTCAGCCTTCGGCACCGTGAACGAGATGTCCGTGAGACCGTCCTTCGACGTGTTCTGCACGATCATGTCCACGTTGATGTTCGCGTTGGCGAGGTTCTCGAACAGCGCGGCCGAGATGCCCGGGCGGTCGGGGACGGCTATGACCGTCACCTTCGACTCGCTCGCGTCCTGCACGACTCCGGAGATGATGGGGTCTTCCATGGCGGCTCCTCCTTCGGGGGCTTCGTTCGCGACCCATGTGCCGTGCTCCCAGGTGAAACTGGAACGGACGTGGATCGGGACGTTGTGGTTGCGCGCGAACTCGACGGAGCGCAGCGCGAGGACCTTGCTGCCGACACCGGCCATCTCGAGCATCTCCTCGAACTGCAGCCGCGGGAGCTTGCGGGCCTGGGGCACGATGCGCGGGTCGGCAGTGAACACGCCGGTGACGTCGGTGTAGATCTCGCACACATCGGCGTCGAGGGCGGCGGCCAGTGCGACGGCGGTGGTGTCGCTCCCCCCGCGCCCGAGCGTGGTGACCTCGCTGTCCGTGGACACGCCCTGGAAGCCCGCGACAACCACGACCTTGCCGGCCGAGAGCGCGTCACGGACCCGGTCACCCTTGACCTCGAGGATCTTGGCCTTGGTGTGCACCGTGTCGGTGATGATGCCGACCTGGGAGCCGGTGAAGCTGACGGCGTCGACGCCGATGCCGGCGAGGGCGATGCACAGGAGTGACATGGAGATGCGCTCGCCGGCGGTGAGGAGCATGTCCATCTCCCTGCCGGGCTGCACCGTGGACACCGCGTTCGCAAGAGAGATCAGGTTGTCGGTGGACTTGCCCATGGCAGAGACGACCACGACCACGTCGTTGCCGTGGTTGCGCGTGAACGCCACGTGGTCGGCGACGGCCTTGATGCGGTCCGGATCGGCCACGGAGGTGCCGCCGTACTTCTGAACTACGAGTGCCACAGGCTCACGAGGCTAACGGCGGGGCAACATTGCTCCCACTGACTTTTCCGCCCCCGCAGGGTGCAAGTAGCCTCTCTCCTTCGTGGGCACAGAGAAGCGAAACAGGCAGAAGCAGAACCGCCAGGCGGCACGCGAGGCGAGGGCCCGCCAGGCGAGGCGCGCGAAGGTGCGCGGGCGGGCGAGCCTCTACGGCGGGATACTCGCCGCGGTGCTCGTGCTGGTCTTCGCGATCAGCCAGCTGGGCGGCGGCGATGACAGCCCGGCGGACAGCAGCGACACGACCTTCGTCGAGGAGGCGCCGGCGCTGTCGACCGTGCCGGGCAGGCAGGTCACCGGTGACACGCCGTGCCCGAAGACCGACGGGAGCGAGGAGCGTGCCACGGTGTTCGAGAAGGCGCCGCCCACGTGCATCGACGCCGCAAAGAAGTACACAGCCACCTTCGACACGAGCGAGGGGAAGATCGTCGTCGCGCTCGACACCGAGAAGACCCCGAACACCGTCAACAACTTCGTCGTGCTGTCCCGCTACAAGTACTACGACGGTTCGTTCATCTTCCGCACCGACCCGTCCATCGACATCATCCAGGGCGGCGGCGCGACCAACTCCGACGACCCCGGGTACTCCATCAAGGACGAGGGCAAGGGTTTCACCTACGAGGAGGGCGACCTCGTCATGGCCCGGACCGGCGCACCGGACTCCGCAGGAGGCCAGTTCTTCTTCGTGACCGGCGAGAAGGGTGCACTCCTGAACAGCCAGGGAACGTACGTGGTGTTCGGCAAGGTCACGGAGGGCCTGGACGTGGTCAAGTCGATCATCGGCCTTAACTCCGGCTCCGGCAGTCTCGGCGGGGCCCCCAGCCGCAACGTCGAGATCACCACGGTGACCATCACGGAGAGCTGAGCCGGCCCGCGCGAGGCGGCCGGATGGGAACCGCAGGCGCCCCGCCAGTTACCCTCGTCGCATGGCATCAAGCATCAAGAAGGTTGGAATCTGCGGGTCGGGCATCATGGGCTCGGGGCTCGCCGAAGTGGCGGCGAAGGCCGGCTACGACGTGGTCGTGCGCTCGCGCAGCAAGGCCACCGCGGACGCAATGATCTCGTCCATCGAGAAGGGCCTCGACAAGCAGGTCTCCCGCGAGAAGATCACCGCGGACGACAAGGCTGCGATTCTCGGGCGTCTCTCCGCCACCGAGAAGATCGCCGACCTCGCCGACTGTGACCTCGTCATCGAGTCCGTGGTCGAGGACCTCGCCGTCAAGACGGCGCTGTTCGCCGAGCTCGACAAGGCCGTGAAGCCCGGTGCGATCCTCGCCACCAACACGAGCACGCTCCCCGTGGTCGAGATGGCCATGGCCACGGGCCGGCCGGACCGCGTGTGCGGCATCCACTTCTTCAACCCGGCCACGGCGATGCCGCTCGTCGAGGTGGTCACCCCGATCACCGCCAGCGACGACACGATCGCCGAGGCGAACGCCTTCGTCGCGCAGTGCGGCAAGAGCGGCGTGCAGGTCAAGGACCGTGCGGGGTTCATCGTGAACGCGCTCCTGTTCCCGTACCTCAACAACGCCATCCGCATCTGGGAGACGGGCACTGCCTCCATGGAGGACATCGACACCGCGATGAAGGGCGGCTGCAACTTCCCGATGGGGCCGTTCGCACTCCTCGACCTCGTCGGTCTCGACACCTCGCTGTCGATCCTGGAGGCGCTGCACGCCGAGTTCGCCGACCCGAACTACGCGGCGGTCCCCACGCTGCGCAGGCTCGTCGCGGCAGGGAAGCTCGGCCGCAAGTCCGGTGAGGGCTTCTACAAGTACTAGGAACGGGCGGGGTCTCCGCTCGTGACACGGTTCGACACGTGCGACTGGGGTTTCCCCACGCCGGATTCATGGCCGGACGATGACGTGGTGGCGGCAGGCGCCGACCTGGAGCCCCCCACCCTCCTCTACGCGTACTCGCACGGGATGTTCCCGATGCACATCGACGGTCTGCACCGGCGCCTGGGATGGTGGTCGCCTCTCAGGCGCGGCGTGATCCCTCTGGACGGCCTGCGCGTCACGAGGTCCATGCGGCGCAGCGACAGGCGCTTCACCGTCACGTTCGACACCTGCTTCGAGGACGTGATGACGAAGTGCTCCGACCTCCGTGCCGACGGGAACTGGATCACGCAGGAGTTCGTCCGGTCGTACTCGCGCCTGCACCGCATGGGGCATGCCTCGAGCGTCGAGGTGTGGAACGGCGGCGGGGAGCTCGTCGGCGGCCTCTACGGGGTGAGGATCGACCGTTTCTTCGCCGGCGAGTCGATGTTCCACCGCGAGAACGATGCGTCCAAGGTCGCGCTCATGCACCTCGTGGCACGGCTGAACGCGGAGGGAGCGCAGCTGCTGGACACCCAGTGGTGCACCGAGCATCTCGCGTCCCTCGGGTGCGTCGAGGTCCCCCGGCCCGAGTACCTCGCCATGCTCAGCACGGCACTGGACTGATTCCGCGCGGCGGCCGTGGGGAACGGCCGCCCCCGTTGCCATACTTGCTCCGTGAGCGAGCAGAACACCCCCCGTCGCGACGAACCGTGGATGATGCGCACCTACTCGGGGCACTCGTCGGCCAGGGCCTCCAACCAGCTGTACCGCACGAACCTGGCCAAGGGCCAGACCGGGCTCAGCATCGCGTTCGACCTGCCCACCCAGACCGGCTACGACCCCGACCACATCCTCGCCCACGGCGAGGTCGGCAAGGTCGGCGTTCCCGTCTCGCACCTCGGCCACATGCGAACGCTCCTCGACTCCATCCCGCCGGGGAAGATGAACACGTCCATGACGATCAACGCGACGGCCGCGTGGATGCTGGCGCTGTACGTCGCGAACGCCCGCGAGCAGGGCGTCGACTCGCGCGAGCTGCGCGGCACCACCCAGAACGACATCGTGAAGGAGTACCTCTCCCGCGGCACGTACATCTTCCCCCCGGCGCCGTCGAAGCGGTTGATCGTGGACATGGTCGCCTGGTGCGCGCAGAACGCCCCGAAGTGGAACCCCATGAACGTGTGCTCGTACCACCTGCAGGAGGCCGGTGCCACGCCCGTGCAGGAGATTGCCTTCTCCCTCGCCACCGCCATCGACGTCCTGGACGCCGTGCGCGACAGCGGCCAGGTGAGCGCGGACCAGTTCGACCAGGTGTTCGGCTCCATCTCCTTCTTCGTGAACGCCGGCATCCGCTTCGTCGAGGAGGTGTGCAAGATGCGCGCCTTCACCGACCTGTGGGAGCGCATCGCCGTGGAGCGCTACGGCGTGCAGGACCCGAAGGCCCGCCGCTTCCGTTACGGCGTGCAGGTGAACTCCCTCGGCCTCACCGAGGCACAGCCCGAGAACAACGTGCAGCGGATCGTGCTCGAGATGCTCGCCGTCACGCTCTCCAAGCGCGCCCGTGCGCGCAGCGTGCAGCTGCCCGCGTGGAACGAGGCGCTCGGCCTGCCCCGCCCGTGGGACCAGCAGTGGTCGCTGCGCATGCAGCAGGTGCTCGCGTTCGAGACCGACCTGCTGGAGCACGGCGACATCTTCGACGGGTCGACGGTGATCGAGGCGAAGACCGCGGAACTGCGCGACGCCGCATGGGCGGAGCTGCAGGACGTGCTCGCCCTCGGCGGTGCGTTCAACGCGGTCGACGACCTCAAGGGACGTCTCGTCCGTTCCATGGCGGAGCGCACGCGCCGCATCGAGACCGGCGAGCAGACGGTCGTCGGCGTCAACTCGTTCACCGAGGCCGAGCAGTCGCCTCTCGCGGGTGACGGCAACATCCTCATCGTCGACCCGGCCGTGGAGAAAGAGACCATCGCGGACGTCGCCGCGTGGCGGTCCTCCAGGGATGCCGCCGCGGTGGAGGCCGCGCTGCGCGACCTGCGCCGGGCCGCCGAGGACGGCTCCAACATCATGGAGCCCTCGATCGCTCTCGCCCAGGCCGGCGGGACGACCGGCGAGTGGGCCGGGGTCCTCCGCGAGGTCTTCGGCGAGTTCCGTGCGCCCACGGGCGTGAACGCCGCCGTCGGCCGCCGCACGAACGAGCTCGCCGGTGTCGCCGACTTCGTGAAGGCGATGGCGGGCGGCCCGCCGCGGTTCCTCGTGGCCAAGCCCGGGCTCGACGGCCACAGCAACGGTGCCGAGCAGATCGCCGTCGCGGCGCGGGACGCCGGGATGGAGGTCGTCTACAGCGGCATCCGCCTGACACCCGAGCAGATCGTGGCCAGCGCACGCGACGAGGACCCGGACGTCGTCGGGCTGTCGATCCTGTCGGGTTCCCACATGGAGCTCGTGCCCGAGGTTGTGGACCTGCTGCGCGCCGAGGGCGTCGATGCCCCCGTCATCGTGGGCGGGATCATCCCCGAGGAGGACCGCGACCGCCTGCGCGCCCGCGGGGTCTCGGCGGTCTACACGCCGAAGGACTTCGACATCGCCCGCATCATGCGCGAGGTCGCCGAGCTGGCCGTCGCCCACCGCGGGTCCTGACGGCGGGAACATCCGCGTGCCCGCAGGGGTTGCACCCCGCATGAGCATCTACGCAACACCCATCGCCCGCCTCGACGGCCAGCCGAACGCCCTCTCCGCCGTCGACGGCAAGGTCACCCTCGTCGTGAACGTCGCCAGCAAGTGCGGCCTGACCCCGCAGTACGAGGGACTCGAGGCGCTGCAGAAGAAGTACGCCGAGCGCGGCTTCAGCGTGCTCGGGGTGCCGTGCAACCAGTTCAAGGGACAGGAGCCCGGCAGCGCCGAGGAGATCCAGACGTTCTGCAGCACCACCTACGGCGTCACCTTCCCGCTGACCGAGAAGGTCGACGTGAACGGCGATGACCGGCACCCGCTCTACGCGGCCCTCACCCCGGTCGCCGACGCAGAGGGCGCGAGCGGCGACATCCGCTGGAACTTCGAGAAGTTCCTCGTGGGCCGCGACGGCTCGGTGCTCGCGCGCTTCAGCCCGATGGTGTCGCCTGATGCGCCCGAGGTTGCCGCCGCGATCGAAGCGGCGCTGTAGTCACTCCGCGCGCTCGCGCGCGATGAACGAGTCCAGCGCCGGGCCGCTCTCGAAGCTGGTGATGAGCGCGTACCGCGGGAAGTCGTGGTTGTGCACGACCACGTGCCAGAGACGCTGGGTGTCCACCACGAACCGGGAGCCCCGCGACAGCGGCACACGGCGCTCGGTGGCGGGGTCCGGCAGGCCGTCGGGACCGTTGTCCATCAGCAGCATGTAGCTGTCGGGGCTGTCGGTCAGCTCCAGCCAGGAGCGCACGACCCATCCCTCGTTGTCGGGGTTGAAACGGTTGTTGTCGTCGCGGTGGATGCTGCGGATCGCCTGCTCGCGGTCCTGCGGCTCCAGCTTTATGATGCGCACGCGGCCGTAGTTGGCGCCGACTGACTCCACGTAGTTCCTGAGCGTCGGGGCGAGCGCTGCGTTCGACGTCCAGATGGCGTCCTTGTCGGTCTTGCCCTTGTCCCAGAAACCGCGGCAGTCGAGCTGGCCGTCGGCGGACGCGAGCGGTGCGAAGTTGGTGTCGCCGCCGCTCTTCCAGTCGAAGTACTCGAGCGACTCCCACTCCGATGCGGACACGTCGAACGGAGCCTTCTTCAAGCCGACGAAGCCGGTGCCGGCGAGACAGTCGAGCCGGGGGTGCGGCGTGCGCAACGGGATCGCGACCGACCAGTGCTCCTGAGTGGGCCAGAACGTTGCTGCCATGACCTCAGTGTATGTAGCCGTGCAGGCACCACCGGGTCACGGCGGCATCGTGGTGGTCGCGCCGATCGGCACGAAACCGTTGCTGGGCGGGAGCTTCAGCTCCGTTCCCGCCGGCACGCGGTCGGGGTTCTTGATCCTGTTGATCTCGACCAGTGCGGGTGCGGAGAGGTTGAACTTCATGGCGATGCCGAACAAGGACTCGCCGGGCTGCACCACGTAGGTGCGCAGCGGGCCGGTGGTCGTGGTCGGCCCGCTGGACGTCGTGGTGACCACCGCGGACCCGTCCTGCTTCGTGGACTCCCCCGAGCCGCCGTCGGTGAGCAACGACGAGATCACCGCGAGGAAGGCGAACACGCACGTGCCCCACAGCAGGTACACGTGGAGCCGGGTGCGCAGGAACATTCATGCCATGTTAGGTGTGACACCTCAACCATGTGTCCCATGACGGCGCCGGGGACGCGAGCACCTAGCCTTGCCCCGCGATGAGTGCCCAAACAGACGAAAGAAACTTCCCCGGTGCCCGCCGGCCCGACAGGACCCGCCGCCACGACGCAGGCGGGATCGGCATCTCGGTGTACGAGTGGGGCAAGGAGACCGACCCGGTCCTGTTCCTCGTGCACGGCGGCAGCGACTTTGCCCGGACTTTCGACGTGTTCGCCCCCCTGCTCGCCGCCGGCGGGTGGAGGGTCGTGTCGTGGGACCACCGCGGCCACGGTGCCAGTGACCACGCGGCCCTCTACGGCTGGGATGCCGACATCCGAGATGCCCTCTCGGTGATGGCGTCCGTGACGGACGGACCCGCCCCGGTGGTGGGTCACTCCAAGGGCGGTGCCCTCATGCTGCAGCTCTGTGACGGCTCCCCTTACCGCATCTCGCGGATGGTGAACATCGACGGGATGCCGAGCAAGCGCCGCATGCCCGACGTGCCGGACCATGACCAGTCGCGCATGCTCGCCAACGAGATCGGCGGATGGCTCGACTTCCGCCACGAGGCCGGCTCCTCGGTCCGCAAGCCGGGCACGCTCGAGGAGCTCGCCCAGCGCCGCGGGCGGATGAACCCGCGCCTCAGCAAGGAGTGGCTGGAGTACCTCGTGACGGTCGGCGCGCAGCGCAGCGACGACGGGTGGCGGTGGACTCTCGACCCGAGCATGCGCTTCGGGGGTTTCGGCCCGTGGCGGCCGGAGTGGAGCTCGTTGCGCATGGCCGCGCTCACCGTCCCGTTCCTCGGGTTCCTCGGCACCGTCGACGAACCGATGGGCTGGGGGGCCAGGGCGCGCGACGTCAAGCCGTGGCTGCCCGCGGGCGGGCGGCTCGAGGTGCTCGACGGTGTCGGGCACTTCATCCACATCGAGGAACCCGACCATGTCGCGGCGAAGGTCCTGGAGTTCCTGTCATGAGCGCCACGGAGACCGTCTTCCTGCCCCA
This sequence comes from uncultured Bifidobacterium sp., assembly GCA_964653385.1. Lineage (GTDB taxonomy): Bacteria > Actinomycetota > Acidimicrobiia > Acidimicrobiales > Ilumatobacteraceae > UBA2093. Next base: position 11,576 of record CAZZFB010000006.1, on the reverse strand, counting down.
CAACAAGGTCACGCTCGCGCTGCACCGCATCAAGGACGGCACCGGCCGGCCGCTCCTGCTGCTGCACGGGCTCGGCGAGGACGCGTCCCGCATGGGCACGTTCGACGTCACGTGGGCTGGGCCCGTGTGGGCGCTCGACTTCACCGGCCACGGTCAGTCGACAGTGCCGATGGGCGGCGGCTACTCGTGCGAGATCCTCATGGCGGACGTCGACATCGCGCTTCGGCACATCGGCGAGTGCACCGTGCTGGGGCGCGGTATCGGCGGGTACGTGGCGTTCCTCATTGCGGGCGCACGTCCGGCACTGGTCCGTGGCGCGGTCATCACCGACGGTCCCGGCCTTGCGGGCGGCCCCGTCCACGTCAGCTCCACGACGGAGATCGCCGCGACGGTGCGCAGCGGCTCGGCTCCCGACCCGTGGGCCGTGATCGAGCTGTCCCGCGATGCGCGTCCCGCCAACTACGCGCTCACCTTCCTGCGCCTGGCCATGCACGAGTCCGGGCTGGACGAGCCGGTCACGAACTGTGCACGCGTGTCGCCCCCCTGGCTGGAGGCGATCACGCCGGAAGCCGGCGTGCTGACCGGCGTCTCCGTGCAGGAGGCGCTGGACATCTACGCAGCGTCCTAGTAGTCCCGGCTCGTCACCCTGTGGGCAACCGCCGTCAGTTCCTCGACGACACCGAACGGAAGATCGTGATGCTCGATCAGCCCGAGGGCCTTGTTGCGGAAACCGTTGATGTCATTCTCGACCACCCGCAAGCCACCAGTGTCGATGATGACCTGCTGTATGCGCGCGACGTCATCGGGTGTGAGCGACGGGTCACCGATGCGGTCGAGCACGGCGCGCTGTGATGCATCAGCACGCACCAGCGACTGGGCAATCAACATCGTGGTCTTTCCCTCGCGCAGGTCGTCTCCCACCGGCTTGCCGGTGACCTCGGGGTGACCGAACACCCCCAGGACGTCGTCGCGCAACTGGAACGCGATCCCCAGCAATTCCCCGAAGGTGCCCAGGCTGTCGATCACCCACTCTTCGTCCGGCCCGGCCGCTGCTGCCGCACCCATGCGCAGCGGCCGCTCCACGGTGTACTTGGCGGTCTTCATGGCCATCATGACCAGCACCCTCTCGGGATCCAGGTCACGCGAAGCGGCTCCGAGAAGGTCCATGTACTGGCCGAGGTTCACCTCGATGCGCACCCTCGTCCACTGCTTCCGCGCGGCGGCGTTCACCTCGCCGAGCGCGGAGTCCGCCATGGCGAGAGTGATGTTGCCCGCGAGCACGGCCGCACCCTCGGAGATGCGTCGCCCCTCCCCGGACCAGCCCCGTTCGCGGTGGTCCCGCGCGACCCGGACGTGCGTGGTGTCGGCACCGCGGCGTGTAGTGGCACCGTCAATCACGTCGTCGTGGACCAGTGCGGACACATGCAGCAGCTCAAGCGCCGCACCGAGGTTCACCGCCGTCTGTGCGCACGGCTCTCCCCCGGCCGCGATCCAGCCGAGGTGCGCGAACTCCGGCCGCACGCGCTTGCCGCCGGCCGTCACCAGACGGTCGATCTCGTCAAGCACCCATTCGACATGCCCGTCGAGGTGTCCGTAATGGTCGCGCTCGCGCCGGACCACACGGGCGAGTCGCTCGTCAACGAGCGAGGTGAACCGGGCCGAGTCGATCACTCGTCGTCGTCCTCGTCGTCGTAGTCCTCGTCATCATCGTCGTAGTCCTCGTCGTCCTCGTCGTCATCTGACTCGTCGTAGTCACCGTCGTCCTCCGGGAGGCCCGCAACGAGCTCGTCGATGGTTGCCTGCGCGGCGGTGATGCGCGAGGTGCACCACTCCACCAGGAACGACGCCCGCTGCACCTTGACGGAGAGGACATCCACGTCCACGCTGGCGGAGTCGAGTTCCCGGAGGATCCCCTCCAGTTCGGACATCGCCTCGGCATAGCCCTTCGGCTCCCCCGCGGGGGTCTTCTTGCTGCTCATCGGTTCGTCTCCTCCACCGTGCTCGAGATGGCCCCGTCGGCCACCAGTGTCGTGATCGTGTCGCCGGGCGCGACGTCTGCGACGGAGCGCACCACCGTGCCGTCCGCCGTGCGGGTGATCGACCACCCGCGCGCCATGGTGACGGCCGGGTCCAGCCCGCGCACCATGACGGCGTGCATCGCGACCCGTTGCTGCTCGCGCTCCAGCGCGGTGCGCGTCCGCGTGACCAGCCTCTCCCGCGAGATCCTCATGCGGCCGCGGGCCTTCTCGACCGCGGTCAGCGTGGCGGAACGCACCATGGCCGCGGTGGTGTTGAGGTCGTGCAGGAAATCGTTCACGATGTCGATGACGGCGTCGGCGCACGCCGTGGGTGTCTTGCACTCGGTGTGGGCCACGATGTCGGCCACGCTCTGGTCCACCTGGTGGCCGATGCCGGTGAAGACGGGGTGGGCACAGCGGGCGATGGCCATGGCGATCCGCTCGTCGTCGAACGCGGCGAGATCGTTCTTCGACCCGCCGCCGCGCATGACGAGGACGATGTCGATGTCGTCACGACGGCTGAGCGCCTGGATGGCGCCGACGATCATGGGCACTGCCTCGTCACCCTGGACGCGCACGTCGCACAGCGTGATGCTGAAGCCGATGCCGGAATCCAGCAGGTGCTTGCGCGCGTCCGCGAAGCCGGCGGCCTGGCTGCTGCTCACGATGCCCAGCCGCAGCGGCACCAGCGGCACGGGCCGGCGCTTGTTCATCTTCGTGGTGCCGTTGTCCTTCAGCTTCTGGATGAGGGCGGCGCGCTGCTCGGCGATGTCGCCGATCGTGAACTTCGTGTCGATGTCGAACGTCTTCAGGCCGAAGCTGCCGAACGGGGCGTAGAAGTCGGGGTTGCCGCGCACCCGCACCTTCATGCCGTCCTTCAGTTCCAGGCCGGCGTTGCGCAGCTTCTTCTGGAGCCCGGCGAGGACCCCGGCGAAGATCTTGATGTCGAGCTTGGACTTCTTGCCGTTCTTCTCCTCGATGAGGGAGAAGTAGAGGTGCGGCCTGGCCGGCTTCAGGCCCTGGATCTCGCCCTCGATCCACACTCCCTCGTCGAACGACTGCCCGAGGACGTTGTTGAGGACGTCGGCGAACTGGCTGACCGTGAGCGAGGGGACCCCGTCGACGTACTGGATGTCGGGCATCGCCACACTCTACGAAAGGGGGGTACGAACTTCCCCCGGGTCAGGAGACGAACGACCCGCCCGCCCTCACCTGGGCCGCGTACATGCCGTCCAGCCCCATGAGCTCGTCATGGGTGCCCTGCTCGGCGATCACCCCGGAGTCGAGGACCACGATTCGGTCGGCGTCGCGCACCGTGGAGAGCCTGTGGGCGATCACGATCGCCGTGCGGCCGTGGAGGGCGGCATCGAGTGCCTCCTGGACCAGGGCCTCGTTCTCGTTGTCCAGGTGGCTGGTGGCCTCGTCGAGCACGATGATCGCGGGGTCCTTCAGGAGCATCCGCGCGATCGCGATCCGCTGCTTCTCGCCGCCGGACATCCGGTAGCCGCGCTCGCCGACCACTGTGGAGTACCCGTCCGGCAGCGCCGAGATCATCCCGTCGATGCGGGCGGCACGGCAGGCCGCGACGATCTCCTCGTGCGTGGCCCCTGGGCGGGCGTACCGCAGGTTCGACTCGATCGACTCGTGGAAGAGGTGCGGGTCCTGGGTCACCACGCCGATCGCGTCCCGCAGGGTGTCGGCGGTGAGGTCACGGACGTCGGTGCCGTCGATGCGCACGGCACCCGAGGTCACGTCGTACAGGCGGGGCACGAGAGAGGCGAGTGTCGACTTCCCGGATCCGCTCGACCCCACGACCGCGACCGTCTCCCCCGCCGCCACCCTGAGCGACACGCCGCGGAGCACGTCCGTGTCGGGGTCCGAGCCCGCCATCACGCCGGCTGACTCGAGCGATGCGATGCTCACCTCCGCCGCGGCCGGGTAGCGGAACACCACGTTGTCGAACTCCACCTCGCCCCGCGGGGAGACGAGGTCGACGGCACCGAGCCGGTCGGTGATCGCCTCGGGCGCGTCGAGCACCTCGAACACACGGTCGAAGCTGACGAAGGCGGTGATGACCTCCACGCGGGCGTTCGTGAGCCCGGTGAGGGGCTGGTAGATCCGCGCCACAAGGGTCGCCATCGCCACGAGGGTGCCGTCACTGATGTCCCCGTTCACCACGAGGTGCGCGCCGATCCCGTAGATGGCCGCGGCACCGACCGCCCCGACGAAACCGAGTGCCACGAAGAACACGCGACCGTAGACCGCCGACTGGATGCCCTTGTCCCGCACACCGGCGGCGCGGCCGGCGAACGTGTCCACCTCGCGCTCGCGCCGCCCGAACAGTTTCACGATCATCGCGCCGGCCACGTTGAACCGCTCGCTCATCTGCGTGTTCATCTCTGCGTTGAGTTCCATCTGCTCGCGCGCGATCCCGCCGAGTCGGATGCCGACGCGCTTCGCGGGGATGATGAACAGCGGGAGGACGACCAGGGAGAGGGCGGTGAGGCGCCACTCGAGCACCACCATTGCCGTCAGCGTGGTGATGAGCACCACCACGTTCGAGACCACGCTGCCGAGAGTGGACGTGACCGCGTTCTGGGCACCGATGACGTCGTTGTTCAGGCGGCTGATGAGCGCGCCCGTCTGGGTGCGGGTGAAGAACGCCACCGGCATCCGCTGGACCTTGTCGAACAGGGCGACACGCAGGTCATAGATGAGTCCCTCGCCGATCGTCGAGCTCAGCCAGCGCTGCACGATCGCGAACAGCGCGTCACCGAGCGCCGCGAGCACCAGGACCACCGCGAGGGTGGTGATGAGTCCCCTGTCCGCACGGGGGATTGCGGTGTCGAGGATCGAACGGAAGAGGAGAGGAGGGGCGAGCCCCAGAAGTGCGGAGACGAGGATCGCGGAGAGGAACCCCGCGATGTGGAAGCGGTACGGACGGGCGAACTGCCAGGCCCTCCTCAGTGTGGAGCGGCGGAGCCGTGCACCCTTCACAGCGCTCGCATCACCCGGGAGGAGACTGTGTGGGCCCATTCGCACGCCGTTGATGCTACGGCTGCACCAGCCCCTAGTGTCTATGCCGTGCGACTCCGCGGGACCCTGCTGACGATCGTGACGTGCGTTCTCGTCGCATCGTGCGGCGGCTCGTCGGGTGCCGTCGACACCACCGCACCTCCCGGCTCCACCGCACCGGCCGACGGCTACACGATCTCGTGGAAGCCCTGCGTCGACAGCTTCGCGGACGGCTCGGAGTGCGGGACCATGGAGGTCCCGTTCGACTACTCGGACCCCGGCATCGGGACGTTCACGCTGGCCCTGCGGCGCCACCCTGCCCAGGTCCCCTCGGAGCGCATCGGTTCGCTGCTCGTGAACCCCGGCGGGCCGGGCTTCGGCGGCACGTACCTGGCGGAGCAGGCGACGGCAATGTTCGGCGGTGACTTGCTGGACCGATTCGACATCGTCGGGTGGGACCCGCGCGGCACGGGCAACTCGAAGCCGGCAATCGACTGCGTGGACGAGTACGACAGGTACTTCGCGTACGACCCCAGCCCGGCGAACGCCGCCGAGCAGAAGGTCATCGAGGACCTCTCCAGTGAGTACGCGGAGATCTGCGCCGAGGAGAACGGCGAGATGCTCTCGTACGTCTCCACCAACAACTCGGCCCGCGACATGGACGCGATCCGCAGGGCGCTCGGCGAGGACAAGATCACCTACCTCGGGTTCAGCTACGGCAGCGAGCTCGGTGCGACGTGGGCGACCATGTTCCCGGACACCGTGCGCGCCGCAGTCCTTGACGGTGCCGCGGACCCGACAGCCGATGCGGTCGAGGGCGGGCTCCAGCAGGCCGCCGGCTTCGAGAAGGAGCTGAACGCGTTCTTCGACCAGTGCGCGAAAGACACCACCTGTCCGTTCCACAGCAACGGCAACCCGGGTGCCGCGTTCGACAAGTTGGTCACGCAGGTCGACCTCGATCCCGTCCCCGTGAGCAAGGACCGCACGCCGGTGAACCAGTCGGTCCTCTACACCGCGGTGTCCGAGGCGATGTACTCCTCCTCCATGTGGGACGAACTGGAGCTCGCACTCGCCGCGCTCCGCGATGGCGACGGCACGGACATCCTCGGCATGTACGACCGGTACTACCAGCGAGACCCCGACGGCACGTACGGAAACGAGCTCGAGGCGTTCCTCGCCATCTCCTGCATCGACGACCCCGGACCGAAGACCGTCGCGGAGTCGGACGGGTGGCTCCCCGAGTTCCTGGAGGCGGCGCCGCGGCTGGGGCTGTCCTTTGCCTCGGGGTACTGGTGCGTCTTCTGGAAGGCCAGGACCGACTACCGCATCGAGATCACGGGCAAGGGTGCGGGCCCGATCGTGGTCGTCGGCACAACCGGCGACTCGGCGACCCCGCTCGCCAGCTCGCGCAAGATGGCAGAGACCCTGGAGGACGGCCGCATCATCGTGCTGGATGCACAGCGCCACACCGGGTACGGGGCCAATGACTGCGTCACTGACGCCGTCAACGACTACCTCGTCACCGCGGAAGTGTCGTTCAAGGAGAAGTCCTGCTGATCTGACCCCGGGAATACCTCGCAGCCCTCCCGGGTTGTGAATTATTGCGTCCGCAAGCAAATTGTTCGCTCCGTCCCGAAAGGTCCCCCGATGCCCGCAGTCACCGCAGACACGCTCATCCTCCCCAGGCTGGAGCCGTTGGATCCGGCCGCCGTCGACCGGCCGGTGAAGTCGATCACCACGGCACCCTCGGGACTGGAGGGCGAGGGCTTCCCCGTGCGCCGGGCCTTCGCGGGGATCCCCTTCGCCGACCTCGATCCGTTCATCATGATGGACCAGATGGGCGAGGTGAACTACGCCCCGTACGAACCCCGCGGCACCGACTGGCATCCGCACCGCGGCTTCGAGACGGTGACCTACATCATCGACGGCACCTTCCTCCACCAGGACACGCACGGCGGCGGCGGCGTCATCACTGACGGCGGCACGCAGTGGATGACCGCGGGCGGCGGCATCCTCCACATCGAGACACCGCCGGAGGAGCTCGTGGTGCGGGGCGGCCTGTTCCACGGCTTCCAGCTGTGGGTCAACCTGCCGTCGCGCAGCAAGATGACCTCGCCGCGGTACCAGAACATCGAGGCCGGCCTGGTCACGTTGTTCACCTCCCCCGATGCATCCGTTCTCGTGCGGCTGATCGCCGGCGACATCGGTCCGTTCCACGGCCCGGGCTCCACGCACACCCCCATCACGGTGGCGCATGCCTCGATCCCCGCCGGATCACAGCTGGTGCTGCCGTGGCGTCGCGACAACAACGCCCTCGTCTACGTGCTCTCCGGGCACGGCACGGTGGGCACGGCCCGCTCGCGCATCGGCAAGGGGCAGACCGCGGTGTTCGGGGCCGGGGACGCGGTCACGATCGGCGGCGAGGGCGGCGACAACGAGTCCACCGAGATGATGGAGGTCATCATCCTCGGCGGCCAGCCGATCGGCGAGCCCGTCGCCCACTACGGACCGTTCGTCATGAACACCCGCGAGGAACTGGTGCAGGCGGTGGAGGACTTCCAGAGCGGACGGTTCGGCCGCATCCCCGCGGACGCCCTCAGGCCGTTCCGCGGCTGACGCTCACGCGTCCGTGTCGATGCAGAAGTAGACGTTCTCGCGGAACACCGTGCCGTCGGTCTCCGGCGGGCAGTACTCCTGCGCACCCACGCGCGCCACGATGCGGGCCGAGTGCTGGTGCTCGCAGCGCACGGGCACGACCGTCTGCGTCCCCACGAGGCAGTTCCCCACGTACCAGCCGGCGGGCGGCTGCAGGACCGTGGAGACGGTGGGGTTCTGTGCCGGTTTCGGCGAACCGATGTCGTTCAGCACGATGAGCCCCGCGACGAAGGCGATCGAGAGCAGGATCCACGTGATCGGCCGCCGGAACAGCCAGCCGCCGGGGATGCGCGCGGGCACGTACTGGGGGATTCCCGCAGCGTTGTTCTGCACCGGCCGCCCCGCGGGCTGCGGTGCGGGCCTCGACGGGTCGAACCGTTCCCGCATCCCCTCCAGGTCCGTGCGCAGTGCCTGGTACGCGGCGTTGACGCGCGCGGTCTCCTCCGTGAGTCGCGCCCGCGTGTCGTCTGATGCGTGCGGCGCGGCATCGGGGTGGAGGCGCTTGATCGCCTCGCGCCATGCCTCGTAGACCTGCGCCTGGGTCGCCGAGTACGGCACGCCGAGGGTCCGGAACGGGTCGCTTCCTGCGGGGGGCACGCCGACACGCTACGGCGCCGCGGTGCCGGCCGGTCAGGCCGTGTGCTGCCTGTCCCTGCCCGGCTGGAACACGGAGACAGCCGCGGCGGCGACCGCAAAGACAACCGCAACCTTCCACCCGTTGCGGAACCCCTCGATGCCCTCGGTGCGCGACTGCACCGTGACGACGAGTGCGACACCGACGGCAGCACCCACCTGGCGGAACGTGTTGTTGATCGCACCGCCCAGGGCGAAGCGCTCCTGGGGCAGGCGCAGCACCGTGCACGCCGACAAGGCCGGGAAGGTGGACCCGAGACCGATGCCGAGGAAGAACATGAGCGGCAGGAACGGGAACCAGGGGGTCGGCTCGACGTCCAGGAACAGCACGGACCCCACAACGGTCGCGGACATGATCATCGGGCCCGTGATGAGGAGCCTCCTGTAGCCGATCGACGCCATCCTCCTGCCGACGATCATCGACGTGACCGCGACCGTGATCGGCGACAGCACCGAGAACCAGCCTGCCTTGTTCGCGCTGAACTGCCAGATGGTGCGCTGGAAGAGCACGTTGTTCAGGATGTTGCCGCTGAACGCCGCCCCGTAGAGCATCGTGGAGATGTTGGCGAGAGTGAAGGTCCGCTCGCGGAAGAGTGCCGCCGGCAGCAACGGGTCATGGTGCGTGCGGGAGCGCCACGCCACTGCGGCACCGAGAAGCGAGGCGACGAGGAACAGCTGGAGCACGGAACTGTCGCCCCAGCCCTCCGTCTCTGACCGGGAGATGGCCCACACCAGCGAGCCGACGGCGGCCGTGAAGACGACCGCAGAGGGAATGTCGGGGATGGAACCCGCCTGTCGCGGCGACTCGGTCGTGTTGCGCATGGCGAGAACGATCGTGACGATGCAGATCGGCACGTTGATCCAGAATGCGGAACGCCAGCCAAATGCGGAGACGAAGAACGCACCGAGGGTCGGGCCGGATGCCACGCCGAGCGCACCGATGGAGCCTGTCCATGCCATCACCTGGCCGCGCTTCTCGGCTGGGAACGCGGCAAGCAGGAGACCCGTCGAGGCCGGCGTCATGATCGCCCCGCCGACGCCCTGCACCGCACGCCCGAGGATGAGCGTCCCCATGTTGGGTGCGATGGCACAGAGGAACGACCCGATGAAGAACACCGTGGTGCCCTGCAGGAAGAACCTGCGCCGCCCGATCTGGTCGGCGAGCCTGCCGGACACCACGAGGAGCGAGCCGAAGAGGATCGAGTACGCGGTGACCACCCACGCGACGGTGGACTGCGGGGTGCCCTCGAAGTCCTTCCCGATCTCGTAGAAGGCGACGTTCACGATCGACATGTCGAGCGTGGAGATGTAGGACGCGATGGCGCACACGGTGAACGTGGCCCACGGCGACCGGACGGCCGGCGAGGCGGTGGTGGTCATGGTTTCCCCCTTGGTACAGAAACTGTACTATTGGGGACCATGCCGCGCAGAACCGAAGCCTCCCGGTCAGGTGACCGCAGGTCGTACGACCAGTTCTGTCCCATCGCCCGCGCGCTCGACCTCGTCGGCGACCGCTGGACCCTCCTCATCCTCCGCGAGGTGTCGCTCCACGGCCCGCGCCGGTTCGCAGACCTGCGGTCGGGTCTCGACGGCATCCCGCCCACCCTGCTGGGCAGCCGCCTGAAGAGCCTGGTCGAAGAGGGCATTCTCGAGCGCACGGCCGGACCGGGAAGGTCGGTCAGCTATGCATTCACCCCGCGTGGACGCGACATCAGGCCGGTGCTCGCCGCACTCCGCGACTTCGGCGCACCGTTGATGCCGAAGGGCTGGGAGAAGAAGATGCCGCCGCAGGTGTTCGGGCGCCGGTAAAGCAGACGACCCGGCCGGAGCCGGGTCGCGTGGCGGAAGAGGTGGGATTTGAACCCACGGTGAGCTTGCACCCACAACGGTTTTCGAGACCGTCCCATTCGGCCGCTCTGGCACCCTTCCGTCAATAAACGCTATCGGGGCTATGAACGCTTTGAGGAGAAGAATTCCTTCAACAACTCAGCAGATTCTTCGGTCAAAACACCATGTTCTACTGGCGGATTGTGACCAAGACGTGGATCGCTCATGACGTTGTACAAACTTGCTGTTGCTCCGGCTTCGAAGTTCGCTGCGCCATAGACAAGACGGCCAATACGAGCAGATTGCGTTGCACCGGCGCACATGACGCATGGTTCCAACGTAACGACCAATGTGCAATCACTTAATCGCCAACTACCCAACAGTGCGCTGGCGTCGCGAAGAGCAAGAACCTCAGCGTGAGCGGTGAGGTGGCGGTCGGGTCCTGTGCGACGGTCGCCCGTAAACCAGGTCAGGTCCTGACGGAAGCAGCCTCCACACGGGAACGATCGTGCGCCGCAGTTCGCCTGGCCGTCACTTCACTGCTCATGGGCGCTCGCCGGGGACCTCAGAGGGTCCCTTAGGGAAGTTCAGTGACCTCTAAGATAGTTAGATGTTCACAACTCATCGATTCCGCACCCCACGAGCTCTTTTCTCTGCCTTCATAGCCATTTCACTCATTGCCGGACCGGTTCCACTCTCAATCAGCTCGGCCGGGGCGTCAGTTGTACCCCTCTTCACCACAACTGGAGATACCTCACAAGATGGTCTCACCATTCAGTTCATGAATGCATCCGGCAACAACGCGGGCGGATCATTGGGAGGAACTTTGCCTCCTGTTGCCAGCTTCTCCGTCTTGGTCGACGCACAGCCGATTTCAGTTACCTCAGTGCAGTACGGACCTGGTTGCCCAACTTCGTGTTATTGGATGGACCTGAAACTGTCTAAACAAATTCGTCCAGGGTCCGTCATCACGGTCAGTTATGTGGCACCAACTCCTGATGCGGCAACAACAAATGCAGCGATTCAAAGTCCGACAGGCGCAGACGCCGCATCATTCGGTCCACACTCAGTTCGAAACAATGTCGTCGCAGTGAGTACTCCAAGCGCACCGACTGTCGAAGCCGGTATCGAAAGCGCGACGATCACTGTCGCAAATCCAGGGTCCCCTTCCCCTCGTTCTTTCCTGATCACTGCATCACCCGGCGGTGCAACGTGCACCGTGACTGGCACCGCAGGCTCGTGCACCATCAGTGGGCTCACAAGAGGAATGTCATACACATTCACAACTGTGGGAAAGAGGGATGGCGTGTATGCCGACTCCCTTCCTAGCCCTGCCTCAAACCCCGTGATTGTGTTGCCCATTGCACCACCAACCACTGCAACTCCAGCAGTCACTGCACCAGCGGCAACCACTGACAGCAATGCTCC
>CAZZFB010000005.1:38556-40145 GCA_964653385.1 uncultured Bifidobacterium sp. | reverse complement strand
GGCGCGATCTCCTCGATGTTCTCGCCGCCGACGATGAAGTAGCTGAAGCCCCAGCGCTCCCGCGCGGCGAGGACCGTCTCGATGACCGAGTCCACGCTGCCGATGAGCGCGAAGGGGGATTCCTCCACGAACTCGGCGGGGATGCCGAACATGCCCGCGATGGCATCGACCGTGCCGCGGCGGTCGTCGGTGACCTTCACGAAGAACGTGCGGATGTTCATCTCGATGTCGGCCAGACGGTGCGCCCCGGCCTCGGCGACGATGGCGACCTTCTTGTCGACCTCGGCCGCCGTCATGGTGCTCACGGCCTCCACGCCGATGACGCCCGCCGTGAGGGTGCCGTTGATGCCCACGATGTCGGCCTCACGCGCCGCGATGGAGAGCACGCGCTTCCCGCCGCCCCCGATGAGCACGGGCGGGCACGGGCGCTGCACCGGCTTCGGCTGGCCGTCGTAGTCGGTGACCGTGTAGTGCTCGCCCGCGAACGAGAAGCGACCCTCGGCCATCGTGCCCTTGATGACCCGCAGGCCCTCGACGAAACGGTCGATGCGCACCTTGGGGGAGTCGTACGGGATGCCCGCCTCCTCGTAGTCGCTGATCATCCAGCCGGCACCGAGACCGATCTCCAGGCGGCCGTCCGAGAGGAGGTCGATCGTGGCGAGCTCCTTCGCGAGGACCACGGGGTGCTTGTAGTCGTTGTCGAACACGAGGGCCCCGACACGCAGGTCGGTGGTTGCGTCCGCTGCCGCCATCAGTGCCGGCACCGGGGCGAGCTGGTCGGTGAAGTGGTCCGGCATCGTGAGCACGTCGTACCCGTTCGCCTCGGCCCTCCGCGCGAGGTCGGCCCATTCCCGCGCCGACGAGGCCCGGGAGGCCTGGACACCGAAACGGAAGCCACGATGGGGGAATTCGCTCATGCGGCGAGGGTAGCCGTGGCAGGTGCCGCGCGCGCAAGAGGGGTGCGCACGTGCGAACGCGGCCCGCAAGTACCGTGGTCATGCTGTGAGGAACCCTGCATCGTGGACCGCCCGGATGGCCGTTGCCGTCACGGCAGGTGCGCTCCTCGTGAGCGCCGCCGTGGTCGGCGCCGCCCCGCACGCCTGGGGCATCCTGCACTCGCACGAGGAGGTGCCGGTGCGCCTTCCGGGCTCCTTCAGCGGTCTCGCCACGCGCAGCAGGATCCTCGACGTGTCGGGCACGCAGATCGGCGTCTTCGAGTTCGAGAACAGCCAGCCGCTCGCGATCGAGGCCGTGCCGGATCACGTGATCCTGGCTGTCCTCGCCGTGGAGGACCAGGGGTTCGAGAAGCACAGGGGCGTGAACCTGCGCGCGCTCGTGCGCGCCGCGCTCGCCAACTTCCAGTACACCTCGTCCCGCCAGGGTGCCTCCACGATCACCCAGCAGGTCGTGAAGAACGAGTTCCTCGCGGGCCTGCCGCGTGACGGCCGGTACAAGATCCTCCAGGCGCGGTACGCGGCGATGCTCGAGAAGTCCGTGCCGAAGGAGAAGATCGTCGAGCGGTACCTGAACACGGTGTTCTTCGGCAACAACGCGTACGGCATCCAGGCGGCGGCGGAGACGTACTTCGG
>CAZZFB010000005.1:0-38456 GCA_964653385.1 uncultured Bifidobacterium sp. | reverse complement strand
TGTTCTTCGGCAACAACGCGTACGGCATCCAGGCGGCGGCGGAGACGTACTTCGGAACCAGGGTCGCCGACCTCACGCTGGCGCAGGCCGCATTCCTCGCCGGGCTGGTCCGCGCACCCTCCACTTACGACCCGATCCGCCGGCCGGAGCAGGCGCGGCGGAGGTTCGCACAGGTGCTCGAGCGCCTGGTGGAGACGTCGTTGATGACCCGGGAGGTCGCGGACGCAACGCTCGCGGAGTTCCCGATACCGGAGAAGGCGAGCGCGGTGTCGCGGCAGTCGACGTCGCGCACCTACATCAGCGAGATGATCCGTGACTACCTGCTGAACAAGAGCACGGTGCTCGGGGCCACGTATGCCGAACGCTACGACGCGCTGTACCGCGGCGGTCTCACGGTCACGACGACCATCAACGCCACCGACCAGGCGAAGGCGGAGAAGGCCGCGCGGGAGAGACTGCCGGCGAACAAGACCGGCATCCAGTCGGCGGTGGTCTCGCTCGACACCGCCACGGGTGCCGTGCGCGCGCTCGTCGGCGGGCCCGGGTTCGCCCCGGGGCGCAGCGAGGTGAACCTCGCCCTGCGCCGCCGTCAGACGGGCTCCAGCATCAAGATGTTCGTGCTCACCGCGGCGCTCGAGGCCGGGGTGGAGGGGACCGACCTCATCGACGGGACGCTCCCGTGCACGCTGCCGAACCCGGGCAAGCCGGAGGAACCGTTCAGGATCACGAAGGGCGTGAGCAAGCCGCTCACGACCCTCGAGGAACAGACATGGCTCTCCATCAACTGCGCGTATGCCCGGCTCGCCCAGATCGTGGGGCTGAACAGGCTGCCGAACACCGTCTACAAGATGGCCGCGTCGGCCTACCTCCGTCCGGACACGTACAGGATCTGGCCGTACGCCAGTTTCTCCACAGGTGCGAACGAACTGAGCACATTCGACATGGCGTCGGGCGCGCAGACGATCGCGAACGGCGGGATGCACCACGAACCGTTCTTCATCGAGAAGATCGAGGACGGGACGGGGCGCGTCCTGTTTCAGCACGCCCTGAGCGGGGTGCAGGTCATCAGCAAGGAGGTCGCCGACAAGCAGGTGGCCATCCTGAAGCAGTCGTTGATCCGGGGCACGGCGAGGCGCACGCCGCTCGAGGGCGACAGGCCGTCCGCGGGCAAGACCGGGACCCAGGACGAGAACACGAACGCGTGGTTCGTCGGCTTCACCAAGCAGCTCACGACCGCGGTGTGGGTGGGCGACCCCAAGGGCTACACGCCGATGGTGAACATCCCGGAGTTCAGGGCCGACGGAGTGCCGCGCGTCCAGGGCGCCACCTACCCGGCGCGGATCTGGAAGGCGTACATGGACGCGGCGCACGCGGGCCTGCCCGTGGTGGACTGGGATGCGCCCGCGCCGCCCGCACGCAACCAGATGCGGCTGTACCTGCCCGGGGTCGACTGCATCGCCGAGTTGGTGTCCGGCCGGTTGCCGCGTGCGCAGACGGGTGCCGTGAGCACGGTTGTGCCTGCCGTGACGGTGCCGGCGGCCACGACTTCACCCGCGACGACAGTCCCCGGTGGCGTCCCTGCCACGCCGACAACCGCCTACAGGGGGCCCGTGGTGAGCGTCGTGGACCCGGGGACCACGATCGCGCCGACGGACACGAACCCGCTGACGAAGGTGGTCGGTGTCGACCCGCAGAGGTTCCTCGTCTACGACTGCGCGAAGGGCGTGCCCGCGTCTGTGCGCACGACCGTGGTTCCGTAGGCTGACCGCGTGCTCCTCTGGTTCGTCGGCACCGCCTGGGTCGCGGTGTGGTTCGTCTTCCGCGACGAGCGGTTCGACTACCGCCTGCTCGCCGCGGGGGCGCTGCTGCCGGACGCCGTCGACATCGTCACGGGCGGTGCATGGGTGATGCACTCGGTCACCGCCGCAGTCGTGGCCCTCGCCGCGGTGATGGTCTTCACGCGCGGCCGGAGGGAGGCCCGCCGGCACGCGCTCGCCGTCCCCATCGGGATGTTCATGCACCTCGTCTTCGACGGTGCGTTCGCCCTCACCACGGTCTTCTGGTGGCCCTTCGGCGGGCTGTCCTTCGGGGGCGAGCCGCTCCCGTCGCTCGACAGGATGGGCACGAACGTGGTTCTGGAGTTGCTCGGGGCGGCTGCCGTCTGGTGGATGTGGCGCACGCACGGCCTCTCCGACCCCGCGGCCCGGCGCCGTCTGTGGCGCACCGGCCGGCTTCTTGCCGTCGGGCCGGACAAGGGGACCGGGGCGGGGACGTGCTGATCCTCCTGCGCCACGGACGCACGGAGGTCAACGCAGGCGGGCGCCTGCAGGGCCGCATCGACGTGCCGCTCGATGCCACCGGAGTCCTCCAGGCGCGGGCGGCCGGCGAGCACCTGCGTGCGCGGTTCCCCGGTGCACGGGTCATCAGCAGCCCGCTGGCGAGGGCCGTGGAGACGGCCCGGGCGATCGGGGGCGAGCCCGAGATCGACGAGCGTTTCGTGGAACTCGACTACGGCGACTGGGACGGCCTGGCAATGTCGGAGGTGCCGCGAGGGGAGTGGAGCGCCTGGCGCGGCGACCCTGCGTTCCGGCCGCCGGGCGGCGAGTCACTGGAGGAGCTCGACTCGCGAGTGCGCCCCGCGCTCGTCGAACTGTCGGAGGCGGCGCGCGACCGCGACATCATCATCGTGTCGCACGTGTCGCCCATCAAGAGCGCGGTCACGTGGGCGCTCGGTGCGGGGCCGGAGATGACCTGGCGGATGTCCCTCGACCGGGCATCTATCTGCACCGTCGCGCTCGGGCCTGCGGGGCCTGCTCTCGTCACCTTCAACGAGACGGCCCACCTCGGCGGCCTCGACAAGTGACGGTGAGCCATTCTGTAAGCGGGATTCTGTGCCCACGAGGTGGGTGGTGACCATCCATCTCTGCGGCCTACCCGGGGGTTGCCGTACGGCGGGCGGGCAGCCCACCCCCTGCTTGGCCTTGCTTCCAGTGGGGTTTACCTAGCCACCGGCATCGCTGCCGGTGCTGGTGCGCTCTTACCGCACCGTTTCACCCTTGCCTGTGACGTCTCCGTCCATCGGCGGTCTGCTCTCTGTTGCACTGTCCGTCAGGTCGCCCCGACCTGGCTCTCGCCAGCACTGTGCCCTGTGAAGTCCCGACTTTCCTCAATGCATCGCTGCACTGCGGTCACCCGAATGACTCACCGTCACAGACGAGTGTACGGAGAGGCCCGCCCGAAGGCGAGAGAGATACGTACCCCGCGCGGGTCAGTACTCGAGGCTGTTGAGGCTGGGGGTCTCCATGGTGACCACGGTGCGCGCACCCGCCTCGGTGACTTTGCCGATCGTCGCGTCGAACGACCCCAGGCTGCCGTACTTGGAGGGAAGCGCCGAGACCACGGGGTTCCCGGACTCGTCGAGGGCGGGCGAGATGCCCTTCGTGCCGGGGCTCACCATCTGGGCGAGGACGACCGCGTACTCCGACGGCTTCACGGCGAGCGTCATCATCGCCTGGCGCAGCGCGGGCTCGTTCGTCCAGGCCACGAACGCCTGGTACGTGGCCGCGACCACGCCCTCGATCGCGTGGGCGAACGCGATGACGTCCGCCTCGGCCTGGTCGCTCTCGGCGATCAGCGCGAGCGCGCCCGACACGTAGTTCTTCATCATCCGCGTGTTGGGCTCGCCGAACGCCTCACCACCGCGCGCGGCGATGAGCGGGGCGATGGCGGCGGCGTTCGCCCTGTGGCCGTCGAGGAAGACCGCAACGGCCGCCTTCGTGGCCGCGTTGCCCTTCGACATTGCCGGGTCAGAGAGGGCCGTGACGGCGAGGTTCTCGACGGACTGCGCGGTGCGCAGAAGCACGACGTCGCTCACGTGCGCCTCGGGGAGTGCGGTGGTGCTGGGGGAGAGGCCGACACGGGAGAGCCCGGTCGTCTCGCTGCCGCACGCCGCGAGGACGACGCCCGCGGCGGCGAGCGCCCCGCCCTGTGTGATGAGGCTGCGGCGGCTGATCTTCTGTGTGTTCACGTTGATCGGTTCCTTCGGTGCTGGCGGGGACTAGAGGGCGGCGGCGTCGGCACCGCTCGAGACGAGCAGCGCCGCGCGGTGGCGGGCGACGACGGTGATGATCGATGCGACGAGCGCCGCCGCGTCGATCCCCTGGATCCTGCCGAGGGCCGCGATGTGGGCGGCGGCGGTGGCACCCTCGTGGGCGGCCAGCTGGGCGGCGACCGCGCTGAACCCGCCGGAAGTGGTCAGGGCTAGCGGCGCACCGGACGGCGCGGCGGCGTCAGTGCCGAGGTACGCGGAGAGCGACTCGACGTAGGCGATGTGGTGCGCGTGGATGGTGAGGAGCGCCGCGAGGTCGTCACCGGACACCGACCCGACGGCGGCCTTGTACGTGGCGACCATCGAGGCCTCGCGCTCGATGAGCGTGTTGATGACGGACACATCGGACGCCGAACGGTCGGGCGGGGCGGTGGTCGTCGTGGCGGATTCCTCCGCCGCCGATGCGCGGCCGGCGAGGAGCGGTACGGAGGCCGTGGCCCCGGCGGCGAGGAGCGACGCGAGCAACGCTCGGCGGCTGCGCGGCTCGGCGGCTGCGGTGTCAGGAGCTTGTGTGTCCACTCGGGGGCTTCCTTTGTCTGTGTCGATGGTCTGGTCGTTCAGGGTGCGGTGCGCGGACTTGCCGTACCCGGCCGGCCCTGCGGACCGGGTCGTCCCGCGTGACAACACTAGAAGTCCAGTGTCGACAGGTCGGGTATCCAGCCCCGTGCCCGCGAGACCGCCTCACCCCATTGTTGTCGCGAGAGGCCGGGTGCTCCCAATGGGCGGACGGTGCGGAAGCCCCCCGTGCGGGCGCATGCATCGGCAAGGGTCGGCCATTGCCCCACGGCCGTTCCGGCGAGGAGCCCGGCGCCGAGGGTCGTGGCCTCCGTGACGGGTGACACGGTGACGGGACGACCTGCTGCATCCGCCAGAGCCTGGACGAAGGTGGCGTTGCGGCTCATCCCTCCGTCGATGTGGAGCTCGCGCACGTCGATGCCCGTGTCGCTCACGGCGGCGTCGACGAGGTCCACGCCCCTGTGGGCGATGCCCTCGAGGACGGCGCGCACGATGTGCGCCCTCGTGGTGCCGCGCGTGATGCCGAACAGCGCACCCCGCGCGCCGTAGTCCCAGTGCGGCGTGCCGAGCCCGAGGAGCGCGGGAACGTAGGCGACACCGTCGGTCGATGAGACCGATGCCGCAACTGCGTCTGACTCCGCGGCCGACGAGATGAGGCCCATGTCGTCGCGCAGCCACTCCACGTTCGTGCCCGCCGACAGCATGATCGCCTCGACGCCGTAGTGGGTGGTCTCCGCGTCGCTGAAGGCGACGATGGGGAACGTGCCGCCGGCACTCCGCCGTGCGGATGACGGCGCCCCCGTGCCGACGTACATGTCGAGCATCCCGCCCGTCCCGAACGTGATCTTTGCCTTGCCGGGCGTGATGCACCCCTGGCCCACGAGTGACGCCTGCTGGTCACCGACGAGGGCAGTGACCGGGGGCGCGCCGGGCAGTCCCGTGGCCGCCGCGATGCGGCCGGACGTGGGGACGATCGAGGGCAACTGGTGGGCGTGCAACCCGAGGGCGGCGAGCACCTCGGTGTTCCACCCCGCGCCTGAGGCGACGGCGAGCCCTGTGACCGCGGCGTTGGTCCTGTCGGTGACGTGCGAGACGCCGCCGGAGAGCTTCCAGACCAGCCAGGTGTCGACCGTGCCGAAGAGGATGTCGTCGTCGGCGCGCGCGGCATCATCGGGGAGGTGGTTCGCGAGCATCCATGCGATCTTCGTGGCGCTCTGGTTCGGCGCGAGCGCAAGACCGTGGTTGACCCTGGCCATGATGCAGTCGCCCACGGTGCGCAGGTCCTGCCAGCCGATCGCCGGGCCGATCGGCCGGCCTGTCGAGCGCCGCCAGCCCACGGTCGACGCGCGCTGGTTGGTGATGCCGACGGCATCCACGGGCCGGCCGCCCATGGCCGCCGCGGCGACGCGCAGCACGGCCGCGAGCATCGCCTCCGCGTCGAACTCGACGAGCCCGGGCGCCGGGGTGGACGGTGCGAACTCCTCGTGGTGCAGGTCCGTGACCGTCGCGTCGTCATTGACGACGGCAGCGCGCAACCCGCTCGTGCCGACGTCGATGACGAGAGTCCTCACAGGCCGAGTTTCCCCGGGTTCAGGATGCCGTTCGGGTCGAGTGCCCTCTTCACCGCCGCGAGGACGTCCAGCCCGTTGCCGAGTGCCTGGCGCATGAACGGGGCACGGCTGTGCCCGACGCCGTGGTGGTGCGAGAGGTTGGCACCGGCCGCGATCGCCGCCGTCTGGCCGGCGGTCCACAGCGCGCGGTACGTCTGCTCGAACTCGTCCTCCGGCGGGTTCGCCGCGAACGTGAAGTAGACGCAGGCGCCCTCGATGTAGCTGTGCGAGAGGTGGCACGTGGCCGCGCGGGCGTGGGGCACCGCGAGCATCGCGGTCTCCACCTGCTCGACGACGTCGTCGAGCAACGCCCAGTTCGCCGCGACCTCCATGGTGTCCACCACGTAGCCCTTGCGGGTGAGCGCCTGCAGCGCACTCGTGTCGTTGCGGTGGTGCACCCACTTCTCCACGAGGTCGGTGTCCAGGACCCGCGCGCCCATGGACATGCATGCATCGTGGGTCACGGACATCGCCGCGTCGACGAGTGCCTCGGTGCCCTCGTCGAGCACGAGCAGCACTGCCTCCGTGCCGTCACCGCCGTGCGACCTCTTGCTCTCCGCGCCGTCGTAGAGGCGCAGCACGGCCGGGTTCGCCCCGTTGCGGATGGCCCGGCGGCATGCCTCGAACCCGTCCGGGAGGCCGGCGAACGAGTACGCGGCGCGGCGCTCCACCTCCGGGAGGGGGTGGGCCCTCAGCCACACGCGGGTCACGACGCCGAGCGTGCCCTCGCTGCCGAGGATCAACTGCGTCAGGTCGGGGCCGACCGCGCCGGCCGGCGCACCTCCGGTGCGGACCACAGTCCCGTCGGCCATGACGACCTCGAGTGCGTGCACCATGTCCTCGATCTTCCCGTAGCGCGTCGAGTACTGGCCCGCCCCGCGGCACGCCACCCACCCGCCGACGGTGCTGATGGCGACTGACTGCGGGTAGTGACCCACGGTCAGGCCGTGCGCACGCGCCGCGTCCTCGAGGTCGGGGCCGAACGTGCCCGCGAGCGCGCAGACGATGCCGGACACCGTGTCGACGCTGTCGATGCCCTGCATCGAGGTCATGTCGAGTGCGATGCCGCCGTTCAGCGGGATCGCCGCGCCGCAGACGCCGCTGCGCCCGCCGCTCGCCGTGACGGCGATCCGGTTGTCGTTGCAGTAGGCGAGGACAGCCGAGACCTCTGCGGTGTCGCGGGGCCGGCAGACCGCGCCGGGCAGCTGCGGCGTCTCTCCGGCGAGGGCCCACCGCATCGCGAGCGGCCACCAGTCCCTGCCGTGCTCGGCCCTGTCCGCGTGCGAAGTGTCGGTGGGGCAGATGCGCGCGAGTGAGGCGAGGTGCTCCTCCGCGACAGCGGCGACCGCGGGCAGGTGCGCCCGCACGGCCGAGGGGTCCGTGCCGAACTCGATGGGGGGCGTTGCCGCCGTGCCGAACGTCTGGATGGTCATCTGGTGCTCCCCGCTATGAACTCCGCCTCGGTGACCAGCCCGGCTGCGTCCTCGCGCGCGCACTCGTCGACGAACGCGGCGAGCTGCCTGCTCTTCTCGGCGGCGTCCCACCCGAGGAGCGGCGCGACGAGGTCGCACACGGCCGGTGCGGCGGCACGTGCCGCTCGGCGGTCGAGCAGGCGCGAGCGTGTGCGCCTGGTGAGGATGTCGTCCAGGCTGACCGCCATCTCGTGGGTGACCGCATGGACGGCCTCGGCCCTCAGGTAGGGAAGGCCGGGCACGAGCTCCGCGCCGAGCGAGGCGTCCCCCTCGATGAGGGCGCGCACGAGCGGTGCGTCGGAGCCGTAGCGGCCGTCGAGGTGTGCATCGAGCGGTGTGGCGGAGGTGCGCTTCCCGCTGGCGCCGCGCAGGGGCAGGTTCTTCGTGCGGCAGCGCGCACTGCGCCCGAGCAGTTCCTGCGCGGCATCCACTGCGTCCTGCGCCATCTCGCGGTAGGTCGTGAGCTTGCCGCCGGTGACCGTCACGACGCCGGTGGGCGAGGTGGACACCTTGTGGCGGCGGCTGAGGTCCGCGGTGCGGCCGGCCTTCGCCGACGTGTCGTCGGTCTTGACCAGCGGGCGCAGCCCTGACCACACCCCGGTGACGTCGTCCACGGTGACACCCGTGGTGACGCTCGCGTTGAGTGCGTTCAGCACGTAGTCGATGTCCTCCTTGGTGCACTGCGGGTCGTCGACCGGGCCCTTGTAGTCGGTGTCGGTGGTGCCGATGTACGTGAACCGGTAGGTGCCGTCCCCGTTCGCGATCCACGGCACCACGAAGAGGCTGCGGCGGTCCTTCGGGACCGGGATCACGACCGCGATGTCGTTGCGCACCTTCTCCCACGGCACGGTGAGGTGGACACCCTTGGCCGGCCGGATCGTGTCCGGGTGCGTGTTCTCGTCGAGCGCACGGACGTCGTCGGCCCACACACCGGACGCATTCACCACCACGCGTGCGGTCGCGGTCAGCTCGTCGCCCGTGACGGTGTCGCGCATCCTCACGAGGTGGCCGCTGCCCTGCGGCTCGATGCCGGTGACGGCGCACCGGTTGGCCACGACCGCGCCGTGGTCGGCGGCGGTGCGCGCCACGGTGAGGCAGAGCCGTGCATCGTCGGCTTCCGCGTCGTAGTAGAGGTACGCGCTCGCGAGCCGGCGTGCGTCCATCGTGGGGAGGTGCTTGATCGCCGACTTCGCGCGGAGTCGGCGGTGGATCTTGCCGATCCTCCAGCCCCCGGTGAGGTCGTACATCCACATCGCCGAGCCGAGCGCGCGCGCGATCTTGCGCGAGACCACGCCGTCCTTCGTGAGGATCGGGATCATGAAGGGGAGGACCTTCACGAGGTGCGGGGCGTTCCTGCGCAGCCGCTTGCGCTCGTGGAGTGCCTCGTAGACGAGGCGCACGTCGCCCTGCTGCAGGTAGCGGAGCCCCCCGTGGATCAGTTTCGAGGACTTGGACGACGTTCCGGAGGCGAAGTCGTCCCTCTCCACGAGCGCGGTGGCAAAGCCCCGGCTCGCGGCGTCGAGGGCCACGCCCACCCCGGTGATCCCGCCCCCGACGACCAGGATGTCGAACTCGCCGCCGGCCAGCCGGCGCAGGGAATCAGAACGGTCGAAAGGGTGTTGGGGAGGGGGAGTCATCACGGCGAGCCTATGTGGCGGCCTGGCGCGGGACAGTTGTCACAGCACGCGTTATTTGTTCTCAATGCTTGCGAACAAGCAACCATTGCTGTAATCTCATGGCATGCGTTCACCCGAGGAGCTCACCGTCGCATTCCGCGCCGCTGGCCTGAAGGTGACGCCGCAGCGCCAGTTGTTGTTCCGTTTGTTGCACAACAACAGCACCCATCCCACCGCGGACTCGTTGTTCAGCGTGGCTTCCGAGCTGATGCCCGGGATCTCGCTGCGCACCGTGTACCAGACGTTGACGGAGCTCGCCCAGATGGGAGAGATCCAGTCGATCGAGGTGGGCACGGGCTCGCAGAGGTTCGATCCGAATGTCTCGGATCATCACCATGCGGTCTGTGACGAATGCGGTGCGGTGCACGATGTCTACGTCAAGCGCACCCCCGAGCTTGCCGGCCTCCACGGATTCGCGGTCACCGATGCCCACATCGTGTACCGCGGCCTGTGCGCCGAATGCTCCGGGGCCGCCCGGTAGTCGACCACAGCAGCGAACACCAACCACAACCCACTCACGAAAGAAGGATCCGGTCATGCCAAGCCTCAAGGGCACCAAGACCCACGAGAACCTGCTGGAGGCGTTTGCTGGCGAGAGCCAGGCCAACCGTCGCTACCTCTGGTTCGCACAAAAGGCAGATGTCGAGGGCTACCCCGACGCAGCCGCACTGTTCCGCTCGGTCGCCGAAGGCGAGACGGGCCACGCACACGGTCACCTCGAGTACCTCGCTGAGGTCGGCGACCCCGCCAGCGGCGAGCCCATCGGCGAGACCGAGGCCAACTTCAAGGCGTCGATCGCCGGCGAGACCTACGAGTACACCCAGATGTACCCCGGCTTCGCCAAGACGGCCCGCGAGGAGGGCTTCGACGAGATTGCCGACTGGTTCGAGACGCTCGCACGCGCCGAGAAGAGCCACGCCGGCCGTTTCGGTGAGGGCCTCGCCGCCCTCTGACCCATCCGGCGCCCCCGGCGCCGACGACACGACGAACGGGCGGCCACGACACCACGTGGTCGCCCGTTCCGTGTGGGGCCGCGGGACGGCCCGCCCGGCCCGCCCCCGTTACACACACGCACACAGGAAGCACGACGACAGATGACGATCACATACGACCCGAAGCACCCGCAGTACCTGGACGAGGCAGACGTCCGCGAGGAGCTCACCCGCGTCTACGACCTGTGCCACGGGTGCCGTCTCTGCTTCAAGTTCTGCACCTCCTTCCCCACGCTCTTCTCCTACGTCGACAAGCACGAGGACCAGGACGCCGGACGTCTCACGCCCGCCGAGCAGGACCAGGTCATCGACGAGTGCTTCCAGTGCAAGCTCTGCTACGTCAACTGCCCCTACATCCCCGAGCTGCACGAGTGGGCGCTCGACTTCCCGCGGCTCATGCTGCGCGCCCAGGCGATGCGCCACGCAACCGGGCAGGTGACGCTGCGCAAGCGTGCGACCACCTCGATCATGGGCCACACCGATGCGCTCGGAACCGTGGCGAGCGCGGTCGCGCCCGTGGCGAACAAGGTCATGGGTGCCAAGCCGAACTCCGTGGTCCGCAAGGCCGTCGCGGCGACCGCAGGCGTGTCCGCCGTGCGCCTCCTGCCCCCGTACGCGAAGACCCGCTTCAGCACCTGGTTCAAGAAGCGCACCAAGCCCGTCATCGCGAAGAAGCAGGGTGACGTGGCCGTGTTCCCCACCTGCCTCGTGGAGTACCAGCAGCCCGGTGTCGGCAAGGACCTCGTGCGAGTGTTCGAGCGCAACGGAGTGGAGTGCTCCATGATCGACGGCGCCGGCTGCTGCGGTGCGCCGTACCTGCACAGCGGTGACGTGGACAGCTTCACCAAGGTGGCCGTGAAGCAGGTGAAGGCTCTCGCCGCGGCGGTGCGTTCCGGCAAGGACATCGTGGTGCCCCAGCCAACGTGCGGATACGTGCTGAAGAAGGACTACGTCGACTACGTGGGCGGGCCGGATGCCGAGCTCGTCGCCAAGCACACCTTCGACAGCTCCGAGTACCTGATGAACCTGCACAAGGCCGAGGGCACGGAGCTCGACACCGAGTTCGCGGGCACCGTGCCCGAGACGATCTCGTACCACATCCCGTGCCACCTGAAGGCCCAGAACATCGGCCTGCGCAGCCGCGACCTGATGAAACTCACCGGGGCCAAGATCAAGCTGATCGACCAGTGCTCCGGCATCGACGGCATGTGGGGCCTGAAGGCCGGCAACGAGGAGTACTCCGTGCCGCTCGCCGTGAAGCTCGGCGAGAAGGTCACCGCCGCCGGCTCCGAGGCGGTCGTCGGTGACTGCCACCTGGCGAACACCGCGATAGCCGAGCAGACCGGCGCCGGCGCGGTGCACCCGCTCAACATCGTGGCCCGCGCCTACGGCATCCCCGAGAACGACTGACCCGAAACCCCCGACCCCCGAAACCCCCCGACCAAGGAAGCAGAGATGACCACCACCATGACACGCAAGCTCACACTCGAGGACATCGCCGACCTCCGCGCCTACGAGCGCGAGCGCGAGGCGTTCCGCACCACCGTGATCGAGAAGCGCCGCACCAGGCGCATCGCCCTCGGCACGCTGATGTCGCTGTCGTTCGAGAACCGCGACACCATGCGGTACCAGATCCAGGAGATGATCCGCGTCGAGAAGACGATGACCGACGAGGGCGTGCTCGAGGAGCTGAACGCCTACAACCCGATGATCCCCGAGCCGGGCCAGCTCTGCGCCACCCTCTTCGTGGAGCTCACGTCGGAGGAGCAGGTGCGCGAGTGGCTGCCGAAGCTGGCGGGTCTCGAGCGGTCGATCTCGGTCGTCCTCGCCGACGGCACGGAGGTGCCCGGCCGCATCGACGAGAAGCACGCCGCCGGTCTCACGCGCGACGACGTGACCGCGGCCGTCCACTACCTGGTGTTCGACTTCACGCCGGCCCAGGTGGCCGCCTTCGACGGTGGCGACGTGACCGTGCAGTGCTCGCTCCCCAGCTACCTGGAAGTGGCCGCCCTCTCGCCGTCCACCAAGGCCGAGCTGCTCACCGACCTCCTCCCGTAAGGCGCTCTCCCGCGTTGCGGGCCCGCTCCCGGGCGGGCCCGGCCACCCGCGTGCCCCAATCTCAGTCTCGATTTGGCACCGTGTGACAGCGGACACATACGATTCCCGGCAGGGGCGGGGGCGCCCCGCATCGAAGGGGGAGCGATGTCTGGTCCGGAGATCAGTTGGCGGCAACGCGGGGCCTGTCAGGGGCTCGACCCGTCCATCTTCTTCCCCGACTCCGAGGAGAACGCCGACGAGGCGAAGTCCATCTGCGCCGTCTGCAGCGTGAGGATCGCGTGCCTGGAGCACGCGCTCGCGTCGCGCGAGAAGGACGGCGTGTGGGGCGGCACGACAGACAAGGAGCGCCGCCGCATCATCCGCCAGCGGCGCCGGCCGGCCTAACCCATTCGTCGTCCGCGCCGCCGCGCGGGGATACTTGAGCGATGGCGAACGACCCCTCATTCATCGGCTGGCCCGGGCTGCTCACGCGCCTGCTCGCCGGCGACGACGTCGGTGCCGACATCGCGGGGTCCGCGATCACGGAGATCCTCCGCGGCGACGCGACTCCGTCGCAGATGACCGCGTTCGTCGTGGCGATGCGGGCCAAGGGCGAGACAGCCGCCGAGCTCGAGGGGATGCTGCACGCGGTGCGCACGGCGGGCAACCGCGTGAACCTGCCCGCTGACGTCGCCGCACGCGCCGTCGACATCGTCGGGACCGGCGGCGACAAGAGCTACTCGGTCAACGTCTCCACGATGGCCGCGCTCGTCGTCGCCGGCGCGGGTGTCCCCGTGTGCAAGCACGGCAACAGGGCCGCCTCCTCCAACTGCGGCGCCGCGGACGTGCTCGAGGCCGCGGGGATCGCGGTGGAGCTCGACCCGGCGGGGGTCGAGGAGTGCGTGACGGAGACCGGGTTCGGCTTCTGCCTCGCCGCGCGGTTCCACCCCGCGTTCCGCCACGCCGGGCCGTCCCGCCGCGAGATCGGCATCCCCACCGTGTTCAACCTGCTCGGGCCCATGGCGAACCCCGCGCCGGTGTCGAACATGCTCGTCGGCGTGGCGTTCCCCGCCGTCATGGACAAGATGGCGGCGGCGCTGCACTCCCGCGGCGTGACGAGCGCATGGGTCGTGCACGGCCACGGGGGACTGGACGAACTCGCGGTGAGCGGGCCGAACACGGTGTACGCACTGCGCGACGGCGAAGTGGAGAAGTTCGAGATCGACGCGAAGGACCACGGCATCGCCCGTTCGGGGATCGAGGACGTGCGCGGCGGGGAGGTCGCGGACAACCTCGCGGCGCTCCGTTCCCTGCTCGCGGGGCAGAAGGGTCCCGTCCGTGACATCGTCGTGTTCAACGCGGCCTGCGCGATGCACGTGGCCGGCCTCGTGAGCGACATCGCCGACGGGATCGACCGCGCCTGCGCGTCGATCGACTCGGGAGCGGCCCGTGACGTGCTGGAGCGCGCCGTCGAGGTGAGCCGCCGCGCCGCGGCCCGGACGGGGCAGTGAGGACCACGCGATGACTGCAGTGCGCGTCCCCGCCACGTCGGCCAACCTCGGCCCCGGCTTCGATGCCCTCGGGATGGCCTTCTCCCTGCACGCAGACGTCGGGGTGGTCGGCGCGGACGAGATGCCCGAGCGCGCGCTGCCGGCCGAGCCGACGCACCCCGCGCAGGTCGCCTTCGCGGCCGCGGGCGGCGCGGGCCAGGTGTGGGTCCGCAACGAGATCCCCATGGGCCGGGGCCTGGGTTTCAGCGGCGCGGTGCGCATCGGCGGCATCGTCGCGGCCGAGATGCAGCGTGAAGGGGCCTCGTGGTCGGTGGCGACGTCAGGTGCGCTCCAGCTGGGCACGGAACTGGAGGGCCACGCCGACAATGTCGCCGCGTCGCTGCTCGGCGGGGTGGTCGCGACCGCTGCTGACCTGGCGGTGCGCGTGCCCCTCGTGCTCGAGGCCGAGTACGTGGTGTGGGTGCCCTCGTTCACGACATCCACCAACGAGTCGCGGGGGAAGATCGGCGACACCATCCCGCTCGCCGATGCGGTCTTCAACATCGGTCACACCGCGCTCCTCGTGGCCGCGTTCGCCTCGGGCGACACGTCCGTCCTCCGCGAGGCCACCCGCGACAGGATCCACCAGGACATCCGTTTCGCGCTCGCCCCGCCGAGCAAGGCCGCACTGGAGGCGGGTCTCTCGGCCGGGGCCCTGTGCGGCTGGTTGTCGGGGTCGGGTCCCACGGTCGCGCTCGTCTGCGAGCCGGGCACCGCATCGAGGGTCGCCGCCGGCCTGCCCGCGGACGGGGCAGCCCGGGTCGTCACCGTCGACATGGACGGCGCCAGAACCCTGTGACACCCCCGCGCCACAGTGGGGCCATGGCTATCGAACAGCGCAGCGAAACACAGAACACAGACAACATCCCCGTCCTCATGATCTCCTGCGACACGTGCGTCATGCAGGACAGCGATGCATGCTCGGACTGCATGATGAACGTGCTCTGCGAGAACGACCGCGGTGCAGTCATCTTCAGCCTGCAGGAGCTGCGCGAGGTGCGCATGCTCGCAAAGGCCGGGTTGGTGCCTACGCTTCGGCACCGTGCCATCGGCTGAGCGGATCCCGAAGAACCCCAGGACGGTCCGTCCCGACGCGCCGGGTGGTGCCGCCTACCTGCGCGAACTGGAGTCGGTCGCCGGCGCGGCCGGGCTCGACCGCATCGGCGTCGCGCCTGCGGCCCCGCTGACGAGGGCGCGCGAGCAGATGGCGGCCCGCCAGTCCGCCGGGCTCGTCAACGGGATGAAGTTCACGTACCACAAGCCGCTGCGCTCCACGGACCCGTCCGCCCTGGTGCCGGACGCACGCTCCGTCATCGTGGGCGTCCGCTCGTACGACATCGCCCCCACCGACGCCGCGGACAGCGACGCGCCCGGGGAGGGGTCCCCGCGCGCACGTGTGGCGCGGTACGCGTGGGTCGACCACTACGCGCACCTCAAGTCGTCGCTGAAGCAGGTCGCCGGCCGCCTCCGGGCGGACGGCCACCGCGCCGTCGTGTTCGCCGACGACAACTCGATCGTGGACCGCGAGGTCGCCTGGCTGGCGGGCATCGGCTGGTACGGCAAGAACGCGAACATCCTCGTGCCCGGTGCGGGGAGCTTCTTCGTGATCGGGTGCATCGTGACCACGGCGGACCTCCCTGTCGCCACCGTCGTCGAGGACGGCTGCGGCACGTGCACCAGGTGCATCCCCGCGTGCCCGACCGGGGCGATCCCCACACCCGGCGTGATCGACGCGAACCGTTGCCTCTCCTGGCTGCTCCAGAAGCCCGGGGTGTTCCCCGTGGAGTTCCGCGAGGCACTGCACGACCGCATCTACGGCTGCGACGACTGCCAGACGGCCTGCCCGTTCACCCGCCGCCGTTCACCCGTCGCCGCAGCCGACGGTCCCGTCGAATCCAGCATCGACATCCTCGAGCTGCTCTCGTGCGACGACGCCGCCCTGATGCAGCGAGTCGACCGCTGGTACGTCCATGACCGCGACGCCGTGTGGGTGAGGAGGAACCTCCTCGTCAACCTCGGCAACGTGGCCGACCCCGCCGACCAGCGCACGGTTGCCGCGCTGCGGGACGCGCTCGTGGACGGGCGGCCGGTGCTGCGCGCGCACGCCGTGTGGGCCGCGGCGCGTCTCGGCCTGCTCGGGCTGCTGCCTGCGGACGACCCCGACGGGATGGTGCGCGACGAACTGTCCCGTCTGCCAGCCTTGCGGGGCGACCTATGAGGCACCTGCTCGTCACGAACGACTTCCCCCCGAAGATCGGCGGCATCCAGTCCCTGCTGTGGGAGTGGTGGCGCCGCCTTCCCGCGGACTCGTTCGCCGTGCTCACCAGCCCGTACGAGGGTGCCGCCGGTTTCGACGCGCAGCAGCCGTTCCGGGTGGAGCGCACCCGCGAGCCGGTCCTGCTGCCGCACCCGTGGATGGTGCAGCGCATCAACAGGATGGCCGCGGACTTCGGCGCCGATTTCGTGGTGCTCGACCCTGCGCTTCCCCTCGGTCTCGTCGGCCCGGCACTGTCGCTCCCGTACATGGTGGTGCTGCACGGTGCCGAGGTGACGGTGCCCGGGCGTCTCCCGGTGTCGCGCCAGGTCCTCGGCCACGTGCTGCGCGGTGCGCGCCACGTGATCGCCGCCGGCGGGTACCCCGCACGCGAGGGCGACCACGCGGCGGGCAGGGCACTGCCGGTCACTGTGGTGCCGCCCGGCGTCGACACCTCGCGGTTCGTCCCGCTCTCGCAGGACGAACGGCTGGCGGCGCGCGCACGGTTCGGCATCGGAGCGGAGGACGAGGTCGTCCTCGGCGTCAGCAGGCTCGTCACGAGGAAGGGCTACGACACGGTGATCCGCGCGGTGGCGCGTCTGGCCCCGTCGCGGCCGTCGCTGCGGCTCGTCATCGGCAGCACCGGACGCGACGAGGACAGGCTCCGCCGAATCGCCGCCGAGACGAACGCGCCCGTCACTTTCCTCGGCCGTGTCGCGCACGACGACCTGCCCCTGCTGTACGGGTGCTCCGACGTGTTCGCCATGATGTGCCGCAACCGGTGGGGCGGACTCGAGCAGGAGGGCTTCGGCATCGTGTTCGTGGAGGCCGCCGCATGCGGGATCCCCCAGATCGCGGGGGACAGCGGGGGCTCCGCGGAGGCCGTTGTCGACGGCGAGACCGGCTGGGTCATGGCAGACCCGGAGGACGTCCCGGCGCTCGCCGCACGCATCGAGGGCCTGCTGGACGACGCCCCGCTGCGCCGCCGCATGGGCGAGGCCTCCCGCCGGCGGGCCGTGGAGCACTTCGACTACGGCGTCCTCGCCGCGAGACTGGGCGGCGTGCTCGGCACGGGGCCACAATGAACGGCGTGACCGGCACCCAGCGCACGCATCCCGCCGGGCGGGTCATCATCCAGGTGAATGCCGCCCTCACCGCGGTGTTCGTGGTGACGTCGCTCGCCGCGGCCGTCGTGTTCGACAATCCGTGGAAGCAGGTGGCGGTCGGCACCAGCCTGGCCTGCTTCGCGGTGGGCGTGGTCGCGTTCCTGTGGGGATACTGGAACGCCGTCCAGCGGAGCCGGGAGGACAACATCGGCGTCGCCGCGCTCTACTTCCTCCTCGGCGGGATCGCGCCGAAGGGGGTCGCCCGCCGGATGAACGCGTTGCTCGCCGTGCAGACCGTGTGGAGCATCGCGACCGCGGTGGCGAGGGGATCCACCGACGGCGAACCGGGGAGCACCCTCGCGTTCGGCATCCTCGTGCCGATGATGGGGCTCGGCCTGAACGGACTGTGGGGTGCGTTCCACGGCACGTTCGAGCCGCGTGCCGCATCCGGGAGGCGGGGGGTGTCGCCGGAGGGGGCGCAGAACGGGCAAGATGAGAGCCATGAGTGACCGCGCCGCGCAGACGACGTTGATAAACGCACCCCTCGCCAGGGCGTACGCAGTGGCCCTCGATTTCGAGCGCTACCCCGAGTGGGCGAAGGACGTGAAGGAGGCGATCGTCCGCGGCCGCGACGAACAGGGCAGGGCAACTCTCGTGGAGTTCCGTGCGTCCGCCCTGGGCCGCAGCACGCGGTACACCCTGTCCTACGACTACTCGGACGCACCCAACAGGCTGTCGTGGCACCTCGTCGACGGGGACATCATGCGGTCGATCGACGGTGCGTACTCCTTCGTCGAGGTCGACGGCGGCACGCAGGTCTTCTACGAGATCGAGATCGAACTGGTGATCCCGCTGCCCGGGTTCGTGAAGCGCCGCGCGGAGCAGAGGATCCTCGACACCGTGAAGGAACTCAAGGCCCGCGCCGAGTCATGACCACTGTCGGGATCGACGTCGGGGGCACCAAGTGCCACGGCATCGCCGCGGACGGCGAGGGTGCCGTCGTCGCGGAGCTGCGCCGGCCGACCCCTCATGCAGGCGAACTGATCGAGCTGCTCGCCGAGATGCACCGCGAGCTCGGCGGCGGCACTGCCCTCGGCATCGGGGTCCCCGGGCTCATCACCCCCGAGGGAGTCATCAAGGCCTCGCCCAACCTGCGCGGCGCGCACGACATCGAGGTCGGCCCGGGCCTGCGCTCCGCACTCGGGATCCCGGTGCACGTGGAGAACGACGCAACGAGCGCCGCGTACGCCGAGTGGCGGGTCGGTGCCGCGCGCGGTGCCTCCGATGCGCTCATCGTCACGCTGGGCACCGGGATCGGCGGCGGGATCGTGATGGGCGGCGCGCTCCAGCGCGGAGCGAACGGGTTCGCCGGCGAGATCGGCCACATGGTCGTCGAGGCCGACGGGATCGAGTGCGTGTGCGGGCGGCGCGGCTGCTGGGAGCGTTACTCGTCCGGCTCCGCGCTGCGGATGCTGAGCGGCGGCATGAGCGGGGAAGAGGTCATGTCCCGCGCGATGAACGGCGAGGCTCAGTCGCTCGAGGTCATCGACCGTTTCGCGCGGTGGTTCGCGGTCGGGGTCGCGAGCCTCACGAACGTCCTCGACCCGGAGGTCGTCGTGGTCGGCGGGGGAGTCGTGGACGCGTGGTCCGTCGTTCACCCCGCGATGACGAAGTGGCTGGATGAGCTGCTCTACTCCTCCGACAACAGGCCGCACCCCGCGGTGCGCCCGGCAGAGCTCGGGCCGCGCGCCGGGGCCATCGGCAGCGCGCTCCTCGCCGCCACCGCAGCCTGAGTCACGGCACCTGATCCGCGGCCGCGGCCCGCTCAGTCGCGGGCCCAGTCGAGCGAGCGCTCCACGGCCCGCCGCCACGTGTCGTGACGTCCGCTCGGCTGGCCCGGCTCGAACCGTGCGTCCAGTTGCCACATCGCGCGCGTGTCGTCGGTGGACGACCACACGCCCTCGGCGAGGCCGGCCAGGTACGCGGCGCCGAGCGCCGTCGTCTCGTGGTCGACGGGCCGCAGCACCGGCACGCCCAGCTCGTCCGCCTGGTGCTGCAGCATCATGTCCATCACGGAGGCGCCGCCGTCCACCCGCAGCTCGGCGAGCGTGACGCCCCCGGCCGACGTCATCGCGTCGATGGCGTCGCGTGTCTGGAAGACCATCGACTCCACGACCGCGCGGGCGATGTGCGCGCGGGTCGTCCCGCGTGTGATGCCCACGATGGTGCCGCGTGCGTAGGGGTCCCACCAGGGGCTGCCGAGCCCGGTGAACGCGGGCACCACGTAGACACCGCCCGTGTCCGGGACGCCGGCCGCGAGCGGGCCGATCTCTGACGACTCCGAGATGATGCCGAGGCCGTCGCGCAACCACTGCACCGCGGCGCCGGTGACGAAGATCGAGCCCTCGAGTGCATAGACGGGACCGTCGCCGAGGTCCCACGCCACGGTCGTGAGCATCCCGTCAGTGGGTTCCGGGCAGGACGTGCCGACGTTCAGCAGGACGAAGCTTCCGGTGCCGTAGGTGTTCTTCGCCATGCCCACGGTCGTGCAGCCCTGGCCGAAGAGTGCCGCCTGCTGGTCGCCCGCGATGCCCGAGATGGGGATCCCGTCCGCGAGGCCGGGGACGGACGAGGTCACACCGAACCGCCCGCTCGACGGGCGCACCTCGGGGAGCGTGCGTTCCGGCACGCCGAGGAGCCCGCACATCTCGCTGCTCCACGACATCGAGCGGATGTCGAACAGCATCGTGCGGCTCGCGTTGCTCGGGTCGGTGGCGAACTCGCGCCCGTCCGTGAGCTTCCAGACGAGCCATGCGTCCACCGTGCCGACCGCGACGTTCTCCACGGCCGGCATGTCGTTGTTCGCGAGCAGCCATGCCGCCTTCGTGCCCGAGAAGTACGGGTCGAGCACGAGACCGGTGGTGCGGCGGACGAGCGGCAGGTGCGGGGCGAGCTCCGCGCATCTCCCGGCGGTGCGCCTGTCCTGCCACACGATCGCGCGGGCGAGCGGGGTGCCGGTGCGCCTGTCCCATGCCACCACCGTCTCGCGCTGGTTCGTGATGCCGATCGCCGCGATCGTGTCACCGGTGCGCGAAGCGACGTCGGCGAGCGTCGCGGCGACCGCCTCCCAGATCTCCGCCGCGTCGTGCTCCACCCATCCCGGGCGCGGGAAGTGCTGGGTGAACTCCCGGTACGAGGAGATCGACGGCCGGCCGTCGTCGTACACGGCACGGGTGCGCACGCCCGTGGTCCCTGCGTCGATCGCGAGCACTGCCGTCATCTGTCTCCCTCCGTCGCGCACCGACGGGACGCCGGGTTCACCGCGCCCTCGCCGCGTCGTGCAGCTCCATGATGCCCCCGTGTATCGACGGCGCCGCCGCGAGGACCTCCGCGGGCGTGACCGGGCCGCCGGAGAAGTCGGTCACGATGCAGCCGGCCTCCGTCAGGACGAGCTGCGCGGCCATGATGTCCCACGAGTTGAGCCCGCCCTCGACGTACGCGTCGAGACGGCCGCACGCCACGAAGCACATGTCCACCGATGCCGCGCCGAGCCTGCGGATGTCGCGCACCCTGCCCACCATGTTCGCCACAGTCCGCCCGTGCGCGGACCGTGCCGAGGGGTCGTACCCGAACCCCGTGGCGAGGAGTGCGTCCGCGACGGCGGTGACCCCGCGCGGGGAGATCCGCGTTCCGTTCATGAACGCCCCGCCGCCCCTCGACGCGGTGAACATCTCGTCGAGCACGGGCAGGTACACCGCCCCGGCGAGAGGGCCGTCAGCGTCGCACGCGCCGACCGACACCGACCACGTGGGGAGCCCGAAGAAGTAGTTCGCCGTGCCGTCGATCGGGTCGATGTGCCACGACACGCCGGAGGTCCCGGGCCGCGAGGCGCCCTCCTCCCCGACGACGGCGTCGTCAGGGCGCGCGGCGAGGAGACCCTCCACTATCTCCTTCTCGCAGAGCCGGTCGTACCTGGTCACGATGTCCGTCGGCGACGACTTGGTGGACTCGCCCAGGTCGCCGCCGCGGCGTCCCTCGAGCGCGATGAGGCCGGCGCGACGGGCGAGGGCGGCCGCGACATCGACCAGAGAGGTCATCGTCCGTCGTCCAGCTCTCGCCACTCGCCGAGCGCGCGCAGCACGAGCACCGCCACGATCGCCGCGCCCCCGGCGAACATGACCGCACCGACGAGGATGCCGAGCCCCAGCGGGAGCCCGCAGTCGCCACTGCACTGGACGTCGACGGTGCCGTACCCGATCAGCGCGCCGGCCGCACCCGTCACGATGATCGCGACGAACGCGAGGATCCGGGCGGTCCCGGAGGGGAGTGCGGAGAGCGGGGATTCCTGGTCGGTCACGTCGTTCATCGTAGGCGTGCCGGCGCAGGAACGAAGTAGCGTCGGCGGTGCTGTGACCGGGTTGCGTTCGATCCTCCATGTGGACATGGACGCGTTCTACGTGTCGGTGGAACTCCTCCGCAGGCCCGAGCTGCGCGGGCTGCCCGTCGTCGTGGGTGGTGACGCCGCGCGCGGGGTGGTCGCCGCGGCGTCGTACGAGGCCAGGCGGTTCGGCGTGCACTCGGCAATGCCATCGTCCCGCGCGAGGGCACTCTGTCCCGGCGCGGTGTTCATCGCGCCTGACATGGGCCTGTACCTGGAGGTCAGCGCGCGCCTGCACGGGATCTTCTGCTCGTTCACGCCGCTCGTCGAGCAGATCTCCGTGGACGAGGCCTTCCTCGACGTCACCGGCGCGGGCAGACTCCTCGGCGACCCCGTGCGGATCGCGTGGGACCTGCGCGAGGCCGTCCGCGAGCAGGAGTCGCTCACGTGCAGCGTGGGGATCGCACCCAACAAGTTCCTCGCCAAGCTCGCGAGCGAGCACGCCAAGCCGCGCGCCACGGACACAGGGGTGGACGAGGGCCTCAGGGTCCACCAGGTGCTGCCGGGGGAGGAGATCGCGTTCCTGCACCGGCTGCCGGTCGCGTCACTGTGGGGCGTCGGGCCCGCGACGCAGGCCAAGCTCGCCGACCTCGGCATCCGCACCGTGGAGCAGCTCGCCTCGGTGGACGAACAGTTGCTGCGCAGGGTCGTCGGAGACGCGCACGGTGCGCACCTGCACCGGCTGGCCCATGGACTCGACGAGAGGCCGGTGGAGCCGGAGCGCATCGCGAAGTCCATCGGCAACGAGGAGACGTTCGCGCGCGACCTCCTCACCCACGACGAGATGCACGCCCAGTTGGTCAGGCTGTGCGACTCGGTCGCGCGCAGGACGAGGGCGGCAGGCGTGGCCGCGGGGACGATGCTGCTCAAGGTGAAGTTCTCCACCTTCGAGACCGTCACCAGGTCCGTCACGCCGGCAGTCCCGGTCACGTCGGGCCCGGCGATGGTGGCGGCGCTCGCCCCGGCACTCGCGACCATCGACCCCGCGCAGGGCGTCCGCCTCCTCGGCGTCCATGCCCAGAAACTGGGGCTCGCAACAGATGCCCCCATGCGGCTGTTCGAGGAGGACGACGACCCGGTGGAGGCCCTGGAGCGGGACTGGTCCACTGCCAGCCGCGCGGTCGACTCCATCCTGGACAAGTTCGGGTCCGGCGCGATCGGTCCCGCGAGCGTGATGGGGCAGCGCCGCCGCCCGGGGGAGTCCCCGTTCGGGCCGGAGACCGGCTGACCCGCATTGCCTTCCGGCCCCGGCGGTGAGAGACTGGGACCGTGCCGTTGTCAGACGAAGAACAGAGGATCCTCCGCGAGATCGAGGAGAACCTGAAGACCGACGAGCGATTCGCCCAGAAGGTCTCGGGCCCCGGGAGCATGTACGCCGGTGCGGTGCGCACCGTGAAGCGGGCCGTGTTCGGCCTGGTGGTGGGTCTGGTGGGCATGGTCCTCGCGCTGCGGGTCCACTTCATGCTCGCGTTCGTGGTGTTCGCGGGGATGCTGGCGCTCACGCTGCTCATCGAGAGCCAGCTCCGCATGCTCGGCCGCGTGGGTGCACGCGACCTCGCGCAGAACCTGCGCGCCCCGCGCATCCGCCGCAACGACACCGACAACGGCTGACCCCCGCGTCACCGTGACGGGGTCGGGCTCCACCGGCCTGCCCGCTGGCTACCCTGTCCCCATGCTCCCTGCTGACAGGCCGACCGGTGACACGGCGCCTGACGACGTGCCGTCAGTCGACTCGAGCAAGGTGTCCGCAGGGCTCGTCACTCCGGGTGTCGTCGGTGCCGTCGCGGCGCGGCCATGGTTGTGGCCCACGGCGGTCACCCAGGTCCTCCGCCTGGCGAGAAAGGGCTGGTGGCGAAAGCCGCCGTTCCTGCCCCTGCCGGGCGGGGCGTACATGGAGTTCCGTCTGACGACCCAGTACGGAGGGGGAGAAGTCCGCGCCGGACGGCGCGCATCCGCCGTTGATGTGGTGGACTATCTGACGTGGTGCAGGGAATGGAACAGATCCGCGAGGCGGGCGCGATGAGAGACCATCTCGCCTACGCATCGTGCATGACGACCGCCAGTACGACGGGCGAGCGGAGATAACCATGCGGAGCGCGCTCGTACTCAACGCCACGTACGAACCGCTCAGCGTCGTGTCATCCCGCCGTGCAATCTGCCTCGTCCTCTGCGACAAGGCCGACATCGTCGAGGACGACGGCTCCACCGTGCACTCGGAGCGGATGTCGATGGCCGCGCCCCTCGTCATCAGGCTGCGCTACGTGGTGAAGGTCCCGTACAACCGGCACACCGCGATGTCGCGCCGTGCGGTCTTCGCGCGCGACGACCACCGGTGCGGGTACTGCGGCGGCCCCGCCGACTCCATCGACCACGTTCTGCCCCGCTCGCGCGGCGGCAAGAACGTGTGGGAGAACGTCATCGCCGCGTGCCGTCCGTGCAACCTGCGCAAGCGGGACAGGACCCCGGAGGAGGCAGGCATGCGCCTGCACAGCCACCCGCGGGCACCGCGCGAGCTCTCCTGGATCGTGTTCGCCGTGCCGAGGGTGCCCGAGGAGTGGAAGCCCTACCTGGCGCAGGCAAGTTGAGCACCCCGGGCTGCCGCCGTGGCTGAGCGGACCGCGGGCGACTGGAGGGTCGAGCACTGGGAGGGACCGGCGGGAGAGTTCCACGGTCTCGACCCCGAACACGTGCGCGCGGTCAGGTCGGTGAGGGTCTCGCGCCCGGTGATCGTGCTCGGGTCGACCCAGCCGACCGGCGACATCGACGCGGCCGCCGCCGCCCGACTGGGCATCGAGGTGGCGAGGAGGCGCAGCGGCGGTGGTGCGGTGTACCTGCACCCCGACGACTCCACATGGGTGGACATCACCATCCCGCGCGACGACGAGCTCTGGGTCGACGACGTCAGCACGAGCATGCGGTGGGTGGGCGACGCGTTCGCGTCGGTGCTCGGGCCCGCACTGGCCGCCGGCGCGCCCGCCGTGCACGACGGACCGTTCCGTGCGGGGGTTCTCTCCCGCGCCTACTGCTTCGCCGGACTAGCGCCGGGAGAGGTGACGGTGGGGGGAGCCAAGATCGTCGGGGTCAGCCAGCGACGGGGCCGCCCAGGTGCACGCATGCAGTGCGTGGTGTACCACCGCATCGACCCCGCCTACTTCGCCACATGCTTTGCAGACGCAGGGATCTCCTCCGCGGTGCGCGACGTCCCCGTGGCGTTGTCACCGCTCGGGCGCTCGGAACTGCTCGACGCGCTCGTCGCGGCACTGCCGCGCTGAACCCCGGCCGGGCAGCACGGACTGTCCCGCTCGCCCGTCTCTTCGGTCAACCTTGCGGTCCTTCCCGGCCCCTGTTCCCGTCTGCCCCGGTGGGGAGCCGTGGGGGGACTGGTGGCGCAAAGTGGGGCAGAGTGGTTGACAGTGGGGAGCGGTGGGGATAATGTCACACCCAGACAGGGCGGCAAATGCCCCGTCAGGGAGGCGGAGAAGTGTTCGTTGGGGCGCACGAGAGGCAACTCGACCCGAAGGGTCGTCTTGCTCTGCCTGCGCCGTACCGTCCCCGTCTCGAGCCCCGCTGCTACCTCGCCTTCGGTCGCGACAAGTGCATCGACGTGATGACCGCGGAGGCATTCGAACTGCTCGGCCAGGAAGCGGTCGACAAGGTCAAGCGGGGCGAGATGAGCCGCGCGGAGCAGCGCGCCCTCGCCTTCAACTCGGTCGAAGTGGTGATCGACGCCCAGGGGCGCATCAACCTCTCCGAGGAGTTCCGCGACTACGCGGGGCTCACCCTCAACTCCAGGATCGTCGTGGCCGGCTCGTTCGACCGCGTCGAGATCTGGGACCCCGCCCGCTACGAGCGCATCGCGCTCGAGGGCACCGAACAGATCGCAGGAGCGGACGCGTGATTCATCATGACGTCAACTCCCGCACAACACACCGGGGGCCTTCGGTCCTCGGCAGTCTCCCGGACGACACGGTGGTCAGCTCCAACTCCGCCCGCTGTCATCGCGTCTGCACCGGGGAGAAATCCGGGCAGCATTTGCCGTCCGGGAGGCTGCCGAGGACCGAGGGATGCACGATGAGCGCGGGGTTCTCCCACGCGCCCGTCATGCTCGAGGAGATTCTCGACGTCTTCGGGGGCATCCCGGACGGGGTCTTCCTTGACGCCACTCTCGGCGGGGCCGGCCATGCGGCCGGCGTTCTCGCCGCCCACCCCGGCGTCTCGCTTCTCGGCATCGACCAGGACGACACCGCGCTCGCCGCGGCGGCGTCCCGTCTGGATGCAGCAGGTCTTGGCGGGCGCGTCACCCTCCGGCGCGCCCGCTTCGAAACCGTGGGTCAAGTGGTGGAAGGAGAGGGCATCGGCGTGGTGGCCGGTGCCCTCTTCGACCTCGGCGTGTCCTCCCCCCAGTTCGACGTCGCCGAGCGGGGTTTCTCGTACAGGCACGACGCGCCTCTCGACATGAGGATGGACCGTTCCCGCACCCTCACCGCGGAGACCGTGGTCAACACCTACGACGCCGACTCGCTCGCGCGGATCATCGGCGATAACTCCGACGAACGGTTCGCCGGACGGATCGCCCGCGCCATCGTGGCGAACAGGCCGGTGCGCGGGACCGCCCACCTGGCCGAGATCGTGACGGCGGCGATCCCCGCCGCGACGCGGCGCCGCGGCGGGCACCCCGCCAAGCGCACTTTCCAGGCCCTGCGCATAGAGGTGAACCAGGAGCTCGAGATCCTCCCGGTCGCTCTCCGTGCGGCAATCGACGTGCTCGCGCCGGGCGCCCGTCTGGCAGTGCTCTCGTACCACTCAGGCGAGGACCGCATCGTGAAGTCGGTGATGCGCGATGCGGAGAACGGCGGGTGCACCTGCCGGCCCGGCCTGCCGTGCGGCTGCGGCGCGGTTCCGGTCGTCAGGAGGGTGCGCGTGCGCCGTGAGGCGACTCCGGCCGAGACGGCCGCGAACCCGCGTGCCGCATCGGCGCGCCTGCGCGTCGTCGAGAAGCTCGCGGCGGGGGAGCGCTGATGGCGCTCGCGCTCCGTCTCACGTCCGTCCTTCCCGAGAGGGACGGGGCCCGTCTCACGCTCGTGCCGGCGCGCACCAGGCGCGTGCCGCTGCCCGTCGTGCTCGTCGCGGTGGTCATCGCGTGCATGTTCGCCGTGGTCACGCTGACCACCCACATGGCGAGCCAGCAGATGCGCATCGACCGGCTGAACACCGACATCATCCGTGCGCGCAACAACTTCGACAAGCTCCGCGCGGAGCGGGCCAGGTTCCAGTCGCCGCAGTACCTCGTGGAGAAGGCCAAGGCCATGGGAATGGTGCCCGGCACGCAGACCCAGATGGTCGAGGTGCCCGTGGACGCGGCAGTGCTCGTGGCGACGGGTGTCGGCAAGGTCGACTCCGACGTGGCCGACTCCAGGGAGAGCCCGCTGGACCAGTTCGGCCGGATGAAGCGCAACGGCGGGGCCACCCCGTGACCGGGCCGGCGGAGATCCGGCGCGGCAGTCGTTCCCACGGCACCGCGCGCTCGAGGGACACGTCTGCCTCGGGCCGCACACCGTCGACCCGGTCGGCGACGACTTCAACACGTTCCGCCTCTGGGCGGACGTCGTCAACACGTTCCGCCCCGGCGAGGACCAGCCGAGGGAGCTCCTCGCACAGCCGTCCGCGCCAGTCGCACGACCGCCGTCCCCCCGCGCGTCCGCTCCGTCCTGCGCGCCATGTCCGTCCGGCGGTCAGCCTCAAGAAGGAGTCGCAGGAGGTCGACCAGCGCATGCGTGACCGTCTGCGCTGGGTCGTCATCATCGTCGTCGTCGTGATGCTCCTCCTCGTCGGCCGAGTCGGCATGCTGAAGACCGTCGACAGGTCCGGGTACCTCGCGGCCAGCATCGACCAGCGCACGCGCGTGAACACACTGCGGGCCAGCCGCGGAGTGATCTTCGACCGCAACGGCCATGAGCTCGCTCTCTCGGTGCCGACGAACACGCTGTGGGCAGACCCGCGGGTCATCGTGGACCCGCCCGCCACGGCCCGTGCAGTGGCCGGGATGCTGGGGATGAGCCCGGAGGACGAGGCGGCTCTCGCGGAGAGATTGTCGCGCGGTGACCAGAAGTTCGCATATGTCGCCCGTGAGCTGTCGAAGGACGTGGCGAAGTCGGTCCTCGCACTGAACCTCACGGGCATCTACTCGTACATCGAGCCGGCGAGGGTCGTCGAGAGCGGCGCGGCACAGGCTCTCATCGGGAAGACCGACCCCGACGGTCTCGGCACGTCGGGAATCGAGCTGCAGTACGACGGGGTCCTCACCGGCACGGACGGCACGCAGGTCCGGCAGGTCGACAACAACGGCCGGTCGATCGCAGGGGAGGGCAGCATCACGAACCACCCGGTGCCGGGTGACGACCTGGTGCTCTCCATCGACAAGACGATCCAGTACCAGATGGACGCGGCCGTCGTCGCGCGCGTCGAGAGGCTCTCGGCGAAGGGCGGCACCGCGATCGCGATGGACTCGCGCACCGGCGAGATCCTCGCGATGTCGAACGTGAAAAGGCGCCCCGACGGGACCGTGTCGGTGGCGCAGGGCAACTTCGCCGCCGTGGAGGCCTACGAGCCCGGTTCGGTCGCGAAGGTCTTCAGTGTCAGCGCCGCGATCAACGAGGGGCTCGTCGGCCCATCGACAACCTTCCGGGTGCCGGGTGCGGTGCGCATCGACGACTTCACCATCCGTGACGCGTGGCCGCACGGCCCCATCGACATGTCGGTGCGGGGGATCCTGAGCGAGAGCTCGAACATCGGCACGATGATGGTCGCCGACACGGTCGGGTTCACGAAGCTCCACGGGTACCTCTCGTCGTTCGGATTCGGGCAGCACACCGGGCTCCAGTACCCGGGCGAGAGCCGCGGGACGCTCAAGTCGGTCAAGAAGACGTACGGCACGGAGCGTGCGACGGTGTCGTACGGGTACGGATTTGCCTCCACCGCCCTGCAGATGGTGAGCGCCGTGAACGTCGTGGCGAACGGGGGTACCTTCGTGGAGCCCCGCCTCGTCACCGCGACCATCGACCGCGAGGGCAGGAGACAGGTGATGGAACCGTCGAAGACGCGAAAGGTGCTGGAGCCGTCCACCGCGGCCGTCGTGACGGACATCCTGCGGGATGCGGTGTGCACCGGGACGGGCGAGAAGGCCAAGGTCAAGGGCATGGAGATCGCCGGGAAGACCGGAACCGGGTACAAGGTGCAGGACAACGGCACGTACAACACCGATGCCGGCGGTCGGCGGTACTTCGCATCCTTCGTCGGGTTCTTCCCGGCACAAGAGCCCAGGGTGACGATGCTCGTCTCCATCGACGAGCCGAACTCGTCCTCCATCGACCGCTTCGGCGGCACCGCGGCCGCACCGGTGTTTGCCCAGCTGGTGCCGACCATCATGAACGAACTCGGCATCGAGCCGACCGGGACGGACGCCGGCTGCCACGGCCGCACGGCGACTCTCGGCCACTGACGGGCGTCCATGTCCCGTCGGTCCGTCGACCCCACCACGGCCTCGGCCGTTGCCCTTCTCGCCGGTGACCGCGCGACGGTCAGCCACGGCAGGGCCGCGGTCACCGGCGTCTCGGACGACTCCCGCACCGTCAAGCCCGGTGATGTCTTCTTCTGCATCCGTGGCTCGGTCACCGACGGGCACAGCGCCGCGGCAGCTGCGGTCGCAGCCGGCGCGACCACTCTCGTCGTCGACCATCATCTCGCGGACGTCCCGGGGGACGTCGCGCAGGTCGTCGTCCCCGACGTGCGCGCCGCCGTGGGGCCAGTCGTCTCCGCCCTGACGGGCAACCCCGCGTCGCACCTCCGGATGGTCGCCGTGACGGGCACGAACGGCAAGACATCCACTGCCCACTTCATCGCGGGGATCCTCGTTGCGGCGGGGCACCGCACGACGGTGATCGGGACTCTCACGGGCCCGCGGACCACGCCGGAGCCCGTGGAGCTGCACTCGCAGCTCGCCGACGCGCTGGA
This sequence comes from uncultured Bifidobacterium sp., assembly GCA_964653385.1. GTDB lineage: Bacteria > Actinomycetota > Acidimicrobiia > Acidimicrobiales > Ilumatobacteraceae > UBA2093. Next base: position 8,687 of record CAZZFB010000005.1, on the reverse strand, counting down.
GGAGGGAATCGACACGGTGGTCATGGAGGTGTCGTCGCACGCACTCGTGCTCGGCCGGGTCGACGGCATCGTCTTCGACGTCGCGGTGTTCACGAACCTCTCCCGCGACCACCTGGACTTCCACGGGACGATGGAGGACTACTTCGCGGCGAAGGCGTCGCTCTTCACCGCCGCGCGCACGCGCTCCGCCGTCGTGAACACCGGCGATGCTCACGGCCGCCGGATCGCAGAGGCATGCACGGTCCCTCTCGTCGCGTACTCCGTCTCCGATGCGCAGGACCTGAGGGTCGGCCCCGGGAGCGTCTCGTTCGCGTGGCGCGGCGAGAACGTGTCAGCCAAGGTCGGCGGCCGGTTCATGGCGGAGAACCTGCTCGCGGCGGCAACCGCCGCCGCCGCGTGCGGTGTCGACGCGGCGACGGTCGCCCGCGCGTGCGCCGGCCTCGGCGCCGTCCCCGGGCGGCACGAGGCGGTGCCGACCGGCGGCGACTACTCGGTGATCGTCGACTACGCGCACACGCCGGAGGCGCTCGCGTCCCTCCTCGCATCCGTGCGTGCCGTCGCCACCGGGCGCGTGATCGTCGTGTTCGGGTGCGGAGGCGACCGTGACCGCGGCAAGAGGCCGGAGATGGGCGCGGTCGCCGCGTCGTCCGCTGACATCGTCATCGTCACGTCCGACAACCCGCGCAACGAGTCACCCGGCGCGATCATCGGGGAGATCACCGCGGGCATGGAGGGAGCCGCCGCCGACGTGGAGACCCTGCAGGACAGGGCGGAGGCGATCGCATCCGCCATCGGTCGTGCCGGAAGTGGTGACATAGTGGTCATTGCAGGGAAGGGCCACGAGCCCTACCAGGAGGTCGCGGGCGTGTACGTGCCGTTCTCCGACGTGGAAGTCGCGCGGGTCGCGATCGAGAGAAGGAGCACAGCGCGGTGATTGCGGTCCTGATCGGCGGTGCCGTCTCGATGTTCCTCTCGCTCTTCGGCACGAGGTGGATGATCGGGTTCTTCGCGTCCCTCGGAATGGGCCAGCCCATCCTCGGCTCCGAGGACCACGGGCCGGTGCACCACATGAAGAAGCAGGGCACGGCGACCATGGGCGGGATCGCGATCCTGCTGTCCGCGTTCGCGGGCTGGCTGGTCGCCCACCTGCGGGACGGCATCGCACTGTCGGACCAGGCGATGATCATGTGGGCCGCGGTCCTCGTGCTCGGGTTCATGGGTTTCCTCGACGACTTCCTGAAGGTGCGCAAGGCGCACAACAGGGGGATCCTGTGGAAGAAGAAGGGCTACATCACCTTCGGGCTCGTCGTGCTCCTGATGACGTGGCTGCTCCTCGGCACCGGCGTCAGCGAGACGCTCTCCTTCACGCGTTTCGACCTTCCCGGTTGGGACCTGTCCGGGCCGCTCTGGGTCGTCTGGACCTCGGTGATGGTGTGGTCCACCACGAACGCGGTGAACGTGACGGACGGTCTCGACGGCCTCGCCGCCGGTTCTGCGCTCTTCGGCTTCCTCGCGTTCACGGTCATCGCCTACTGGGCGTTCCGCAACCCCGACGTCTACGGTCTGGTGAACCCGCTCGACCTGGCCGTGTTCTCCGCGGCGATGGCCGGTGCGTGCGGCGGGTTCCTGTGGTGGAACGCGGCTCCCGCGAGGATCTTCATGGGCGACGTCGGCGCGCTCGGGATCGGCGGTGCGCTCGGTCTCCTCGCCGTGACGACCAACACCCACCTGCTCCTGCCGCTCATCTGCGCCCTGAACGTGATGGAGGCAGGGAGCGTGGCGCTGCAGATGGGCGTGTTCAAGGCGTCCGGGCGGACGCGGCGCCTCTTCCGCATGTCCCCGGTGCACCACCACTTCGAGCTCGTCGGCTGGCCGGAGACCACGGTCATCATCCGCTTCTGGATCATCTCGGGTCTGTTCGTGGCCGCGGCACTCGCGATCTTCATCGCCGACTTCACATCGATCGCGGACAGCTTCGGGGGACGCTGATGCCGGTCGCCGCTGTGTTCGGCCTGGCTGTCACGGGCAGGGCGGTGGCGGAGGCCTTCCGGCGCCGCGGCTTCGGCGTCGTCGTCGCCGATGACGCCCCCGTCCCCGCCCACGGTGAGTTCGCCGGGCAGTGCGGCGCGCGCCTCGTGGACGTGGCGACGGACGACGGCCTGGAGGACTTCCTCGGGGGCGCGGACGTCCTCGTGCCCGCACCGGGCGTGCCTCCCCGCAGCCGGGTCATCACGCGCGCCCTCGAGATGGGGGTGCCCGTCCGCTCGGAGATCGACATCGCGCACGACTGGGAGCAGGCCCGCCCGGGAGGTGCGCGCCCGGTCCTCGGGGTCACGGGCACGGACGGCAAGACGACGACGACCATGATCACCGCGGCGTTGCTGCGCGGGGCGGGCCTGCGCACCGAGGAGGTGGGCAACACCGACATCCCGTTCATGGCCGCCGTCGACGACGGCGGGATCGACGCGTTCGTCGTCGAGTGCTCGAGCTTCCGCCTCCAGTTCACGGAGACGTTCCGCTGCGACGCGTCGACGTGGCTGAACCTCGCCCCCGACCACCTCGACTGGCACCCCGACCTCGGTCACTACGCCGCCGCGAAGGCGCGCATCTGGGCCCACGTCCGGCCCGGCGACGTCGCCGTCGTGCCGCACGGCAACACGCTCATCGCAGAGGCGGCGGCGCGCTCGGGTGCCCGGGTCGTCACGTTCGGTCTCGGGTCGGGGGACTACCGGGTGGAGTCGGGGAGCCTCGTCGGTCCGCGTGGCCCCCTGTGCGACGTGTCGTCGATGTGGAGGTCGATGCCGCATGACCTCACCAACTCGCTCGCGGCCGCGGCGCTCGTGCTCGAGACCGGTCTCGTCCCGGAGTCGACGGTCGCGGCCTCTCTCGCGGGGTTCTCGCCGGCGCACCACCGCATCGAACTGGTGGGCACGTTCGGCGGCTCCCGGTGGTTCGACGACTCGAAGGCGACCAGTCCCCATGCGGCGCTCACGGCGATCCGCGCGTTCCCGCGGCTCGTGCTGATCGCCGGCGGCCGCAACAAGGGCCTGGACCTCTCCGAGATGGCCTCCGAACCCGCGCGGATGCACGGTGTCGTGGCAATAGGGGACGACGCAGGCCTCATCGAGACGGCCTTCCGCGGCACGTGCACGGTCCGCCGGGCGGGCTCCATGCAGGAGGCGGTCGCGGCCGCCGCGGACCTCGCCGAGCCCGGCGTGGACGTGGTCCTGTCCCCGGGATGCACCAGTTACGACTGGTACAGGAACTACAACGAACGGGGAGACGACTACCAAGCGGCCGTCCGGAGGCACTTCGGGGAGGAGGCGACACGATGAGCACGACCGACCCGCGCCCCCGGGCGCCCTCCATCGCTGACCGCCGCCGGGACATGCTCCACAGGCTCGGTCTCGACGAGAAGCACAAGATGGCCCTCAAGCCACCGACCACCGCGTTCTACGGGATCCTCGTCATCGTGTCCCTCTTCACCGCCCTCGGGCTCGTCATGGTGTTCTCCTCGTCGGCGGTCACCAACCTGCACTCGGGGGAGTCGGCGTGGCGGTTGTTCAGGCGGCAGTCGATGTGGGCGCTCGTGGGACTCGGGTCGATGTGGGCCGTGTACAAGATCCCGTACCAGAACTGGAGGCGCCCGCGGTGGCTGCTGCCGTTCGCGGGCATGGCACTCCTGCTCAACGTCCTCGTGCCGATCGTGGGCCGGGACATCAACGGCGCGAGGGCGTGGCTGCAGTGGGGCTGGTTCCGCCTGCAGCCGTCGGAGTTCATGAAGATCGCGGCGATCATGTACTGCGCCCACTTCCTCGCGCGCCGGCACAGGTACGTGGCCGTGAAGGAGGAGGTGCTGAGGAAGATGGTCATCGTCATGGGGGTGACGTGCGGTCTCTGCGTCCTCCAGCGCGACTTCGGGACGGCCCTCGTGTTCGCGAGCATCATCCTCGTGATGATGCTGATCATCGGGATCCCGATGACGCAGTTCATGGCGACGGTGGGTGTCGTCGTCGTGGCGGGTCTGGTCGTGCTGACCCAGGCTGACAACGCGAGCAGGCGCCTCTTCGCGTTCATGAACCTCGACGCCACGAAGAAGTTCGACGGCTACCAGGTGTACCAGTCGCTTCTCAGCATCGCGAACGGCGGCCTCGGGGGCACCGGCATCGGGTCCGGCACGAGCAAGTGGGGCTACGTGCCGCTCGCCTACAGCGACTTCATCTTCGCCGTGATCGCGGAGGAGCTGGGGATCGTCGGGTCGGTGCTCGTCATCGCCGGGTTCGCCGCGCTCGTGTACTTCGGCGTCCAGACCGCGCTCGGGGCACGCGACATGCACGGGGCACTCCTCGCGGGCGGGATCTCCGCATGGTTCGCGTTCCAGGCGATCATCAACATCGGGGGCATCATCGGCGTCATGCCGATGACGGGGCTCACCCTGCCGTTCATGTCGTACGGCGGGTCGTCGCTCATGGCCACCCTCATCGCGTCCGGGCTGCTCCTCAACGTCGCCCGGCACGTCAAGTAGGCGCCGGTGGTCTTCGCGGTCGTCACCGGCGGCGGCACCAGCGGGCATGTGGTGCCGGCAATCGCCGTGGTGGAGGCACTGGTCGACGCGGGCCACAGCCCCGGCGAGATCGCCTATGCGGGCAGCCGCAGGGGAGTGGAGTCCTCGATGGTCCCGCAGACCGGCGTGCAGTGCGCGTTCCTCCCGGTGTCGGGCCTGCAGCGTTCCCTCTCGCCGCGGTCCGTCCTCGCGAACATCGCGTTCCCGTTCCGTCTCGCGGTCTCGCGCCTGATGGCCCGGCGGCTCGTGCGCGAATGGTCGCCGCGGGTCGTGGTCTCGGTGGGCGGGTACGCAAGCGAGCCGGTGTCGCGCGCGGCGGTCGCCGCCGGGATCCCGCTCGTGTGCGTGAGCTACGACATGGTCCCCGGCCTCGCGACCCGCAGGCAGTCGCGCAGGGCGTTCGCCTGTGCCGTCGCGTTCGAGGGCTCCGGGCTGCCCCGTGCTGTCGTCACGGGTGCGCCCGTGCGCAGGTCCGTCCGCACCATGGACCCGGCGGCCCGCCGTGCGCAGACCCGCGCCGAACGCGGCATCGACGACGGATGCATCCTCGTGACCGTCGTCGGGGGGTCCCTCGGGTCCGCCGCACTGAACGCGTGTGTGCCCCCGCTCGCCGCCGCACTGGCCGCGGCGGGCGTCCGTGCCCGCATCGTGAACGTGACCGGTCGTCGGTATGCGCACGGCGCGGAGGTGCCGGCCACCGACACGGCCGTCGCGGTGGAGACTGTTGCGTACGAGGACGACATGCCCTCGCTTCTCGCGGCGACCGACGTCCTCGTGAGCCGCGCGGGTGCGAGCACCGTGGCGGAGGCCGCCGCCATCGGTGTCGCCGCCGTGTTCGTGCCCTGGCCCGCCGCCGCCGACGACCACCAGACACGCAACGCCGGGTGGCTGTCGGCGCAGGGCGCCGCGACGACGGTGCGGGAGGGGAACGACCTGCCCCGAGACGTCGCCGCGGAGGTCGTGCGTCTCTGCCTCGACAGCGACGCACGGCACGCCATGGCCGCGCGCGCACGGGCCGCCGGGGCCGTCCACCGCGGGACGGGCCTCGTCGACCTCATCACGGACGCATCACTCGCCTGAGTGCGGGGTGGAACAATGGGTGGCTCATGACCACGGCAGATCACTCCGACGCCGCAGTGGACCTCTCCGTCCCCCGCAGGTTCCACATCGTCGGTGTGGGCGGCCCCGGGATGAGTGCCGTGGCGATCCTGCTCGCCCGCATGGGGCACGGGGTGTCCGGGTCAGACCTCCGCGAGTCCGCCGGCACGGCGACGGTCCGCCGGTACGGGGTCGACGTGCGCATCGGCCATGCCGAACAGAACGTGGCGGGGGCTGATTGTGTCGTCTACTCCACGGCGGTGCCGCAGACGAACATCGAACTGGCCGCGGCGCGTGCAGCGGGGACGCCCGTCGTTCACCGCGCGGCGGCCCTGTCGGCGATCACGGCACTCCACCGCTCCGTGGGGGTGGCCGGCACGCACGGCAAGACCACGACATCCTCCCTTCTCACCGAGATGCTGCGAGGCGCCGGGCGCGACCCGTCGTTCGTCATCGGGGCCGAGGTGCTCGGGCTCGGCACCGGGGCGGATCTCGGCTCCGACGGCACGCTCGTGGTGGAGGCGGACGAGAGCGACGGCACCGGCCAGTCACTCGTGCTCGACTCGATGCTGCTCACGAACGTCGACGTCGACCACCTCGACCGTTTCGGCACCGTCGACCGAATCGAGGACGAGTTCTCGGACATGGCGCGGCGGCTCACGGGGACACTCGTGGTGTGCGGTGACGACCCGCGCGCTCTCTCCGTCGCGCGGCGGAGCGGTGCCGCCGGCACCGTCACCTACGGCTTCGCTGCGGGGAACGACGTGACCCTGTCGGAGCCGGTCACGGACGGCGGGGGCACAGTGTTCACGGTGGCGTCGCGCGACGGGAGTGCCGAGGTGCACCTGCCGCTGCTCGGCCGCCACAACGCACTCAACTGCGCGGGGGCGATGGCGATGGCCTCGGTCCTCGGCGTCCCGTTCGGCGCGTCCGCGCCCGCTGTCGCATCCTTCGCCGGTGTCGACCGCAGGTTCGCCGCGCGCGGCACCGTCCGCGGCGCGCTGCTCATCGACGACTACGCGCACCTCCCCGCAGAGATCGCCGCGACCCTCGCCGCCGCGCGCACACACCCGGCGCTGACGGGCCGGCTGGTCGCGGTGTTCCAGCCGAACAGGTTCCACCGCATCGCCACGATGGCGGGGGACTACGCAGGGTGCTTCTCCGCCGCGGACGAGGTCTTCATCACGGATGTCTACGCTTCCGGGACCGAGCGCATCGAGGGCGTCAGCGGGCTCCTCGTCGCGGACGCCGTGCGCACGAGCCGCGGCGGCGTCGTGTGGGCACAGTCCCGCGACGAACTCGTCGAGCAGGTCCTGCGCGTCCTCGGGCCGGGGGACATCTGCGTCAGCATGGGCTGCGGCGACATCTCGGGGTTCCCCGACGAACTGCAGGGCGCGGCATGAGCACGACGGCGCGGCGCACCGACGCGGAGGCGATCGCGGCGGGACTGCGGGCGGAGGGCCTGGCAGTCGGGGTGGATGCACCCTTCGGGTCGCTGACGACCTACGGGGTCGGCGGAACGGCCGCACTGATGGTCGAGGTCACGGACGCCGGGGATGCCTGTGCGGTCGGGAGGGTGATGAGCACGCACCCGGGCACCGACGTGTTCGTGCTCGGCAACGGGAGCAACACCCTCGTCGCAGACGACGGCTTCGACGGCGTCGTCGTGCGCACGAGACCCCCGCGGGACCCCGCGGCGTTCGCGGTCGGTGTCGTGGGCGGCACGGTCACGGTGGGTGCGTGGATGCCGCTGCCGGTGCTCGCACGGAGGTCGGTGGCGGCAGGTGCCCACGGTCTCGAGTGGGCGGTCGGGGTTCCCGGGACTGTCGGGGGAGCGGTGCGCATGAACGCGGGTGGACACGGCGCCGAGATGGTCGATTCGCTCGTGTCCGTCGACCTCGTCAGTCTCGTCACCGGTGTCCGGGCAGAGGTCCCCGCGGCAGCGCTCGGGCTGCATTTCCGCGGGTCGGCGATCGGGCCGTGCCATCTCGTGGTGCAGGCCACTTTCGCTGTCACCCCTCTCGACGGCCGCGACGGGGAGGCTCACATCGCAGAGATCGTGACCTGGCGCAGGGAGCACCAACCGGGCGGCCGCAACGCAGGTTCAGTGTTCGTCAACCCGTCGCCGGGCGAGGGGAGCGCAGGAGCGCTCATCGACGCGGCAGGCCTGAGGGGGCTGGCCGTCGGCGGCGCGTCGGTCTCCGACAAGCACGCGAACTTCATCCAGGCCGGCACCGGCGCCACTGCGGCCGATGTCGTGGCCCTCATGGAAGCGGTGCAGGACTCCGTGCGCGACCGCACCGGAATCACGCTCCGCAGCGAGGTGCGGATGGTGGGGTTCGGTCCCGCCGTTGCCGCACGGTTCGCCGGCACCGCGCACGAAGAACCCGAGGTGGCCGGGGCGCGCGACGCCCTCGCGCGCAGACTCGGTGAGGCCGCGTGAGCACGGACGGCACCCACGGCGGCGGGCCCGGGGCGGGCGCGCACGGAGAGGAAGTCGCCGAGGTCTCTGAGGTGTCCGCAGAGGTTCTCGACGAACTCGGTCGCCTCTTCGGCGACGACGGGGAACCCGTTGCCGACAGTGCGGCGACAGCGGCCGGGGCGACGGACCCTGCTCCGCCGACCGACACGGTGAGCGGGCCGGACACCGTGGTCATCATCGATGACGAAGGGCCGGACATCGGCGTCGTGGATGACCCCGCACCGGCCGGCACGGCTTCCGGGAGCGACGACTCGCCCGTGGCCGCCGTGGTCCCGTTCGTGGCACCCGCAGCGGCCGCACCGGCGCCGCTCGGGGACCCCCTCATCGTGATCGACGACGAGCCGGACGTCGTCGACCCCCGCACGGACGTCGACCCGCGGTTCGAGGAGCGGCGAAGGGTGTGGGCCAGGCGCGACCGGCTCCGCCGCGTGCGGTGGGTGAAGATCGCCGGCCTCGTCGTCGCGCTCGTTGTCGTCGTGAGCATCGTGCTCGCCTCCCCGCTGTTCGCCATCCGCACGTTCACCGTGGAGGGCAACGTCTACA
>CAZZFB010000004.1:0-43046 GCA_964653385.1 uncultured Bifidobacterium sp. | reverse complement strand
ACTGGGAGAATGGGGGTGTGAGAACCCCCAAGAACAAGCAAAATCTCGTCGTTTCGGTGGGGGTCGGGATCGGTCTCGTGCTGATCCTCATGGGCGTGAACTCAGCCTCCACGGGCAGGGAGGCGCAGCGCATCCCCGACGTGATCGAGAGCATCAACCCGGGCCCGGGCGACGAGGTGCTGCGCCAGAGCCAGGTGTTCGTGGACCTGGCGGAGGGATACAACGCGGTGCTCGTGATCGACGGCATCGAGCTGCCGGTCACGCGGCTCGACGAGATCTCGCAGGGTGGCAACCCCCGGCCCGGAGCGCAGGTGGACATCCCGCCGACGGCGATCTACGACCCGGGGAACTTCACCATCAGTTACCTGCCCCAGGAGGGCGCCCCCATCGAGGAGTTCGACCAGGGCCTGCACACGGGCAAGGTGTGGTACTGGAAGATCACCGACGACCGGTCGAAGGCGAAGTCGTTCTCGTGGGAGTTCTCCGCGAACTAGCCCTCACTGCGGCGGCGCATCCACGCCCGCCGGCTCAGCCGGGGAGTTCCCCCGTGCGAAGCAGGCTCTCGAACCCCGCCTCGTCGAGGACCGGGACGCCCAGTTGTTCCGCCTTGGCGAGCTTGCTGGCCCCGGGTTCCGCCCCGACCACCACGGCAAACGTCTTTGCGCTGACGCTTCCGGGGCTCTTGCCGCCGCGGGCCTTGATCGCCTGTTCCGCGCCCTCCCGGGAGTAACCGGCCAGGGTCCCCGTGACCACCACCGCCTTGCCGACGAGCACCTGCGGTTCCGTGCTCACCTCCACCCGCCCGAAGTCGACACCCGCTGACCTGAGCTTGTCGATGATCGCCGTGTTCCCGGGGACCGCGAACCAGGACACGATCGACGCGGCGATGACGGTGCCGACACCGTCGACCGCAGACAACTCGTCAGCCGATGCGGCAGCGATCGCATCGAGCGTGCCGAAGTGCGCGGCTAGGGCCTCGCTGGCAGCGGGGCCGAGGTGCTTCACACCGAGCGCGGTGAGCAGTTTCGGCAACGGGCGCGTGCGCGACCTCTGGATGCCGTCGACGAGGTTTTGTGCACCCTTCTCCGCGAAACCGTCAAGCTCGAGGAGCTGCTCCACCGTGAGCGAGTAGAGATCGCCGACGTCGCCGACGAGCCCGGCATCCGAGAGTGCGAACACCGTGCGCTCGCCGAGGCCCTCGATGTCCATGGCGCCGCGGGACGCGAAGTAGATGATGCGCTGGTCGCGCTGGAACGGGCACGACGGCTCCACGCAGCGCGTGTCGGCGACGTCCTCTTCCTTCACGAGCGTGCTGCCGATGGGGCACGGGCACGTCGACGGGAACACCCACGGCTTCGTCCCCGCAGGACGCAGCGCGAGCACGGGGCCGACAACCTCCGGGATGACGTCTCCGGCCTTGCGAACGACCACGGTGTCGCCAGGTCGCACGTCCTTCAGTGCGACCTGGTCCCTGTTGTGCAGTGTGGCCTTCTCAACGTTTGAGCCACCCACAAAGACTCTTTCGAGCACGGCGAACGGCGTGGTGCGGCCCGTGCGCCCCACCGACACCTGGATGTCGCGGAGGACCGTGTTGCGCTCCTCGGGCGGGAACTTGAACGCGATCGCCCACCGCGGGGCCCGCGCGGTGAACCCGAGCCGCTCGCGCTGGTCGAGGTCGTCCACCTTCACCACCACGCCGTCGATCTCGTAGGGCAGGTCGTGGCGGTGCTCGCGCCAGTGCCGGCAGAAGGCGGCGACCCCCTCGAGCGAGTCGACAACGGTGATCTCCGGGTTCACGGGGAGACCGAGGGCGGCGAGCAGGTCGAGCGTCTCCCGGTGGCCGGTGAACTTCGGTCCCCCCACCACCTCGCCCAGCTGGTACGCCCACATGGAGAGATCGCGCGAGGCGGTGACCGTGGGGTCCTTCTGGCGCAGGCTCCCCGCCCCGGCGTTGCGCGGGTTGACGGGCACCGCGACGGGTGCGCGGCCCGCCGCCGCGCGCTCGACGTTCTCGGCTTCCTTCTCTGCCTTCAGCCGGAGGAACGCGTCGGTGGACATGAAGATCTCGCCGCGGACCTCGAGCACCTCCGGCACGACCGTTCCCTTCGGGGCCTTCTTCACCGGCGCCAGTTTCTTCGGGAGCATCGCAATCGTGGCCACGTTGGGGGTGACATCCTCGCCGACCTTTCCGTCGCCGCGCGTGGCGGCCTGCACGAGGACGCCGTTCTCGTAGCGGATGCTGATGGCGAGACCGTCGATCTTCAGTTCGCACACGTAGCGCACCTGCTCACCGGGGAGCCCCTTCGCCACCCGCTCCCCCCAGGCGGTGAGCTCGTCCTCGTCCATGGCGTTGTCGAGACTGGTCATGGGCACGCGGTGCACGACAGGATCGAACGTGGTGACGGCGGGCGCCCCCACCCGGGAGGAGGGCGACTCATCATCGGCGAGTTCGGGGTGCTCCGCCTCGAGCGCGCGCAGTTCGGCGACCAGCGCGTCGTACTCGGCGTCGCTGATGACGGGAGAGTCCTCGCCGTGATACGCATGATTGTGACGCGAGATCTGGTCGCGGAGCGCCGTGATGCGGGCCTTGGGGGAAGGGGTGCGCGCCATCGCCCAATCCTACCGAGGGGATGAATCCGTGACGGTGGGGCGAGGCCTAGGACCCCAGGGTGAGCAGCGACGCGGTTGCCTGGTCGGCGATCCTCGAGGCCAGGTCGCGCGTGTGCGAGAACACGCGCTCGGCAACGGAGACACTGTGCGCGTCGAGCCCGCATGCCGGTGTGACGAAGCTGTTGCGCCGCACGAGCAGCGGGTCGACACCCTGCTTGACGAGCGCGCACATCACTGCCGCGAGGTTCTTCCACGAGCGGTCCGGTGTCGCGGCGATCGGACCGTCCGTGCGGATCGCACCCCAGGCGATGTGCCCGCCCATCTCCAGGTGCTCGGCGATGCGCGGGGTGGCGGCGTTCATCGCGGCCATCTGCTCCTCGTCGGAAGCCGACGGCACCGGGACGGAGATGATGTTCGCCCCGATGGACAGGAGCGCGAGCCAGTCCGTCTCGGCGCAGCTGTGGATGCCGGACACGTTCGACGGGTCCACTGCCGCGAGCGCACCGGACACGAAGTCGAGGACCTCGTCGGGCGGCACCGGGAAGTCGGGGACGAGCGCGTCGTGCAGCAGCGGCTCGTCGAACACCACTATCTGTGTCGTGCCCGGCATCGCCCGCGCGACCTCGTCCTGCAGTGCGCGCACATGGCACCGCACGGCCTGCTGGGCGAGCGGCGCGGCCACTTCCACCGCGAGGCCGGACCTCACGAGGGCGAACCCGAGCGTGAGCGGGCCGACGAACTGCCACTTCACGAGCGGGGGAAGGTCCGTGCGGCCCCGTGCACTGTCGAGGAAGCCGGCGAAACCCGCGTAGCTGTCGCCAGAGAGGTCCGTGACGACCTCACCGGCGAGGTCGAGTGCGTCCAGGTCGACGGCGATCCCCCCGTACTGCCCGGAGGTGATCCCCTCGATCCCGGCCAGTCCCTGCGGGATCATCAGTTCCGCCGGCGAACGCCGCGGGAGTGACGGGATGGTGACGATGTCGGTGGCACGCCACGCGAAGTCGACAGCGTCCGCGGTCTCTCGGTGCGGGAGGCTCCCCACGCCGAAGGACGCACCGGGGGCGTGCTGTGCATGTCTCATCATCGCGGCGCCTCCCTTCCCCTGCGTCAGTCCTTCTCGACGCCCTCGAGGCGTCCCTCATTGGTAGCAGCACCCGGTGACGGGGGACGAGGCGGGCTGGGTCCCGCCGGGACGTCTCCCGGGTGGTCGCACGGTGATTGTGCGTCCGCGCGTGCACCACGGCAGGCTTGAGGGATGTCGAGGTCCGCCAACGGGGCATCCATGAGGCTGATGTGGGCCGCGCGTGCCGTCTGGGCCGCGGTCGGCGTGCTGGCCCCATGGGACACGGTCGCGGACGGGCACTCCGCCGCGGTCTCCGCCGTGCTCCGGTCTTGGGGATGGACGTCATGGCTGACGGTCATCGTCGCGTTGTTCGTTCCCGCGGCGATCTCCCTCACGGCGGTCCGCACCCTCGTGCCGGCTGTCGCCTTCACTGCGTTCTTCATGGGCAACCCGGTCTGGGCATTCCTGGCCGTGGTCATGCTGCGGGTGCTCCTCTCGCGCGACGTCGCCGACGTGCTCGTCCAGGGAAGCGCCTACGGGGCCGAGACCAGGTTCGTGCTGCGAACGCCGGTGCCCTACCTCGCCCCTGCCGTCCTCGTGTGGTCCGCCCTCGTCGCATCCACCGTGGGAGGGTCGTTGCTGCTCGCCGCGGGGAACATGGCCGCCGGCATCCCCGTCACCGTCGCCGGCGCACTGCTCGCGTGGAAGGTGCCGTTGCGTCTCCACCGTCTCTCGCGCCGGTGGCTGGTGGTCGTTCCCGCAGGTCTCGTCGTGCATGACCATCTCGTGCTCGGCGAGACGATGATGGTGCGGCGCAACCACCTGGGCCCGGTCACCCTCGAGGAGAGCACGGGTGACGAGGCGGACCTCACGGGTGCGGTCCCGGGCAGGCGCGTCAGGATCGTGATGACCCAGCCGGACAAGGTCATCCTCGCCCCGATCACGATGCGCACGCTGGGCACCACCGAGGCCCTGCACGTCGTCTCGTTCGCCGTTGCACCGCTGCGGGCCGCGGCCGCGGTGTCCGCCGTGGAGGCGGCGCTCAGCCCGGGTCAGTGACCACGCCGCCGCCGAGCACGTACGTGTCGGTGGGGTCGTAGAACACCACGGTCTGGCCGGGCGATATCCGCCGCTGCGGGCGCTCCCAGGTGAGCCGTGCCGTGGTGCCGTCGGTCTGCACGCGCGCGCCGGTGCGGGCACCGTGCGCACTCCCCTGCACGAGCACGTCCGCGCCGTCGACCATTCGGGCGTCCGTGGCATGGGGCCACGCGAGCATCCCCACGGTGAGCCCGGGCGAGAGGAGGTCGTCCTCGCCCCCGACCGTAACCCTGCGCTCGCTGATGCTGACGTCGACCACGTAGCGCTTGTCGCCGCCGCCGAGACCGAGCCCTCTGCGCTGGCCGAGGGTGACCAGTTCGACCGCATCGACACTGCCGACCTCGGCGCCGTCGGTGTCGACGACGGCTGCGGGGTGGAACTCCATCCGCGACGAGAGGAAGCCGCCGCGCCCCACCGTTGACCCGATGAAGCACACGTCCTGGCTGTCCGGCTTCGACGCGGTGCGCAGCCCCGAGCGCGCCGCGAGGCTGCGCACCTCGGACTTCTGCATCCCGCCCACGGGGAAGAGCACGTAGCCGAGGTCCTCGCCCGACAGCATGTGGACCACGTAGCTCTGGTCCTTCGCGGTGTCCGCCCCGCGGACGACACGGAGCTGCCCGCCGCGCTCCTCGATGCGGGCGTGGTGTCCGGTGGCGACGGCATCGAAACCGAGCTCGCGGCCGCGGCGGATCAACCTGTCGAACTTCAGGTGACGGTTGCACTCGATGCACGGGTTCGGGGTGACACCGTTGACGTGGGCGTCGACGTACGGGTTGACCACGCGCTCCTCGAAGTCGCCCGAGAAGTTGAACACCAGGTGGTCGATCCCCGCCTGCTGCGCGACCCTGCGTGCATCGTCGACATCGGACACCGAGCAGCACCCGGTGTCGCTCTCGCCTCCCCACAGCCGCATCGTCACGCCCACCACGTCGTGGCCGGCGTCGCGGAGCACGACGGCGGCGGCGGACGAGTCCACCCCGCCCGACATCGCGAGCAGGACCCTCATGCGCGTGCCCCCGTCAGCCTCGTCGCCGACTCCACCGCCGCCTCGACAGCGGCATCGACATCGTCCTGTGCGGTTGTGTGCCCCAGGCTGAACCGAACGGAGCCCATCATGCGGGACGCGGGAACGCCCATCGCGGCGAGGACGTGCGAGGGCTCCATCGCCCCGCTCGCGCACGCGGACGCCGCAGAGACGCTGACCCCGCGCTCGTCGAGCAGGAACAGGAGCGACTCGCTCTCCAGGCCCTCGAAACAGATGTGCGCGACGCCGGGCACGGACCGCTCGACCGGCACCGTCCGTGACGCGCAGCCGACGCGCGACGTGATGCCATCGACGAGGCGGCGGCGGAGTGCGTCCACGCGTGCGTGCTCCGCCTCACGGCGGGAGTTCGTGACGGCAAGGGCGACCGCCGTCCCGGCGATGCCGGCGACGTTCAGGGTGCCGCTGCGCCGGTCGCGCTCCTGCCCGCCGCCGAGGATCAGCGGCTCGAGCGCCGTGCCGTCACGGATGACCATCACGCCGGCGCCCTTCGGGCCGCCGAACTTGTGGGCGGAGAGAGTGAGTACGTCCACGTGCGGCCACAACCCGCGGAGGTCCAGCCAGCACGCCGCCTGGACGGCGTCGGTGTGCAGGACCGCACCGGGCGCGTCGCGCCGCACCGCGGACGACACCGCGGCCATGTCGTTGACAGAGCCGACCTCGTTGTTCACCGCCATGACCGAGACCACGGAAACGCCACCGCGGGCGATCTCCGCGGAGAGCGCGGCGATGTCGACGGTCCCGTCGGCGGTGACGGGAACGACCGCACCGCCGGTGTGCTCGACACAGTGCAGCACGGCATGGTGCTCGGCGGCGGGGCACACCGCGCGGCCCCCTGCGCGGCGCACCGCGCCCAGGATCGCCGCGTTGGCACCCTCCGTGCCCCCGCTGGTGAAGACGACCTCGCCGGGTGCGCACCCGATGATCTCGGCCACGATGTCCCGCGACTCGTCGATGACGCGCCGCGCGGACCTGGCGGGCCCGTGCGCACCCGACGGATTGGCGAACTCGGCGGCCATGTAGTGCTGCATCGCCTCCACGGCCTCCGGGTGCATCGGGGTCGAGGCCGCGTGGTCCAGGTAGACGTGCTTCCGGGTGGATGCTGCGGCGGCCATGGGACCAACGCTACCGATGCGCCTGCGGAGGGGTGACCGTGGTGGAATTGCCCCGTGAGCGACAACCCGTTCGGGATCCCCGGCTACACCGCATCCACCTACGGTGACTCGTTCGCGGACGTGTACGACGAGTGGTACGGAGGTCTGGCGGACCACGACTTCGTCGACACCCTGGTGCGCCACATGCCTGCCGGGCCCGCGCGCGTGCTCGAGCTCGGAGTCGGGACGGGCCGGCTGCTCGACAGGCTCGTCGTCGCCCGCGCGGGAACTGCCGACGAACTGACCGGCGTGGACACGAGCGCCGCGATGATCGGGCGCGCGGCGGATGTGCCGTCGCTCTCGGGGGCGCGCCTCATCACCGGCGATTTCTCGGTCTCGGTCCCCGCGGGCACGTTCGACCTCGTGTTCTGCGGGTACAACACCCTCTTCAACCTGCCCGACGACGACGCCGTGGAGAGGGCGCTCACGCTCGTCCGGTCGGCAATGGGCACCGGCTCGCGATTCGTGGTCGACGCGGCGGTCGCACGGCCCGGGGACGCCGGCGACGACGTCACCATCCGCTCCATCACGGCCGACCGCGTCGTCCTCTCGGTGACCCGCCACGACGTCGCGGCGCAGCGCATCATCGGCCAGTTCGTGGAACTGGCCAACGGATCACCGGTGACCCTGCGCCCGTGGTCCGTGCGCTACCTCGCCCCCTCCCAGCTGGATGCACTCGCCGCGCGCGCAGGCCTGCGCCTCCTGGAGCGCCACGGGGACGGACGGCTCGCCCCGTTCACCGGGGATTCACGCAGGCACGTGTCCGCGTACGGATGTGCCTAGGCGGGAACGCCGTGTCCTTTCCTGCCGGCGCACCTATCCTTTGTGCCAGTGAGTCAACTTCGCCTGAACCTGCTGACCGGTCGCTGGGTGACCATCGTCCCCGACCGCGCGAGGCGCACCACTGACTTCGCGCCGCGCGCGACCCAGGTGGAGTCCGACCCGAACCTCCCGTGCCCGTTCTGCCCCGGTGCGGACCCAGCCGACCCGTCGCTCGCCGAGGTCCACGACGCGAAGGGCGACTGGACGATGCGCGTCGTCGAGAACCGCTACCCGGCCTTCGTCGGCGACGACACCATGGCCGTCCACAACATGGGCCCCGTCCACGTCATGGCGGAGGCGAGCGGCGCGCACGAGGTCTTCGTGTTCACCCGTGACCACGACAGCAGGCTCGAGCGGTTCACGGACGACGTCATCGCCTCGCTCATGAGGATGCTGCGCGACCGGTTCCGTGCCCACGCCGCCACGCCGCACATCCGCTACACGCAGGCCATCGTGAACCACGGCCGCGAGGCCGGTGCCTCGCTCGCCCACCCGCACGGCCAGCTGCTCGGCCTGCCCTTCGTGCCCGGCGAGATCCTCGAGGAGGAGCGTGCGTTCGAACGCTTCAAGGGCGGCTGCATCGTGTGCACGACAAGCGGCGTCGAGGAGAACAGCGAACGCTTCGTGATGTCGAACGACAGCGCCGTCGTCATCTGCCCGTTCTGGAGCAGCAGCCCGTACGAGCTTCTCGTCATGCCGCGCACGCACCACCAGCACATCACCGACTGCACCGACGAGGAACTGGTCGGTGTCGGCATCGCCGTGCGCGACGCGCTCCGCCACCTGGTGGCCGCCATCGGGGACGTGGCGTTCAACCTGGTGTTCCACACCGCGCCGTCGCACCACTCGGGCCAGTACCACTGGCACGCGCACCTCTTCCCCAAGCTCACCACCACCGCCGGCTTCGAGCGCGGCACCGGCGTCATGATCAACATCGTGGCCCCCGAATCTGCGGCCGCCGAGATCCGCCGCGCGGCCGTGACGGCCTGATGCCCGGCATCCGCGTCTCCGTCGAGATCGACGCCCCCGTGCAGACGGTGTGGGACGTCGTCGAGCCCGTCGAGCGGCACGTCGACTGGATGGCGGACGCAGTGGCCATCCGTTTCATCGGCAGCCAGACGCGCGGCGTCGGCACCGAGTTCTTCTGCGACACCAAGGTCGGTCCCATCAAGCTGGTCGACAAGATGACGATCACGGCATGGGAGCCCGGCAGGGTGATGGGTGTTCGCCACACGGGCGTCGTCACGGGCACGGGCGAGTTCACCCTGGAGCCGTCGCCGTCGGGCGGGACCCTGTTCACCTGGACCGAGAAGCTCGTCTTCCCGTGGTGGCTCGGGGGGCCGGTCGGTGCACTCGTCGGCGGCCAGGTCGTGATGAAGGCGATCTGGCGCAGGAACCTGCGCGTCCTGAAGAAGCTCGTCGAGTCCCGCGCCTAGAGCAGCCCGGCGGCGCCCCGCACGAGCGCCGTGGACCCGACACCGAGAACCAGCACAGCCGTCAACGGCAGGCGCCGGAACGTCGCCCCCGCGGCGACCGACACCCCGACCAGCCGTGCGTCGAGCACGATCTCCTGCCCCGAGGTCAGCGTGTCCTTCATGATGAGCGCGGCGAGCAGCGCTGCCGGGATCAAGGCGAGGCACCGGTTGACCACGGCGGGCAGCTGCCGCCCGCCGAGCACGACAAGCCCGAGCACCTTGAGCGCGTACGCACCGGCGGAGAGCCACAGGACCAGCCACCAGCTCACGGTGCCTCCCCGCTCCGGCGGCCCGGCATGCCCGCGTCGTCGTGCGGGAGCAGGCCCACGAACACACCGACGGACGACAGGAGGATCGGGAGACCGATGGGCAGGAACGGCGTCAGCACGATGGTGACGGCTGCGCCTGTGAGTGCCGCCCTCCGGCCGCTCCGCGTGGCCAGGTGCGGCGCCACCATCGCCACGAACACCACCGGGAACGCCGCATCGAGACCGAACGTCTCGGGGTCGATGGACGATCCCGCGAGCGCCCCGACCAACGTGCCGAGGTTCCAGCACGCGAACAGCATCACCGCGCACGACCAGAAGGCCCAGTCCTTCGAGCGCTGGTCGGGCGCCGCCGAGGTCATGGCGGTCGTCTCGTCGATGACGAACTGTGCCGCCAGCAACCGCCTGGCGAGCGATCCCTTGATCGACGGGGACAGGGCCAGCCCGTAGACACCGTTGCGGGCGGCCAGGAGGAGGCCGCCGCTCACCGCGCTGGCGACCGACCCGCCGGCGGAGATGACGCTCACCGCCGAGAACTGGGACGCACCGGTGAACACGAGGAGCGAGAGGAGGCACGTCTGGAGCACCGACGCGCCCGCGCTCACCGAGAGCACGCCGAACGACACGGCATAGATGCCGCTCGCCACCCCGATGACGACGGACGCACGCACGACGTCGCGCAGGTCATGCGGCACCCGCGGGATAGGCATGGCTCAGCGGCCCGTGAAGGTGGCCTTGCCCGGCCCGTTCTCCAGGAAGCTCCTCACGCCGATGCGGGCATCAGCCGTGCGGAACACCTCCTCGAAGAGCTCCAGCTCGAGCGAGAGACCCGAAGCGAGGTCGGTCTCGATGCCCTCGTCCACGGCGCGCTTGACCAGGCGCGAGGCCTGCGTGGCCCCCGCCGCGACGGACGACGCCAGGGCGAGCGCACGGTCCATGAGGGCCTCGGGTGCGACGACCTCGTCCGCGAGCCCGGTGCGGAGGGCCTCGTCGGCGCGCACCTGGCGGCCGGTGATCATCATCTCCTTGGCCCGGCTCGGGCCGACGAGCCGCGGCAGGCGCTGCGTGCCCCCGCCGCCGGGGATGATGCCCAGGAGGATCTCGGGCTGGCCGAACACGGCCTTCTCCGAGGCGATGCGGTAGTCGCAGGCCATCGCGAGCTCGCAACCGCCGCCGAGCGCGAACCCGCTCACGGCAGCGATCGTGAAGCACGGCAATGCGGCGACCTTGTCCAGTGTCGTGTGGAACGCCGCACCGATGACCCGTGCCTCGTCGGGACCCCCGAACTCGGAGATGTCCGCGCCCGCGGCGAAGATGCGCTCGCCACCGGTGATGACGACGGCTCCCGGCGGGAGCGACGTCAGTTCGTCCGCCACCTGCTCGAGCCGAGCGAGAAGCGCTGTTGACAGCGCATTCACCTTCGGCGAGTTCAGCGTGACCACGGCGACGCCGTCGGCGCGCCTGTCCAGGAGGATGATGTCGTCCGGCATGTCAGGCTCCTACTCCGCGCAGCATCTCGTCTGCCGCGCTCCACGGGTCGGTGCGGCGCGCGAGGACTTCGCCCTGGATCTGCTCCCAGCGCTCCCCCGTGCAGACCTGGCGCGCCTTCATCTCCAGGCGCCGAGCCACGATCTCACGCAGTTCCTCGCGCAGGCGGAAGTCTCGCCGCTCGCCGAGCTGGCCGTTCGTCGAGATCTCGGCACGGTGCCGCACCACGGCCTCCCAGAGCTCCGGGACACCCTGGCCGGTGTTGCCGACCGTCGCGATGATCGGCGGGTGCCAGGCATCGTGCGCGAGGTCGCTCAGCTCGAGCATCTGCTCGATGTCGCGCCGTGTCTCCTCGACACCCTTGCGGTCGGCCTTGTT
Source organism: uncultured Bifidobacterium sp. (assembly GCA_964653385.1). Lineage (GTDB taxonomy): Bacteria > Actinomycetota > Acidimicrobiia > Acidimicrobiales > Ilumatobacteraceae > UBA2093. The sequence continues at coordinate 31,650 of CAZZFB010000004.1, read as the reverse complement.
GATGACGAATATGTCGGCGATCTCCATGAGACCGGCCTTGTTGGCCTGGACGCTGTCGCCCCAGCCCGGGTTCAGCACGACCACCGTGGTGTCCGCCTTCCCCGCGATCTCCACCTCCACCTGTCCGACACCGACGGTCTCCACCAGGATCCATTCCCGCCCGACCGCATCCAGCAGCCGGATCGCCTCGGGCGTGGACAGCGACAGCCCTCCCAGGTGGCCGCGCGTGGCCATGCTGCGGATGAACACCCCGGGGTCGGTGGCATGGTCCTGCATGCGCACCCGGTCGCCGAGGATCGCCCCGCCGGTGAAGGGTGACGACGGGTCGATCGCGAGGACGGCGACCTCGGTCTGTGCGGCGCGCAGGTGCTTGATGACCGCGCTGGTCAGCGTGCTCTTGCCCGCCCCCGGCGCGCCCGTGATGCCGACCGTGTACCCGCCGCCGGTGCGCGAGTAGGCGAGACGGCCCACCTCGCGGGCGGCATCGTCACCGCGCTCCAGCAGCGAGAGCGTGCGGGCGAGGGCACCGCGGTCCCCCCGGCATGCGGCATCGAAGAGCTCCGCGGGTGTCTGGCTGCGCCGGCCCACCTAGGCGACCTGCACTACCTCGGTGACACCGTCGATGCGGTCCTTCATGATCCGCTCGATGCCCGCCTTCAGCGTCTGGTCGGAGGCCGGGCACGTGGTGCACGCACCGGTGAGGGTGACCGTGATGATGCCGGTTGCCTCGTCGACCTCCCGCAGGATGATGTCGCCACCATCGGCCTTCAGGGCCGGCCTGATGACCTCGATTGTCTCTTCAACCTGCTGCCGCATGGACATGTCAACCCTCCGGGGAACACCCTGAACGATACCGCTCGCGAGGTCCCGCGTACGATGGGTGCATGTTCGCCCACCAGGGAGGTTGGGACGAGATGCTCTACGTGCTCGTCCCCGTCGGATTCATCGTCTTCCTGCTGTGGCTGGCCAACAGGCGCGCGCGCCGCATGCAGCAGGTCACGCCCCCGCCGAGCGACGGATCCGGCTGACGCTCGCCCCGAGACCGGCGAGCCGGCCCACGATGTCGTCGTAGCCGCGGTCGATGTGGTGGACGTCCCGGATCTCGGTGATCCCCTGCGCGGCAAGCCCGGCAACCACGAGTGCCGCTCCTGCGCGGATGTCCGGCGCGTTCACGATCGCACCATGCAGATGGCCGACCCCGCGCACGACCGCATGGTGACCGTCGATGTCGATCTCGGCGCCCAGCTTCCTCAGTTCCTCCACGTAGCGGAAACGCCCGGGGTACAGGTTCTCCGTGACGATGCCGGTGCCGTCCGCCATGGCGAGCATCGCCACGACCAACGGTTTGTAGTCGGTGGCGAAACCCGGGTACGGGAGCGTCGACACGTTGACCGACCGGAGCGGCCCGTCGCACCTGACCCTCGCCCCGCCGTCGGCCGGCTCGACGGACACGCCCATCTCCGAGAACCTCTCCACGAGCATGACCATGTGGTCGAGGTTCGCCCGGCGCACCAGCACGTCGCCCCTGCACATCGCGACAGCCGCCATGTACGTGGCCGCCTGGACCCGGTCCGTCACGACCTCGTGGGTCGCGGGATGCAGCGCCTGCTGCTCCACGCCGGTCACCGTGATGGTGTTCGTGCCCGCTCCGTCGATGCGGGCCCCCATCCGGCGCAGCATGTCGCAGAGATCGACGATCTCGGGCTCGCGGGCGGCGTTGTCGATCACCGTGACCCCCTCCGCCAACACCGCTGCCGTCACGATGTTCTCCGTGGCGCCGACACTCGGGAACTCGAACTCGATCGCGGCCCCCTGCAGCCTCCCGCACCGGCCGAACAGGCCCTCCGGGGTGACCTGGAACTCGGCACCCATCTTCTCGAGGCCCCGCAGGTGCATGTCGATCGGCCGCCCGCCGAAGTCGTCACCGCCGGGCAGGGCTATGTCGACGTGCCCGAACCTGGCGAGGAGCGGGCCGACGAGATTCACGGACGCGCGGATCCTGTCAGCGACCTCGAACGGCGCGACCGGTGTGATCGCGCCGGTGTTCACGATCTCGAGGTGCTGTCCGGTCTCCCCGGCCGGTGCGGGGACGGCATTGATGCCCAGCCCGACGGCGCCGAGGAGGTCCGTCATGATGCTCACGTCGTCGATCACGGGGACGTTCGTCAGCAGGTGACGCCCGTCCGCGAGGAGCGCAGCGGCCATGAGCTTGAGCACGGAGTTCTTCGCCCCGGGGACCGTCACCTCGCCCTCGAGCGGACCGCTCGTCGAGGTGACGATGACGTCGTCACCCGCCGGGGACCCAATTGACATGCCCCTAAGTATGCTCCCGCCGTGACCATGCAGGGCAGTTATCCGCGTCCGCGCGTGCCCCGTTGGTTGTCGATGCCCCCGGACCTCGGGCCCCGCCACCGCCGCGTGCTCGGTCTCGTCGCTCTCGGCTCGATGCTCGTCGCCTTCACGAACACGCTCTTCACGCAGACAGTCGCCTACGCCGCCGATGAGTTCGGGATCTCGAACTCGGCACAGGGGCTCGGCTCTGCCGTCGTGCGGTGGGGGATCATCATCTCGCTCCCGATCGTCGCACTGGCCGACTCGCACGGGCGGCGCCCCATGATCGTGGCCACTGCGTGGGCGGCCCCGCTCGTCTGCGCTCTCGGTGCGTTCGCGCCCTCATTCCCCGCGCTCGTCGCCACGCAGACGGTCGGCCGGCCGCTCTCGCTGACCCTCGACATCCTCCTCGCGATCATCATCGTGGAGGAGATGCCGCACGACTCCCGCGCGTGGGCCACCGCGATGCTCGCCGTGGTGAGCGGGTTCGGTGCGGGTGTCGCGGTGGCATCGCTCCCCCTGGCCGACGTGTCGGAGACGTCGTGGCGGTGGATCTATCTCCTCTCGCTCGTGTGGCTCCCGTTCGCCTGGCTCATCACGCGCGGCCTCCCCGAGTCGGCGCGGTTCGTGGCGCACAGGCAGGACTTCGTGGGCCACCTGAGGCGGGCGGCCGTGGGCGGGCTGACGCGCAACCTCGGGAGGATCTGCGCGGTCGTGTTCCTCACGAACATCTTCGTCGCCACGATGTCCATCTTCCAGAACCGGTACCTCAAGGAGACCCGAGACTTCTCCGCGGCGATGGTCGCCGTCTTCACGATGGCGACGTCATCGCCTGCCGCGCTCGGGCTCATCGTCGGCGGACGGGTCGCGGACGCCCGGGGACGCCGGCGCATAGGTGCTGTCATGGTTCCCGTCGGGTCGGTCCTGCTCGCCCTCTCTTTCGCGCTGAGCGGCCCGGCGATGTGGACCGTGGCGGTCCTCGGCGCACTCTTCCTGGGTTTCGCGTATCCCGCGATGGCCGTCTATCGGGGCGAGCTTTTCCCCACGCACCAGCGCGGGCTGGCGGGCGGGCTCATCATGACCTCGTCGCTCGTCGGGGGGAGCATCGGCCTGATCGGCGCGGGCCGTGCCGTCGATGCGGGCGCCAGTTACGGCGACGTGATGGTGCTGCTCGCGGTCTTCCCGCTCCTCGCATCGGTCATCGTGTGGTGGCGCTACCCGGAGACGGCCCACCGCACGCTGGAGGAACTCAACCCCGAGGACGCCCCGGCACCGCCCACGACCTGACGGCCGCGGCCACCTCGTCATCTGCATTCTTCAGGTCGTGCCCCTTTCCCTCCACGAAGTGCCACGTGACCTCGCCGGGCGCTCGGCGGAACGCCCGGCGCAGCTCCGCCGGCGTGCCGAAGGTGTCACGTGTGCCGCTGATGCACAGCGTCCGCACGTCCACGCCCGGGAGATGCTCCGTGCGCGGCGACCCCGGCTTGCCCGGCGGGTGAAGCGGGTACGACACGAGCACGAGCCCGGCGACGCGCAGGGGGTCCTCGGCGTCCGCGACGGCCATCGAGCACATGCGTCCGCCCATGCTGCGGCCGCCGATGATGATCCGCGAGGTGGGGACGCCGAGCGACCTGGCAAACGCACGAACCTCGTCGCGCACGCACTGCAGCAGCACCGGCGCCCTGTCCGGGAACGACCGGCCGGCGCGGCGGTACGGGAAGTCGACCCGCGCCACCGGCAACGGTGCGAACGCCCCGGCGAGCGCGACGAGCGAAGGGTGACCGGCCGACGACCCCGACCCGGGGAACAGCACCACGCCCGCGGGCCGGCGCGGCGCCATCAGATGGAGTCGAGCAGCACGCGGCGTGCCTCGGTGATGTCGATGATCGCCTTGCTCGCCTTCGTGGCGTCACCGCCGTGGTCGGGATGGGCCAGGCGGAGGCTCTCGCGGTAGCGCACCATCACCTCGCGCTTGGACACCTTCACCGTCCCGCCCGGGAAGCCGAGCACGTCGAGTGCCCACGCCCTCGGGTCGGCGAGCGCGCTGACGTCGCTGGTGCGGGTGCCCGCCATGTAGGTGATGAAGGCAGGACCGATCGGCCCGCGCCACGTCAAGGCGCGGCGCAGCAACGGGGCCATCTGGCGCCGGATCTGCATGTCGAGACGCTCGATCGCGTAGATCGCCCCGAGCACCTGCTGCAGCGGCGTCCCGTTCGACGCGAGCTCGAACCGCACCTCGTCGCCGTCACGCACCATGCGGTGCGTGCTGTGCGAGAGCCCGTGGCGGTCAACCTGGAAACGGTGGCGGAGACGGGGCTGCGGCACCCGGTCGCCGCGCTCGACCTCCGAGATCAGCCGTTGGATGTCGACCATGAGGTCGTCGTCCACGTCCGGCGCGTGCGTGGCGAGCACCGCGCCCAGCAGCACGCCGCCGAAACCGGGAACGGGATCGACGGGAAGCACGAGCCGGCCGAGCGAGATGCGCCGCGTCGGCGCGATCGGACGTGAGTGCCAGATCTCGAGCTCGGCCAACAGCATGACCTGACCCTACAAAGAGAGGTGCCGGGGGCACACACCGTGTGCAGGGTCGGTGACGGCCCGTCCGTGCCTGCAGTCACGCGGACCGGACCGTCCGTCACCGGATGCGGGTGACCCCGCGGAGGAATCCCTCCGTCATCTCGAGTTCGCGGCGCAGGTTGTGTGGGTCCCTGAAGCCGTGGCCCTCCCCCTCCATGATCTCGACGCGAACGGTCCCACCTGCGGCCGTCACCGAGTCACGCAGACGGAACGAGTGCTCCGGCACCACAAGCATGTCGTTGCTTCCGTGGAAAAGCAGGACGGGGACGTCGCGCAGGTGCCTCACGTCCATGTTCGGCGACAGCGTCACGTCACCGACGAGGATGCGGTTGTAGTGGCCCTCGAAGGGGTCGTCCGACTCGAGGAGCAACGCGAGGTCGACCACCGGGTATGCCGCCACCACGCACGCCGCGATCGCGTCGTGCCTGTTCGCCGCGGACAGCACGGCTAGCCCGCCCGCACTCCCGCCCATCAGGACCGTCCGCGTGTGGTCGATGCCCGTGCGCTGCTGCACATCCCGCGCAACTGCGGCCGTGTCGTCGGCATCCGCCGCGCCCCACGAGCCCTCGAGCTCCAGCATGAACGCCCGTCCGTGCCCCGTGCTTCCGCGTGGGTCCGGGACGGCGATGGACCAACCCCTGGAGAGCCAGTAGCTGAAGCGCGGACGCCATGTCACCTGCCACTGGTCAGTGGGGCCGCCGTGCACCCACACGATGAGACCCTCCGCGGGCACCGCGGGTTCGTAGAGGCGGTACGGCACGCCTCCGGCAGTGCCGGTCACGGGCTCCACCAGGTGCTGGTCGTGCTCGGACGCCCACGATGCATCGGCGAAGTGGCGGGCGAACACGCGCGAGGGGGACGAGAGGTCCGCCACGTCGTACACCACCACCTGGTCCGGCGTGCGCGCGCCCGTCCGCAGCGCACAGATCCGGTCGCCCTCCCACGAGAGGCATCCGTGCACCGCTCTCGCGACCTGCGTGCGCTCGCCGCTCAGCCTGTCGTACACCCAGAGCGACCCGAACCCGGACTCGTTGCGCGCGTACGCGACCTTCGTGGCGTCGGGGCTGAAGCACCACGTCCGCTGTCCGGGACCCCACGTCGGGCCGCCGTGCTCGCACTCGTCGTCGATGACCGTGCGCTCCCCCACGATGCCGTCCGCATCGATCACCACGTTCGCGGTTCCGTTCTCGTCGCTCACCCAGCCGAACGCGTCGAACCGCGCCGAGTTCCGCGGCTGCTGGACCGCGGTCCCGGGAACGGATTCCAGCCCGAGGATCCGGCTTGACGTCCACGCCATCTCCGGGCGGTCCCACGAGTGGCACGTCGCGCGGCCGCCGTGCCACGCCGCGTCCACGAGGAACCCGTCATCAGCCTCGTGCGACACGACCCACTCGGCTGCGGCGATGTCGTAGATGACCAAGGTGCGCATGTCCCCGATCACGGCTGCCCGCCTGCCGTCACGCGAGTAGCGCGGCCCAGACCAGACGGGGCCGTACGGCAGCTCGAATGCGTGCGAGACGGGCTGTCCGGGCTCGTCGAGCGACATCCTCACTATCCGCCCGTCCGCCGTGCACGCGAGCGCCTCGCGACCGTCGGCCCGCCACGTGTGCATCCCGCCGGACAGCCCGCGGCCGGGTGCGAGCCCAGCCTCGAAATCGAGCGTGGCCTCGGACCCGTCGTCGATCCCCCAGATGCGCAGTTCGGTCCGCCGGCCGGTCTCCGTGGCGTGGGTCACCAGGGCCGAGACGAAACTCCCCCCGGGCAGCAGCAACGGGTCGGACACGGACGGACCCGCGCCGATGCACAGGTTGACGGGTACCGGAGCCACGGGCGAAGGCTAGTGAGGGAACTACGGTGGGCTCATGCCGACGCAACGCCCCGACAGGAACCTCGCACTCGAACTCGTCCGCGTGACCGAATCAGCCGCGATGGCCGGCTCCAGGTGGGTCGGGCGCGGGGACAAGATCGGGGCCGACGGCGCCGCGGTCGACGCGATGCGCACGGTCCTCTCCACCGTGCCGATGTCCGGCGTCGTGGTGATCGGCGAGGGCGAGAAGGACGACGCGCCGATGCTCTTCAACGGCGAGATCGTGGGCGACGGCAGCAAGCCCGAGACGGACGTGGCGGTGGACCCCATCGACGGCACCTCCCTCACCGCCTCCGGCCGCGGCAACGCCATCTCGGTCATCGCGGTGTCCGAGCGCGGCACCATGTTCGACCCCGGCCCGTGCTTCTACATGGAGAAGATCGCCGTGGGCCCGGATGCCGTGGGCGCCATCGACATCACCGCGACCCCTGTGCAGAACCTGAAGTGGGTGGCCAAGGCCAAGGGCGAGAGCGTCCGCGACCTCACCGTGATGATCCTGGACCGTCCCCGGCACGCCGACCTCATCGAGGAGGTCCGGTCCTCCGGTGCACGCATCAAGCTGATCTCGGACGGCGACATCTTCGCGGCCATCGCCACCTGCTGGCCGAAGGCCGGTGTGGACATCATGTTCGGCATCGGAGGGACGCCGGAAGGTGTCGTTGCCGCGGCCGCACTGAAGTGCATGGGCGGCGAGATCCAGGGGCGCCTGTGGCCCCGCACCGACGAGGAGCGCAACGCCGCGTCGGCCGCCGGGTACGACCTCAACCACATCCTCACCACCGACGAGCTGGTGAAGGGCGACAACTGCTTCTTCGCCGCGACCGGCGTCACCGACGGCGAGCTGCTGACCGGGGTCCGGTTCACGCCGGGCATCGTCCACACGCAGAGCCTGGTCATGAGGTCACGCAGCGGCACGGTCCGCCTGATCGATGCCCAGCACAGGCTGGACAAGATCAGCAACTTCTCCGCGATCGACTACAACTGACCACACCCGCGCGGAGCGCGCGGGCCGGCGTCAGTGACCGGCAGCGCCGAGGCCGCCGGCGGCGGACAGGCGTGCGTGTGCGCGGCGCAGGTCTGACTCGACCTCTGCCGTGTGCTCCTTGCGCAGCTGCTCCTCGGCCCGCTCCTTGGCGGCGCGGGCCCGGGCGACGTCGATGTCCTCCTCGAGCTCGGCTGCGTCGGAGAGGATCGTCACGTGGTCCGTGCCCACCTCGACGAAACCGAGGTGAACCGCCAGGTTCTTGATCGACCCGTCAGCGAGATAGATGCGCGTGTGGTTCTCCACGAGCGCACCGAGGAAGGCGGCGTGCCCCGGGAGGAACGCCACCTCGCCACCGTCGATCGTGCGCGTGATGACCTGCTTGGCCTCCCCCGTGAAGAGGACGCGCTCAGGCGACACGACGTCGACGCGCAGGACACCGGTGGCTTCCGCCATTACGCGTTCTCCTGGAGTGCCTTCGCCTTGGCCAGCACCTGCTCGACGCCGCCGACGTTCAGGAACGCCTGCTCCGGCACGTCGTCCAGTTCGCCGTTGATGAGTGCCTCGAAGGACTCCACCGTCTCGGCGACAGGGACGTACTCGCCCTGGACGCCGGTGAACACCTCGGCCACGTAGAACGGCTGGCTGAGGAAGCGCTGCACCTTGCGTGCGCGGGCCACGGTGAGACGGTCCTCCTCGGAGAGCTCGTCCAGGCCGAGGATCGCGATGATGTCCTGCAGCTCCTTGTAGCGCTGGAGGACTTCCTGCACGCGGCGGGCCACTGCGTAGTGGCGGTCGCCCACGGTCTCGGGGGTGAGGATCGTGGAGGTCGACGCCAGCGGGTCCACCGCCGGGTAGATGCCGAGCGAGGCGATCTGGCGGGAGAGCTCCGTGGTCGCGTCGAGGAAGGTGAACGTGGTGAAGGGGGCCGGGTCGGTGTAGTCGTCCGCGGGCACGTACACGGCCTGCAGCGAGGTGATCGAGCGGCCGCGGGTGGAGGTGATGCGCTCCTGCAGCTGGCCCATCTCGTCGGCGAGCGTTGGCTGGTAACCCACCGCCGACGGCATGCGGCCGAGGAGGGTCGACACCTCGGAGCCCGCCTGCACGAAGCGGAAGATGTTGTCCACGAACAGCAGCACGTCCTGGTTCTGGACGTCGCGGAAGTACTCGGCCATGGTGAGCGCCGAGAGGGCGACGCGCAGGCGCACGCCCGGCGGCTCGTCCATCTGGCCGAACACGAGCGCGGCCTTCTCGAACACGCCGGACTCCTCCATCTCCAGACGGAGGTCGGTGCCCTCACGGGTGCGCTCGCCCACGCCGGCGAACACGGACACGCCGCCGTGCTTGGAGGCCACGCGGTTGATCATCTCGGTGATGAGAACCGTCTTGCCCACGCCGGCGCCGCCGAACAGGCCGATCTTGCCGCCCGCGAGGTACGGAGTGAGCAGGTCGATGACCTTGATGCCGGTCTCGAACATGCGCTTCGACGGCTCGAGCGTGTCGAACGCCGGTGCGGGACGGTGGATGTCCCACCGCTCGATGTCGGCGAAGTCGGCCTCGTTGCCGTCCAGCACCTCGCCCCACACGTTCCACACGTGACCGAGGGTCTTGTTGCCGACGGGCACCTGGATTCCGTGGCCCGTGTTGCGGACCGCGGTGCCGCGCTGGAGACCGTCGGTCGGCTTCAGGCAGACCGCGCGCACACGGCTGTCACCCAGCTGCTGGGCGACCTCGGCGAGGATCCTGTTCGGCTTGCCGTCCACCATCACGGTGAACTCGACTGCCGAGTTCAGCTCGGGGAGGGCGCCCCGCGGGAACTCGACGTCGATAACCGGTCCGGCGATCGCGACGACGCGGCCTTCTTGCTGGTTCTCTGTCATGGTCATCCTGATGTCTCCTGTTACTCGCCCGACGACAGCGCCTCGGCGCCGCCGACGATCTCCATGATCTCGGTCGTGATTGCGTCCTGTCGCGCACGGTTCATGATGCGCGACAGGTTCTTGATGAGTTCCTCGGCGTTGTCCGTGGCGGACTTCATCGCCCGCTGGCGGAATGCGTGCTCCGACGCCGCGCCGTTCAGGAGAGCCGCGTACACGCGGGCCTCCACGTAGCGCGGGAGCAGCGTGCTGAGGATCAGCTCCGGCGAGGGCTCGAACTCGTAGTCGTGCCCCGCCTCGTTCTTGGCATCGCCGCCCTCGGTCAGCTGGCTGTCGAGCGGCACCAGCGGGCGCTGCACGACCTCCTGGGAGCCGGCCGAGATGAACCGCGTGTAGACCAGTTCGACCCTGTCGGCCTGCCCCGAGACGTACAGCTCGGTGACGTACTGGCCGATCTCCTTGGCGACGTCGTAGGTGGGGCTCTCCGTGAAGCCGGTGAACGAGCGGGCGATGTTGTAGCCGCGGAAGCGGAAGTAGCCCTCCGCCTTGCGGCCGACCGCCACGATCGTGTGGCCGCGCCCCTGCAGCGCATCGGCCTTGATCTCGCCCTCCGTGGCACGGAGGACGCCGGCGTTGTAGCCGCCGCAGAGTCCGCGGTCGGCCGAGAGGACCACGTAGCACACGTTCTTCACCTCGGCACGGCCGGCGAGCAGCGGGTCGCTGCTTCCGGCACCCGCTGCGGACAAGTCACGGACAACCTCGGTGATGCGCTCCGAGTACGGCACGGCGGCGATCACTCGCTGCTGTGCCTTCACGATGCGCGACGCCGCGATGAGCTCCATCGCACGCGTGATCTTCTTGGTTGCCTGCACCGAGCGGATGCGCCCGCGCAGGATTCGTTCTTGTCCGCCGGCCACTCAGATCACTCCGTCGCGAGGGTCTTCGCGCTCGCGGCCTCGCCGAGGGCGTCGGCATCGGTCGCGGTCGGGTCGGCCTTGGCCGCCTGGCTTCCGCTGGTCTTGAACTGGGCCTTGAAGGTTGTCACGACCTGGGCGAGGTCCGCCGGGACGTCAGCCTTCGGGTTGGTGCGCAGCTCGGCGAGCATCGCGCCGTGGCGCGACCGCACGTAGTCGAGCAGCTCGTTCTCGAAGCGGCGCACGTCGGCGACCGGGATGTCGTCCAGGTAGCCCTTGGTGCCCGCGAAGATCGAGACGACCTGCTCCTCCACCGGCATCGGGCTGTTGAGGCCCTGCTTCAGCAGCTCCACCAGGCGGTAGCCGCGCTCCAGCTGTGCCTTCGACACGGCGTCGAGCTCGGAACCGAAGGTGGCGAACGCCTCGAGCTCGCGGAACTGCGCGAGGTCGAGCTTCAGGGTGCCCGAGACGGACTTCATGGCCTTGGTCTGCGCGGCGCCGCCCACGCGGGACACCGAGATGCCCACGTCGACGGCCGGGCGCACGCCCGACTTGAAGAGGTTGTCCTGCAGGTACACCTGGCCGTCGGTGATCGAGATCACGTTCGTGGGGATGTACGCCGACACGTCGCCGGCCTTCGTCTCGATGACGGGCAGGGCGGTCATCGAGCCGGCGCCGCGCTCGTCGCTGAGCTTGGCGGCGCGCTCGAGGAGGCGCGAGTGCAGGTAGAACACGTCGCCCGGGTAGGCCTCGCGGCCCGGGGGTCGGCGGAGCAGGAGCGACATCTGTCGGTAGGCCTCGGCCTGCTTCGACAGGTCGTCGTACACGATGAGCGCGTGCTCGCCGTTCTCCATCCAGTGCTGGCCGATGGCGCAGCCGGCGTACGGGGCGAGGTACTTGAAGGGCGCGGGGTCCGAGGCGGGCGCCGCGACGACGACCGTGTACTCGAGCGCACCGTACTGGCGCAGCGTCTCCACGGTCTGCGCGACGGTGGAGCCCTTCTGGCCGATCGCGACGTAGATGCACTTCACGCCGAGACCCTTCTGGTTGATGATCGTGTCGACGGCGATGGTGGTCTTGCCCGTCTTGCGGTCACCGATGATGAGCTCTCGCTGGCCGCGGCCGATCGGGGTCATCGCGTCGATCGACTTGATGCCCGTCTGCAGCGGCTCGTGCACGGGCTTGCGGCCCATGATGCCGGGGGCCTGCACCTCGACGCGGCGGTCGATGGCACCGACGATGTCACCCTTGCCGTCGATCGGCGTGCCGAGCGCGTTGACCACGCGGCCGAGCATCGCGTCACCGACGGGGACCGAGAGGATGCGGCCCGTGGCGCGCACGGTCTGGCCCTCCTCGATCGCGTCGGCGTCACCGAGGACCACCGCACCGATCGAGTCCTCGTCGAGGTTCAGTGCGAGGCCGATGGTGCCGTCCTCGAACTGCAGCAGCTCGTTGACCGCGCACTTCGGCAGGCCGGACACGCGGGCGATACCGTCGCCGACCTCGGCCACGTGGCCGACGGTCTGCTGCTCGAGCGACGGCGAGAAGCCCTCGAGACCCTTGGTGATCGCGCTTGCGATGTCACTGGCGGAGATTGTGATGTCTGCCATTTCTTTTCCTTCTTCGCTTGCGGACTACGACAACCGGGCCTTCACCCGGTCGAGCTTGGTGCGGACTGAGCCGTCGATGACCTTGTCGCCGACCGTGGCGACGATGCCGCCCACGACTGACGGGTCGACGATGACCTTCACGTTGACTGGTGTGCCGACGGCCTTGGCCAGTTCGTCGCCGAGACGGCGCTGCTGGTCCTCGGAGAGGGCCACGGCGGTGCGTATCTCGGCGACAGCGCGGCCCTGCGAGGACGCGGAGCGGTTGCCGATCGACGCGGCGATGGCGGGGATGTCCCGGCCGCGGCCTGCCCCGATCACCATGCCGAGGAGCTGGGCGGTCAGCGGGTGGGCACCCTTGCCGCCGAGCAGCTGCTCCACGATTCCCTGGCGGCGCTCCACCGGGATGGCCTGGTCGCCCAGGGTGGACCGGAGGCTGTCGTTCGACTCGAGCGCCGCGGCGACGGCGCCGAACTCCGCATCGACCCGGGAGAGGACTCCCTCTGCCTCTGCGATGTCGGCGAGTGCCTTGGCGTATGCGGCGGTGCGGTTGTCGCTCATCGTGCTGCCCCCACGTTGCTGATGAACCCCTCGATGAGGTCCTGCTGGGCGGAGTCATTCAGGGCGGCCCTCACGACGCGGTCGACGGCAACGGACGAGAGCCGTGCGATCTCACTCTTGATCTCGTCGTTCAGGCGGCCCGCGGCCGCGGCGATGTCGGCCTCGGCCTTTGCCTCCAGGTCGGCGGCCTCGGCGGTGATGCGCGCCCGGCCGTCGCTCAGGACGGTCGCGGCCTGGGCATCAGCCTCGGCCAGCAGCCTGGCACGCTCGGCCTGGATGTCGCCGAGCGCGGTGCGGATGCGGGACGCCTCGTTCTCGGCGGACTCGCGGAGTGCCTTGGCATCGTCGAGCTCCTTCTGGATGCGCTCGGTGCGCGCGGTGAGCGACGTCTTGAACATCGGCAGCGCGAACTTGTACAGGGCACCGAAGACGAGCAGCGAAGCGATTCCGCCGTAGATGATCTCGGCGGTCTCGGGGAGCAGCCAGTGGTGCGTCTCGTAGCTGCCGGCCTCGGCGAGCAGCGCGAACGTGCGGTTCATCGTGATCCTGCGCTTTCCATAGCGGCGGTGACCGCCGACTGCACTGTTGCCGCGTCAGGCGCACGGCCGGTCGCGAGCTCGGCGGCACGGGTGGCCACCTGGGACACGGCGGCTGCGACCTGGTCGCGGACTGCCGCACGGGCGGCGGCGTTCGCCGCCTCCGCCTCGGCACGCTTGGCGGCGATGCGGGAGTTCACCTCGGCCAACTTGGCCTGGCGCTCCGCATCGACCGTCTGGCGGGCCTTGTCCACGCGGGCGGCCGCCTCGGCACGGACAGCCTCGAGGGCCCTCTCGTACTCGGCGACTTCCCCGCGGGCATCGGCCTTTGCCTTGTCGGCACCCTCGATGTCCCCGCGGATGCCGGCGTAGCGCGCCTCCATGCCCTTCTTGAGTTTGGGGAAGAGGAAGAACCGCATCAGCACGAACAGCACGATGAACGACCCCGCAGCCCATGCAAGTTCCTTGGTCTCGGGCGCGATCGGGTTCGGCGCGGTCTTCGTCTCGGTGGCGGCCTCGACTCCGGCGAACGTCGTGATGGCGAGGGTGGTCGCCTCCTCGGCCGGCACCGTGGTGTCGGTCGATTCGGTGGCGGCCAGCCGCACGTTGACGATGCGTCCGTTCGATTGGGTGACTATCGCAGTCAGCATCTCAGCTCCTGGACTCCGTGCAGACGGAGGTCGTTGGTGGACGTGGACTCAGTCGCGGATCAGGCGAACTTGAGGAGGATGAACACCACGAAGCCGATGAGCGCGAGCGCCTCGGTGAACGCGATGCCGAGGAACATGGTGGTGCGGACCATGCCGGCAGCCTCGGGCTGGCGGGCCATCGCCTCGACGGACTTGCCGACGAGGTAGCCGATGCCGATGCCCGGCCCGATCGCGGCGAGACCGTATGCGTAACCGGCCGACATGGCCGCGTTCGCATTCTTGAGGTCTGCAGCTGCGGCAGCGTCTTCTGCTGCTGCGATGAGGTGTGCAATTGCTTCCATTGTGTCTTCTCCTATGAGTGAGTGGTTGGGAGACCTGTGTTGCCCGGGCTCAGTGCTCGGGGTGCGCCGCGCCGCCGATGTACACGGCGGTCAGCATCGCGAAGATGTATGCCTGCAGGAACGCGACCAGCACCTCGAACGAGGTGAGGAAGACGAGCATGAAGAAGGGCAGGATGCCGACAGGGATCAGCACCTTGTCCTTCGCCTGGAACAGCGCCTCCGAGAGGAGGGCGAACGTGACGAGCAGGATGTGGCCCGCCATCATGTTGGCGAAAAGTCGCACGGCCAGGGAGAACGGGCGGACGATGATCGCCGAGATGAACTCGATCGGCGTCACGAGGATGTAGAGGGCCTTCGGCACCCCGGGCGGGAAGAGCGTGCTCTTGAAGTAGCCGCCGAGACCCTGGTGCTTGATGCCGACGGCGTTGTAGATGACCCACACCATCAGTGCGAGGAACATCGGCACCGCCATCCGCGCCGTCGCGGGCATCTGGAAGAACGGGATGATGCCCGGGACGTTGCAGAGGTAGATGAAGAGGAACATGGTCAGGAGGAACGGCGTCCAGCCGAGTCCGTCCTTGCCCATGGTCTGCATGACGACACCGTTCTCGATGAACTCGACGATCGTCTCCGCGAAGTTGCGCACGCCCTTCGGTGCGGTGCTGTGGTCCTTGCGGACCGCGAGGAGGAAGATGACCGCACTGATGAGTGTCGCGAGGACCGCGATGAGCGCGATCTTGTTGAAGCCGGGGAAGATGTCCTTCCATCGGAGAATCGAGTTGATTTCCGGAAACTCAAGAGCAATCACGATGTGGTCCTATCAGTGTTTCTCAGCCGCGCTGGTCGGGGGACATTCTTGCCTATTCGGGCGCAATCCGGGAAATGCGAGCGAAGCGGCGATGAACTTCATTTCCCAGAAGAGGAGACCGAGGTGCGACACGATGATAGTTGCACCCAGCGAACCGAGTGACACCCACGAGGCGTCACGCACGAGGTAGACGGCGAGGCAGATCAGGCCCAGACGGATCAGGTACCCGAACATGCTCACGCCCATCATCAGGGCGAGCGAAATGGGCGCCGTGACCGCGATGAGGGCGGCTGCCACCGTGAAGTTGAGGAGGACGAGGGCCAGTGCGAACGCGGACGACAGGGCACCGTCCATGCCCCATATGACACCTGACACAACGAGGAAGGCGGGGGCCGCCCACAGGCCGCGCTTCACGATGTCGCGCGAGATGCCCACCTCCGGTGCCTGCCCGGCCGCCGCGGCGGCAAGCGGACTCTGCTGCACGTTCACCGGCCGGCGCTCCGCACCGCTTCGGCGCGTGCCTGCTCGAGCGTGCGCATCCTGGCCGAGTACGTGAAGTACATCTTGACGAACTGGCCCACGGTGCCGAACACGGTCAGTGCGACCATGAACAACGGTGTCGTGCCCAGCCACACGTCGAGTCCCAGCCCGATGAGGAAGAACACGAGGACGACGCCGGCCAGTTCGGCGCCGTTCGAGATGCTCGAGTCGATCGCGGTGACCGGCTTGGGCTTGGGGAGGAATTTCAACGCTGGCAGTCCGTCGTCTCTGGTGTTCCACGACATTGTGAAACGAGGAACAATGTAGGCGACCCGTGCCCGGGGCCACCAATCAGCGGACTCCCTGCACCGTGTGCCATCCGCCACCGGGAAGGAGCAGTGCGCCCGGGGTCAGCGGTGCGGGACCCCGTCCCTCTCCCCTGCCGGTGCCTCCCCGGCGTCCGGCTGGCGGCGCAGGTCGGGATGGAGGACCGTGTAGAGGAAGAGCACGAGCCCGATCATCACGAACGGTGCGGCGTTGTTGGCCCCCGGGTTGAAGACCGGCAGGAGGACGAACCCGGAGAGGAGTGCCGTCCACAGCCAGAGGATGGCGACGGCCCGGCGCGGGCCGTGCCCGAGGTTGATGAGACGGTGGTGGAGGTGGCCCTTGTCCGCCGTGGAGAAACTCTGCCGGCGGGAGACCCGCCGGAGGATCGCGAACACCGTGTCGAAAATGGGGACGCCGAGGATGATGAGGGGGATCGCGAGCGGGGCGAGGAAGAAGTAGGTCTGGCCGCTGAAGCCCTGCGTCACCGGGTCCGCCCGGCCGCCCACGACGCTCGTCGACACGGCCACGAGGAAGCCGAGCAGGTAGGCCCCTCCGTCACCCATGAAGATCGATGCCCTGTTCGCGTTGAACGGCAGGAAGCCCACGCACACCCCCACCGTGATGATGGCCACGAGCGGGCCGGCATTCGGTTCCGACAGGAGCCTGAGGTCGCTGAGGTGCCGCGAGTAGATGAAGAAGCTCGTCGAGCCGATCGCCACGATGCCGGCGGCGAGCCCGTCGAGCCCGTCGATCAGGTTGATCGCCTGGGTCATCCCGAGCAACCAGACCACCGTGACGATCGGGATCCAGTCACTCGACAGCTGGAGCACGCCGGCGAACGGCACCCGGAAATAGAACATCGTGACCCCGAACCACACCAGGATCATCCCCGCGAGAACCGTGGTGAGGATGCGTGCCGGCGGTGACACCTCCTTCACGTCGTCGCGCACGCCGATGTAGATGATCACCGCGGCACCGAGCACGATGCCCAGCGGTTCGGAGTTCCCGTCGAAGAGCGCCGAGAACCGGTCCATCCGCCAGGCCATGAACATCGCCACCAGGAACCCCGCGAACATCGCGATGCCCCCGACGTCCGGTGTCGGCTTGGTGTGGACCTTGCGGGCACTCGGCATCGCCACCCACCCGAGACGGTTGGCCAGGGCACGAACGACAGGTGTCGCGAGGAACGTGACGAGGGCGGCGCATCCGCCCACCATGAAGTATCCGTTCAGGTCGCCCACGGTGCGAGCCTATGTTCGCCGGCCCGGTGCGGCCGTCCACCGCGCCGGGGACTGCTCAGAACGGGTTCGGGTAGACGGGAAAGCGGCCGCAGAGTGCCGCGACCTTCGCCTTGACCGCGGCGACCGCCGCCTTGTCCGCCCTGCTGCGCAGTGCCTCGGCGATGAGCGACGCGATCTCCGCCATCTCGGGCTCCTTCATCCCCTGCGTGGTGACGGCCGGGGTGCCGATGCGCACCCCTGACGTGACGAACGGGCTGCGGGGGTCATCCGGGACGGTGTTCTTGTTCAGGGTGATGCCGGCCTCGTCGAGCACCGCCTGGGCCTCCTTGCCGGTGCACTCCGCATCGAACGTGCGCAGGTCGACGACCATGAGGTGATTGTCCGTGCCGCCGCTGACGATGCGGAAACCGTGCTTGGTCAGTTCCGCGGCGAGCGCGGAGGCGTTGCGGACGATCTGGTGGGCGTACTCGCGGAACGACGGGTCGAGCGCCTCGCGGAACGCGACCGCCTTCGCCGCCACGGCGTGCTCCAGCGGGCCGCCCTGGCTGCCGGGGAAGACCGCCTTGTCGATGACCTGCGCGTGCTCCGACCTGCAGAGGATGCAGCCGCCGCGCGGACCGCGCAGAGTCTTGTGAGTGGTGAAGGTGACGACGTCCGCGTACGGCACGGGGTTGGGGTGCGCGCCGCCGGCGACGAGACCGGCGAGGTGGGCGATGTCGAACATGAGGAGCGCACCGACCTCGTCGGCGATGCGGCGGAACGGCTCCGGCTCCAGCCGGCGCGAGTAGCTGGTGGTGCCGGCGACGATCATCTTCGGGCGGTGCTCCAGTGCCATCGCGCGGACCTCGTCCAGGTCGATGCGCTGGTCGCCCCCGCTCACCCCGTAGTTCACGAAGTTGTAGAGGATGCCGCTCGCGTTCACCGGCGAGCCGTGGGTGAGGTGGCCGCCGTGGTCGAGACTGAGGCCGAGGATCGTGTCGCCGGGCTTCAGCAGGCCCAGGTACACCGCCATGTTGGCGCTGGCACCGGAGTGCGGCTGAACGTTCGCATGGTCAGCGCCGAAGAGCTTCTTCACGCGCTCGATCGCGAGTGCCTCCACGTCGTCGACCACGGAGTTGCCGCCGTAGTAGCGCTTCCCCGGGTAGCCCTCGGAGTACTTGTTGGTGAACACCGAGCCGGTCGCGCGCATCACGTCGGGCGACGTGAAGTTCTCGCTGGCGATCAGCTGGAGGCCCGTGTTCTGGCGGACGCGCTCCTTCTCCAGGAGGTCGAACACCTCGGTGTCATGGTCGTTCTCGGATGGCCAGGGCATTTACTTGCTCGATTCCTCGTTCTCGATGTCGGCGAGCATGGCGACGCGGCGCTCGTGCCTGCCTCCCTCGAAGGGGGTGGAAAGGAAGGTCCGCAGGATCTCCTCGGCGAGACCCGTGCCGACGACGCGTGCCCCCATGCTGAGGACGTTCGCGTTGTTGTGCTCGCGCGCCATGCGCGCGGTGTAGAGGCAGTTGCAGAGTGCGGCGCGGACGCCCCGCACCTTGTTGGCGGCGAGCTGCTCGCCCTGTCCGCTCCCCCCGAGGACGATGCCGAACTCGGCCTTGCCGTCGCGCACGGCCCGGCCCACCGCCGCGCAGATCGGCGGGTAGTCGCAGCTCTCGGTGGAGTGCGTGCCGAGGTCCTGCACGTCGTGCCCCCCGGACGACAGCACGGCGATCAGGTGCTGCTTCAGGTCGTACCCGGCGTGGTCTGCTCCGATGGCGATTCTCGACACGGTTTCAGCGTAGTGGGCGGTGCTCCGTGACCGCCTAGCGTCTGCGGTATGACGATTGACCCTCGCACCCCGGTCCTCGTCGGCGCGGGCCAGTTCGTGCAGCGCGCCGAGGGAATCGACGACGCACTCGACCCCGTGGCCATGATGGTGGAGGCCGTCCGGCGCGCGGCCACTGATGCGGGTCTTTCCTCCGTGCCCCAGCCTGATGCAATCCGCGTGGTGAGCCTGCTGTCATGGCGCTACGGGAACCCCGCGAAGTTCGTCGCCGAGGACCTCGGGCTCTCCCCGCGCCAGCTGGGACTCTCGGCGATGGGCGGCAACACGCCGCAGACCCTCGTGAACGCCGCGTCGCGCGAGATCCTGGCCGGGCAGGCCGACCTCGTCATCCTCACCGGCGGCGAGACGACGCGCACGAGGGCACGAATGACGAAGGCGGGGGTCACGCCGGACTGGCGCACCACCGACGAGGCCCCCGAGCCGGTGTCCGAGGACCTGCTCATGAACATGCCCGAGGAGCGTGCCCGGGAGATCATGATGCCGATCCAGATCTACCCGCTGTTCGAGACCGCGCTCCGTGCGCAGGCGGGGCGGTCCGTCGAGGACCACCAGCGCCACATCAGCGAGCTGTGGTCCCGCTTCGCCGCGGTGGCCGTGGACAACCCGTACGCATGGGACCGCAAGGGCCACACCGCCGAGGAGATCCGCACGGTCTCCCCCGCGAACCGCATGGTCGGGTTCCCCTACCCGAAGATGATGAACTCGAACAACGACGTCGACATGTCCGCCGCGCTCATCATCTGCTCCGCGGCGAAGGCAGGGGCACTAGGCATACCCCGTGACCGATGGGTGTTCCCGCAGTCCGGCAGCGACGCGCACGAGCACGCGTTCATCTCGCACCGCCACCACTTCTGGAAGACGCCCGCCATCGAGCTGGCCGGGCGAAGGGTGCTGGAGCTCGCCGGCCTCGGCATCGACGACATCGGCATCATCGACCTCTACTCGTGCTTCCCGTCGGCGGTGCAGCTGGGTGCACAGTCCCTCGGGCTCTCGATCGACCGGCAGCTGACGCGCACGGGCGGGCTGCCGTTCGGTGGCGGGCCCTGGAACAACTACGTGATGCACGCGATCGCGACGGTGATGAACGACCTGCGCGCGAACCCAGGCGAGAAGGCACTCGTGTGGGCGAACGGCGGGTACACCACCAAGCACGCCTTCGGCGTGTACGCCACGGAGCCCCCCGCGGGCGGGTTCGCCTACGACTACCCGCAGGACCAGATCGACGCGCTCCCCAGCCGCCGGCTCGCCTCCCCCGCCGAGGCGGCGGGCCGCGCGGTCATCGAGGGTTACTCGGTGATGCACGGCCGCGAGGGCAGCCCGGAGCGGATCATCGCGTCGTGCCTGCTGGCCGACGGCCGCAGGGCGTGGGGCGACTCGACCGACGCGGCGCTCGGGCGAGAAATGTGCGCCGCCGAGTTCGTCGGGACGGACGTGGAACTCGACGCAGAAGGCGTCCTGCACCCGGCATGAGCGACACGTTCCCCCGTCAGCACGCGCGCACCCAGCGGCTGACGCTCGGGGAGCCGCGCAGTTTCGTCGTCTCTCCCGACGGTGAGCGCGTCGTCTTCGCCCGCTCCGTGTCGGGCAGCGACCCGGTCAACATGCTGTGGGTTCTCGACGTGCCGACGGCCACCGAGCGTCTCGTGCTCGACCCCCGGTCTCTCGGTGCGGACCTGTCCGCGCTCACCGAGGAGGAGAAGCGCAGGCGCGAGAGGGCACGCGAGGGCGCCGGCGGCGTGGTCTCGTACTCATGCGATGCCGACGTCACACGTGCCGTCGCCGTCCTCGGGGGCCAGCCGGTGGTGGTGGACCTTCTCGCCGGCACGGTCACGATGCCCGGCATCGCCCCGGGCGTGTTCGACGCGCGCCTCTCCCCCGACGGCTCGCAGATCGCGTACGTGCGCGGCACGTCATTGTGCGTGTCCGGCGTCGACGGCGGGGAGAGGGTGCTGGCATCGGACCCGTCGCCGCTCGTCACGTGGGGCAGTGCCGACTTCATCGCGGCGGAGGAGATGGGCCGCCAGCGCGGGTTCTGGTGGTCACCGGACGGCGGCACGGTCGTCGCCGCCCGCGTCGACAACTCCCCGGTCCACGTGTGGTGGATCGCGGACCCCGCGAACCCCGCGAGCGACCCCGTGAGCCACCGTTACCCGGCCGCAGGCACGCCGAACGCCGGCGTCGCGTTGTTCCTCATTGACGTGCGCTCAGGAGAGCGGATCCCCGTCGACATCCCCGGCCGGTTCGAGTACGTCAACTCCGTCGCATGGACCGGCGGGGGCCTCATCGTGCAGGTGCAGACGAGGGACCAGAGACAGGTGGACATCCACCGCATCGACCCCGCGACAGGCGGAACAGAGCACCTGTGGACCGACGTCGACGACGCATGGGTCGAACTCGTGCCCGGCGTTCCCGTGCTCGACACCCACGGCCACCTCGTCACCTGTGCCGACCGCGACGGCGCCCGGCGGGTGCTGGTGGACGGCACCCCGGTCACGCCGGCGGGCCTGCAGGTCCGGTCCGTGCTCGGCACGGGAACCCGGGTCACGTTCGTGGCGAACGAGATCGACGTGCCCTGGGTGCACAACGTCTGGTCGGTGAACCCCGACGGCTCGGGGCTCGAGAACCTCACTCCCGTCGACGGTGTGGTGTCCGCCTCCGTCGGCGGCTCGGTGACCGTCACGCGCACAGCAACCCTGGGCGCGACACGGGCGATGTTCGCCGTGCATTCCGGCAACCGCGAGACGGGCATCCGCTCGCACGCGGAGGAACCGCTCGTGCGCCCCAACGTGCGCATCATGAGGGTCGGCACGCGTGCCGTCCCGGTCGCGGTCCTCACGCCGCGCGACGGTCTGGACACGAAGCTGCCCGTGCTGTTCGACCCGTACGGCGGCCCCCATGCCCAGCGCGTGCTGTCCTCGAACGCGGCGTTCGCGACGTCACAGTGGTTCGCGGACCAGGGGTTCGTGGTGGTGGTCGCCGACAACCGCGGCACGCCGGGGCTCGGGTCCGCATGGGAGCGCGAGGTGCTCCTCGACCTCGCCGGCCCGGTGCTGGAGGACCAGGTGGAAGTGGCCCGTGCACTGGGCGGGATCGAGCCGCGCGCGGACGTCTCGCGCATCGCCATCCGCGGGTGGAGCTTCGGCGGGTACCTGGCCGCGCTCGCGGTGCTGCGCGCACCCGACGTGTTCCGTGCCGGGATCGCGGGTGCACCCGTGACCGACTGGCGCCTGTACGACACGCACTACACGGAGCGGTACCTCGGCAACCCGTCGGTGGACGACGCACCGTACGCGGCGACGTCGCTCATCGAGGACGCGCACCGTCTGGAGCGCCCCCTGCTCATCGTCCACGGTCTCGCCGACGACAACGTCGTCGCGGCGCACACGCTGCAGCTGTCGTCGGCGCTGCTCGCGGCGGGAAAACCGCACGAGGTGCTGCCGCTCTCCGGCGTCACGCACATGACCCCCCAGGAGGTCGTGGCGGAGAATCTCCTGCTGCACCAGCTGGAGTTCCTGCGCCGGACCGTCGGCTAGGCGCGCCGTCCGCTCACGAAGCGGTCACGGCCGGCGAGGTCGCGGTGAACCCGGACATCATCCATGCCGGCAAGTTGATAGAGGTCTATCAACTCGTCCGTCTGGGTGTGCCCCATCTCCACGACGATCAACCCGCCCGGGCGCAGCCATTCGGGTGCGCCCGCCACGATGACGCGCAGGTCGTCGAGGCCGTCGCTTCCGGCGAGGAGTGCTGACGACGGCTCCCACGCGCTCACCGATTCCTCCAGGTCCGGGTCCCCCTCGGCAATGTACGGCGGGTTGCTCACGATGACGTCCACTGCCCCGCGCAGCGAACCGTCGAGCGCCCCGTACCAGTTGCCGTGGGCGAAGCGTGCCCCCATCGCGGCCCTCCCTGCTCCCGCCGCATTGGCACGCGCAACATCGAGCGCATCGGCAGACGCATCCGTCATCCACACCGTCGCGTGGCCCGGCGGCAGTTCGTCCAGCACGGCCAGGCCGATCGCACCCGATCCGGTGCCGAGATCGACCACGGTCGCGCCGGGGCCCGCGCCACGCACCGCCGCGGTCACGATGTCGACCACGAGCTCGGTCTCGGGCCGCGGGATGAGCACGCGCGCGTCCACCATCAGGTCGAGACGGCGGAAGCCCCACCGCCCGAGCACGTACTGCAGCGGCTCGCCGGCCAGGCGACGGCGCAGCATCGACTCGATCTGCTTGCCGGCGCGCTCGGGCACCCACTCACCGGCGGCGGCGCGCAGTTCCGCCGCGTCGAAGCCGCCCGCGGTCTCGCAGACCCAGCGCGCCTCGTTCCGGTCACCGAGCTCGGCGGCCACGTGCGCGGTCATCTCCGCCCACGTGACGTTCCCCTCCTCGCGGCTGCCCGCGCTGCCCACGGGTCAGCCCCCGTCGGCGAGCTGCCTGGCGCGCAGGTCGGCCGCCAGTGCGTCGACGACGGGGTCGAGGTCGCCGGCGAGCGCCGCCTGCAGCTGGTACAGCGTGAACCCGATGCGGTGGTCGGTGATCCGGTTCTCCTTGTAGTTGTAGGTGCGGATCTTCTCGCCGCGGCCGCCCCCGCCGATCTGCGAACGGCGCTCCGCGGACATGCGCGCCTCCTGCTCGTCCTGGTGCAGCTTCAGCAGGCGCGACCTCAGCACCTGCATCGCGCGCGCACGGTTCTGCAGCTGGCTGCGCTCGTCCTGCATGGCGACGACAACGCCCGTGGGCTTGTGGGTGATGCGGACCGCGGAGTCGGTGGTGTTCACGTGCTGGCCACCGGCGCCCGAGGCACGGTACACGTCGATCTCGAGGTCGTTCTCGTTGATCTCGACGTCGACCTCCTCTGCCTCCGGCATCACCATGACGGTCGCGGACGACGTGTGCACCCTGCCCTGGCTCTCGGTTGCCGGCACGCGCTGCACGCGGTGCGGGCCGCCCTCGAACTTGAGCCTGCTCCATGCGTCGTCACCCTTGAACAGGAGTGTCGCCTGGTTGATGCCGCCCATGTCGCTGTCGTCGACCTGGATGGTCTCCACGCCCCAGCCCCGGCGCGCCGCGAACGCGAGGTACATCTCCATGAGGTCACGGGCGAAGAGGTTCGCCTCCTCGCCGCCCTCGGCGCCGCGGATCTCCATGATGACGTTCTTGCCGTCGTTCTCGTCGGGAGGCAGCAGCAGCAGCTTCAGCCGCTCCTCCAGTTCCTCGATGCGCTGCTCGGCGGCCTGCGCCTCCGCCCGGAACGAATCGCGCTCGTCACCCGAGGTCTCGGCCATCAGCTCGCGCGCCGCCGCTGCATCACCGGAGACCTGGCGCAGCTCGCGGATGCACGCCACGAGCGGGGTCAGTTGCTTGTACCTGCGGGAGGCATCGCGCAGGCGGGCCTGGTCCCCCAGCACCTCCTGGGTGCCGAGACTCGCCTCCAGTTCCAGGAAGTCCCGTTCGATGGAGTCAAGACGTTCCTGCACGGTCGTCAAGGCTACGCCGTGGCCAACTGATCACCCTGCAGCACCGGGCGGCGGTGTTCAGAGCGCGGTCACGGTGATCGGCCGCGACGATCTGGCGGCGATCACCCCGGTGGACTCGGTGATGTCGCGGGCGCGCACGGCAAGCACGGCACGCGCGGCACCGAGCCTGTCGGCGGCGTCGAGTGCGAACGGCACCGCATCGAGGTCGATGCCGTGGGCGAACGTGACTGCCACCGATGCCCCGCTGCTGTCGACACCGAGCGCGACGCACGGCACCGCGTCCTTCAGGTTCGTGCGGACCACCGGGGGCTCCGCGGCGTGGAGCGACACGCAGCCGACTGACGCCGGGTCCTGCATCGCGTTCCACCGCAGCAGGCGCTCCGCCCCGAACTGGTTCAGCGGGTGCTGGTCGGCCCCCGGCTCGCGGTGCGGGAGGACTGCCGAGATCACCTGGCGCAGCGCGTCAGGTGCCGGGAGATGACCGTGCACGAGAGCGAACGCCTCGCGGTCGTGCCTCCCCATGCCCACATCGAGCCTCGCCGCGCCGGTGGTCTCGTCGTCGACCACCCTGCACATCTCGAGGCCGCGCACCTCGCCCACGACCGTGCCGTGCTCCACGACCACCTCGGAACCAGCCTCCTCGATCATCGACGCGAGGTCGAGATGTCCCGGCTTCGGGGCGAGGAGCGGAAGATGCGACGCGGGAACAGCGGGCGTGATGTCGCGGTCGTCCGCGGACCACACCGTGACGGGTCCGTCGAAGTACGAGGCACGACGGGCGGCGACCCCTGCGCCGTCCTCGACGATGATGTTGATGCCGCGGTCGATGCCCTGCCGCGCGGCCCACGCAATGACGGGCCCCACGCAGCGGGAGCCGTCACCGTCGATCAGGAACCACGCGGCGTCATCGGTGACGAACGCCGCACCGGGAGCGAAGACGTGCGCAGTCCCTGCGGGGTCCTCCCCGAGACGGAGGTGGGAGCGTACGAGAGCGCGGAGCTTGAGTGAGAGGAGACGTGACCGACGATCGGGGTCGGTCGACAACTACTCGGCCTTCTTCGGGGCGGTCTTGCGCGCGCCGTAGCGCTTGTTGAAGCGCTCCACGCGGCCACCGGTGTCGACGAGCTTCTGCTTGCCGGTGTAGAAGGGATGGCACTCGTTGCAGAGCTCGACGTTGAGCGCGCCGCCCTTGGTGCTGCGGGTCGTGAACGCGTTGCCGCACGAGCACTTCACGTTGACATCTGAGTACTCGGGATGGGTGTCGGTCTTCATGGCATCTCCTCGAAACGGATTGTGAGTGTATCGGCGGTCCCCCGACCCCCCAATGGGCCGGGAACCCAGCCGGAGACGGGTCCCGGGCTAGACGCCCGGGGTCTTGGCCACCTCGGCGAGGAACTCCTCGTTGGTGCGGAAGGTCTTCAGGCGGTCCATCAGCATCTCGAGGCCCGGGGCGGGGTTGCCGTCCTGGGCCATGCCGCCGAGCACGCGGCGCAGCTTCACCGCGAGCGAGAACTGCTTGCGGTCGAAGAGGAGCTCGTCGTGGCGCGTGCTGGAGCCGACCACGTCGATCGCCGGGAAGACGCGGCGCTCCGCGATCTTGCGGTCGAGACGCAGCTCCATGTTGCCGGTGCCCTTGAACTCCTCGAAGATCGCCTCGTCCATGCGGCTGTTCGTCTCCACGAGTGCAGTGGCGAGGATGGTCAGCGAACCGCCCTCCTCCACGTTGCGGGCCGCACCGAAGAACTTCTTCGGCGGGTACAGCGCGCCTGCGTCGATGCCGCCGGACATGATGCGTCCGCTGGCCGGTGCGGCGAGGTTGTACGCGCGGGAGAGCCTGGTGATGCCGTCGAGGATGATGACGACGTCCTCGCCCAGCTCGACCATGCGCTTCGCCTTCTCGATCGTCATCTCGGCGATGTGCGTGTGCTCGTCGCTCGGCCGGTCGAAGGTGGACGAGATGACCTCGCCCTTGA
This sequence comes from uncultured Bifidobacterium sp., assembly GCA_964653385.1. Classification (GTDB taxonomy): domain Bacteria; phylum Actinomycetota; class Acidimicrobiia; order Acidimicrobiales; family Ilumatobacteraceae; genus UBA2093. The sequence continues at coordinate 5,277 of CAZZFB010000004.1, read as the reverse complement.
CCGTGCGCTTCATGTCGGTGACTTCCTCGGGACGCTCGTCGATGAGCAGCACGATGAGCTTCACCTCGGGGTTGTTCTGCTCGATCGACTGGGCGATCGTCTTCATCACCGTGGTCTTGCCCGCCTTCGGCGGCGACACGATGAGACCGCGCTGGCCCTTGCCGATCGGCGAGATGAGGTCGATGATGCGCGCCGTCATGTTCGTGGGGTCCGCGGGGTTCTCCATGCGCAGCTTCGAGTCAGGGAACAGCGGCGTGAGGTCCTCGAAGCGCGGGCGCTGGCGCGCCTTCTCCGGGTCCTTGCCGTTGACCGTGTGGATCTCGGTGGTCGCCGTATCATTAAAAAAGCGGCCGGCGGGGCGCGAGAGTCCCGTCACGTGGTCGCCCTTGCGGAGGCCGTACTGGCGCGTGAGCTTCACCGGGATGTACGCGTCCTCGCGCGTCGGCAGGTAGCCGCCGATGCGCAGGAAGCCGTAGCCCTCGTCGCGCAGGTCGAGGTAACCCTCCACCTTCACGGGCTCGGTGCTGTACGTCTGCTCGTCGTCACCCTGGTCGCCGAAGCGGTCCTCGCCCTGCGGGCCCTCGTCCCGTCCGCCGCGTCCGCGCCTGCGGCGACGGCGGCCGTTGCGGCTGTCGCCGTCCCAGTCGCCCTGGTTGCCGCCGCCCTGGTTGTTGCCCTGGCGCTGGCTGTTCTGGTTGCCGCCCTGGCGCTGGCCGTTCTGGTTGCCGCCCTGGCGCTGGCCGCGGTCGCTGTTCCTGTCGCCGCGGTCATTGCCCCGCTCGCCACGGTCGCCGTTCCTGTCGCCGCGGTCACGGGACTGTCCGCCCTCGCCTGCGACCTTCAGGTCGTCGATGCGGCCCTCGTGCCTGGCCAGTTCCACTTCCCACTCGGCAAGCGGCTCACCGTCGGCACCGAGATAGACCTTCGGCTCGTCGTTGTTGCGGGCCGGCCTGTCGCCGCCGCGGCCGCGGTCCCCGGAGCGGCCCTCGCGCGGGGTGTCCCCGCCGGCGGACGGCTCCTCCTTGGCGGCCGGGGCTGGCGGGGCCTGCTCGGCGCCTGCGCCCGTCTTCTCGAGGATCTTCTCCACGAGCACTGCCTTCGTGGCACGGGCCCCGGCCTTCACGCCGAGGGCCTCTGCGATGGCGACCAGTTGTTCTTTGTCCTTGGATTCGAGTGCGGACTTCTCGAGGGCATCTGCAGCCATTGTTCCTGCTTTCCTGCGACCCGCGTGGGGGTGCGTCTGGGGGGCTTGCCGCAACGATTTCCGACCGGTGAGGCAACTGAATCTCGACCCGGCGGCCACTGTGTCATTTGTGTGACGCCAGCAGGACCTGGGGAGACCTCGGGTGACCCGAGCAAGCCCAACCATAGCCCCGACCCTGCCCGAACACAACGACCCTGGTGCCCGTGGGCCCGCACGGTGCGGACCCACGGGCATCCGGACGGTCAGGCCATCCGGCGGTGGATGTTGCGGATCACCCAGCCGAGGTCCAGCCGGTTGCGGTCGAACCACGCGTTGACGGAGGCCCTCCGGCGCGAGATGACCTCCGCGGAGTGGCCGTTGCGCCGGCCGTGCCAGGCGACCGCATCGGGCGCGTAGATGATGCCGGCGATCGGGCGCTCGTCGCGGATGCGGCGCAGTGCGTCGAGGTCGTCCCAGCCCATGGCGAGGAGCGTGGCGAACACGATCGACGGGGCCCTGTTGACCCCGAGATGACAGTGGACCACGACCTTTGCTTCCGGGTCGGACGCGAGGATGCCGGTGATGATCCCGGTCACCTCGTCGAACCACGTGTCGTCGCGGCGTCCGCCGTCGTCGTCCACCCCGTGCCAGACGTACTCGATGCCCGAGTTCGCCGCGACGAACTCAGAGTCGTTCGCCTCGATCCGCACGTCGATCTCGTGGGTGATGCCGTTCTCCTCCCAGTCGCGCAGCTGCTCGCGCGCCTCGTCGCGGTCCGTGGGCAGGTCGCCGCAGATCGCGATGCGCGGCGTGACCCAGCAGAGCGACCTCCAGTAGCGGCGCGGGTTGTCCGGCCTGACCGGTCGCTGGATTGATGGTGATGTGAGTGTCATTGGGCCTCCTTCAGGTCCTTCGTGAGAGGCGGGATTGCCCCTCACTCCGGACTGACGGAAGGAAGCCGGGGGCGTTAACCCTTTGCCGGGGACGTGGAGGTGGGAACGACGGACCGGACGCACAGGCGCGCCGCACGGGCCACCTTCCGGTCGTCCCAGAGGCCGCGCTCGTGGAGCATGTCGTCCTGGGCGTCGTTGCGGAGGATCACGTACTGGGCCGCTCCGCGCACGATGTTCCGGCAGATCTTGTCGATGTTGCGTCGCCCACCGGGGAGATTCCGCTCGATCCATGAGAGATGGGACGCGATGTCCCTGGCGACCTCGGCGTGCTCCGGCGAGTGGACGGAATGCATGCTCGCGTAGTTCGCGGCGGCCCTCACCAGTTGGTCGAGCGGCACGGTCGACGCGTCGTTCTCCACCTCCGCGCAGAGGTGCCCGAGGATCCGCGTGTCCATGTTGCGGAAGTGGGCCCCGACGAACCCGAGCTCGTCGATGTGGCGGTTGAGGCGGTTGTGGACCGCGACCTTGGAGACACCGTTCATCCTGCCGAGCTCGGCGAGGGTGAGATCGTCCCCGCAGAAGGCGTCATGCACGAGCGTCCGGTCGGCGGGGGTGGGCTGGGCCGCCATCAGCAGGCGCAGCATCAACATGGCCCGCGTGCGCTCCTCTGCCCGGAGGAAACGGGCGGAGGTGTGCATGCGGTCGCGCAGCTCCCGCTCGTCGGCCGCCGCCACGGAGAGATACACCGCGAACCTGCGGCGCCTCGCCTCGTCCGCCTTCCTCAGCACCGCCGCCTCCGTGCTCTCGCCGAGACGGACGTTGACGAAGTCATCGGGGCCCTGGGGGAGGCGCGCGTTCTCCTCGACGAGCGCGATGTCGAGCTCGCCGTCCCTCCTGAACTTGCTCCTCCAGAGGTCCACCACGGCCTGGTTGACCGCCACGCCCGCGATCGCGCTCAGGTTGGAATCCGGGCGCCTCTCCGCCATCTCCTGGGCCTTCATGCTCGCGAGCTGGATGATGTCGTCACGGTGGCGCAACTCGAAGCCGCCACGGGCAGCCCTGCGGCCGACCACGGCCTTCACCGCCTCGGTCACCCGGCGGGCAAGTTCCTCGCGCTGCTGCGGGGTCAACTTCGGCTTGTTCTGTCCCGGCACCGGGCCCTCCTCGTTCGGACCGTTAACGGCACCGCGATGTTTCCGTCAGTCACTCGTGCAGACCGACACGTCAGGAGACAACACCATGCACATCTACTACCACCCAACCTACAACGCAGGCAGGAACGACTCGGAGACGACGCGCAAGTCGGCACACCTCGCAGAGTCGCTGCAGACGGACCCGATCCCCGGCGTCACCGTCACGAGTCCGATGCAGTTCGCAACGGAGGCGGAGGAGCTCGCCCGCATCGCCCACAGCCCCGAGTACCTGGAAGCAGTGCGCACGGGCAACCCGGCCGACCTGGCACGGAGCAACGGGCTCGCGTGGTGCCCCGACGTGTACCGGATGGCGATCGCGCACTCGGCGGGCATGGTCGCGGCGGTGGACACCGCGATCAGCGGTTCGACCACGGCAGGGAGCGCCTCGTCGGGGCTCCACCATGCATCGCGGCTGTCCGGCATGGGCTTCTGCACGATCAACGGCATCGCGGTCGCGGTCCTCGCGGCCCTCGCCCGCGGTGCGGAGAACGTGCTCGTGCTCGATGTCGACGCGCACTGCGGCGGCGGCACCTACGACATCCTCTCCGGGAACCCGGGTTTCGTGCAGGTCGACGTGAGCACGTCGTTCACGTACGACCGCTTCCCGGCCGAGGCGCCCCACCGCAGGATCCCCGCCCGCGCGGGCGACTACCTGGAGCGGATCGCGGAGGCCATCGAGTACGCGGACTCGCTCCCCCGGCCGGACTTCATCATCGTGAACGCCGGCGTGGACCCGATCAACGACGGCGTCGACGTGGCGGACATCGCCGGGCGCGAGCGGATGGTGCGCGACTTCGTGGGCTCCACCCCCGCGGCGTTCGCGATCGCCGGCGGCTACGGCTGGGGCGGCCACAGCTACGACGACATCGTGTCCTGGCACAGGCTCACGGTCGCGGAGTGGGCACGCCGCTGACGCTTTCCCGCCCGCCGCACCGTTGCATACTCTGTGACGGTGCGGACGGGGGGTAGGGCATGAGCGGACGGGGACATCTTTTCGTCATTGATGGCGACCTGACGAAAATCGCGTGCGACGCGTGGCTTCTGCCGACCGACGACCACTTCGACATCACGCCGGCATGGCACCAAGTGGTCCCTGTCGACCGGTCGTGGCAGCTCACCGGTCATTCCTGGCCGGCCAGTCCGGACGGCACGCTCGATGACTCGCGCAGGGTCATCAAGTACTCCGGCCCGGTCGACGGCGCCGGCATCTACCTCGCACGCATCGGGCACCCCGATGCGGACCCTTCGGTGTACTCGGGTGCGGCGATTGAGTTCCTCCGCATGGCGGAAGCCGACATCACGACAGGTGGACGAACCCTCCGTCTCGCGATCAACCAGATCGGAAGCGGTCACGGCGGCGGGCGGAAGGTGCGCGGTGAGGTGCTGGACCACCTGATCCGGGAGATCGAACGAAACCTGGCCACGGGGGCCGTCCGATCCGACGTGATCCTGGTGTGCTGGGGCGAGAAGGCGGAGGCCGCCGCGCAGCACAGCAGGCTCGTCCAGACCGAGGACCTGATGTCGTCGGCCGCATGGCACTTCGCGACCGACAACAACCACCTTCATTCCAGGGCGCAGTCCCTCGCGCGTCACTTCAAGAACAGGAACGCGTGCATCTTCATGGGGGCCGGGGTGAGCGGCGGGGCCGGCCTGCCCATGTGGGACGACCTGCTCGAGCAAATCGCCGCCACCTCCGTTGCAGGTGCGGATCGGGCGAATTTCGATGCCGCCGACGACAACTTGGTCCGCGCCTCTGTCCTGTCACATGCGCTCGGCCCCGAGAGGTTCGCCGGGGAGATCACGTCCCGTTTGACCTCGCCCAAGTACTCGCTCATGCACGGCCTGTTGACTTCCCTGCCGTGCGAGGAGTTCGTGACCTCGAATGTCGACCAGTTGTTCGAGGCATCGTGCGAGTCGAAGGACCGGGGTGTGACGGTGCTCCCGTCGCTGGAAGAGCACCACCTCATCGACAAGTGGCTGCTGAAGATCCACGGCTGCGTGTCGCGAC
>CAZZFB010000003.1:42721-45925 GCA_964653385.1 uncultured Bifidobacterium sp. | reverse complement strand
CCACGACCTCCTGCTTGCAAAGCAGGCGCTCTACCAATTGAGCTACGTCCCCGAAAGACCCTGAAAGGTTATCGGAACGGCCGTTTAACCCACCCCGTCGCCTGTGGACAACGGGGGTACCCTTGCCTCATGGCAGGCGAACTTCTCTACGCATTCAGGATCATGCGCCTGCCGCTGCTCGACGCGGGCGGCGCGGCGATCGGGCGGGTCGACGACATCGTGGTCATCCCCGGCCGTCTCGGTGCTGCCCCGCGCGTCTCCGGTTTCGTCGCCACCAGCCAGCGCCGCCGCATCTTCGTGAACGCGAACCGCATCTCGGCCGTCGACGCCGACGGCGTGCGCCTGCGCTCCTGGGACGTGGACCTGCACCCGTTCAAGCCCCGCGACGGCGAGCGACTGCTCGGTGCCGACATCATCGACGCGCGCACCGGCGACGAGACCGTGAGCGACGTCGCCCTCCGCCCCACCGTGACCGCGCGCGAGAACGGCTGGGAGGTCGCCAAGGTGCGCCTCACCCGCCGCGCGAAGTTCGGTGCCAAGGCCTCCTACCGCCTCGTCGACTGGAACGGGGTGCCCGGGCTCTTCGCCGCGGCGACGGAGATGGCCGCCGAGGCCGCGCGCCTGCGTGACATGCACCCGAGCGACGTGGCCACCGTGGTGCGCAACCTCCCCGCCGCGCAGCGCCAGCAGCTGGCGAAGGAGATGGACGACGACCGTCTCGCCGACCTGCTGGAGGAGCTGCCCGAGAGTGAGCAGCTCGCACTCATCGCGAACCTCGACATCGACCGCCTCGTGGACGTGCTCGAGGAGATGGAGTTCGATGACCTCACGGACCTCCTCGCCGAGATGCCGGCGCAGAAGCGAACCGAAGTGCTTGATGCCATGGACGAGGACGACGCCGAGGTCGTCCGCCAGCTGCTCTCCTACAAGCCGGGCACGGCCGGTGCGCTCATGACCCCCGAGATCATCGTCATGGGCCCCACCGCCACCGTCGCGGAGGCGCTCGCACAGGTGCGAGACCCGGAGTGGCTGGTGTCGATCGCCGCGCAGGTCTTCGTGACCCAGCCCCCGTTCAAGGCCCCGACCGGCGTGTACCAGGGCGTGGTGCACCTGCAGCGCCTCCTGCGCGAGCCGCCGAGCACGGAGCTCGGCCGCTGCATCGCGAAGGAACCCACCGTCACGGCGGACCTCCCCGACCGAGAGGTCGCGGAGTTCCTCGCCTCCTACAACCTGCTCGCGGTCGGCGTGTGCGACGCCGCCGGCAGGCTGCTCGGTGCGATCACCGTTGACGACGTCCTCGACCGCATGCTGCCCGCCGACTGGCGCCAGCGCAGGCGACAGGCGAGTGCGTCATGAAGCGCCGCGCCGACCTCACCGCGCCGCGCCAGCGCCGCCGCATCGGTATCCACTACGACCCGGACGCGTTCGGCCAGTTCAGCGAGGCGATCGCCCGCTTCCTCGGCACGGGCCGCTACCTGATCTTCCAGACGTTCATCGTCGCCGCGTGGGTCCTGGTGAACTTCTTCGAGCCGCTGCAGTTCGACGGCTACCCGTTCATCTTCCTCACGCTCATCCTGTCGCTGCAGGCCTCCTATGCCGCGCCGCTCATCCTTCTCGCGCAGAACCGCCAGGAGGACCGCGACCGCGAGCAGGCAGAACGCGACCGCCAGATGGCCGCCCGCACCCAGGCGGACACCGAGTACCTGGCGCGAGAGCTCGCCGGCGTGCGCCTGGCGCTCGCCGACGTGGTCACCACTGACGACCTGCGCGAGCACCTGGAGCAGATCACCGAGCTGCTCGAGAAGCTCACCGCGGAGCGGGAGCAGGGCGACCGGTCACAGAGTCAACAGCGCGGCGCGTAGCGTCGGCGTACTCGCGCGGCTGCTCGAGCGTGACGAAGTGGTCACCCGGCAGTTCCACAACGTGCGCACCCACTGTGTCGGCCAGAGCACGCTGCTTCGCCGGCGGCACGAGCCTGTCGCGCGTGGTCAATACGACTGCCGTCGGCACGTCGATCGCACCCGCCCACGGACGTGCGTCGAACGTGGAGATTGCTCGCCCTGCCTCGCTCACCATCCACGGGTCGTTGCGGCGGATCTCCCCCACCAGCCACGGCGCGTAGGCGGACAGCTCGTGCCCGCGCGGCAGCGCCCGGCGCACCACGATGCGCAGCGTGCGCGGGGTGACGAGACGTCGGAACAGCGGTGACACCGCACGGCTCACCTTCCACCTGGTGCGCTCGCGCGCGGTGCCGCTCCACTCCATGGCGGTGGCCTGGAAGACCATGCCGGAGACGAGCTCCGGGTGGCGCCGCTGCACGAGGAAGCTGACCGGCCCGCCCATGGAGTAGCCGACGGTGACGACCTTCTCGGCGCCGAGCGCGCGCACGACGGCGGCGGCGTCGTCGGCGCAGTCCTCCAGGGAGAACGCACGGTTCGGCCGCATGCCGCGCCCGTGGCCGCGGTGGTCCACGCCGATCACCGAGTACTCCTCGGCGAGCGCGCCGTACGCCGTGAAGAACTGCGTGTCGCACGAAGCCGTCCACCCGTGCAGCAGCAGCACGGTGGGCCGTGACGCGTCACGGTGCTGGTGGTGGCGCACGAACATCTCGCCGCGGCCGGGCAGGGCCACGATGCGCCCGGGCAGAAGGTCCGGGATCTGCGGGGTGCTGGCGATCCTCAGCGGCATGCCCCGCACACCCCCACCAGGTCGAGACGGTGGTGCTGCAGCAGGAACCCGGCGCGCACGGCGAGGATCTCGAGCGCCCTGTCCAGGTCGGCCTCCACGTCGTCGGGGATGCGAACATCGTCGACCGCACCGCACTTGCTGCACACCAGGTGATGGTGGTGGCCGGTCAGTTCCTCGCTCAGCTCGAACCGGGCCCACTCGTCCATGGTGACCACGCGGGCCACCACCCCGGCGCGCTCCAGCACCGCGAGGTTGCGGTACACGGAGGACTGCGCCAGGCCCGCCCCGGCGGAGAGGATCTCGGGGATCGACAGCGGACGGTCGGCGGCGGCCAGGGCCTCCACGATGGCCCGGCGGGTCGCCGTCAGGCGCTGGCCCACGGCCGCGAGGCGCGTGGCCACGTCGTGGGCGAGCACGGCGGGGTCAGTGGCCTCCTGGTGCGCATGGGATGCGCCCTCGTGTGGGTGTCCGCCTGACATGGCTTTCAGGCTAGCGAGAATGATTGAGAATCCGCCC
>CAZZFB010000003.1:0-42621 GCA_964653385.1 uncultured Bifidobacterium sp. | reverse complement strand
TGGGTGTCCGCCTGACATGGCTTTCAGGCTAGCGAGAATGATTGAGAATCCGCCCGGGGGCGGTCAGTTGCCCACGTAGCGGTGCAGGCTGATGCCGTGCGACAGGACCGCGTCCAGCAGGTCCGCGTTCGGCAGGCCCCGGCCGTCGGGGTCGGTCTGGCCCAGAACCCGCACACCGGGCCCGACCGCACCGCTCCTCACCGCAAGGGCCGCCTCAGCAGCGACGGCACCCGCGACGGTGGCGAGCCTGTCCGCGATGCCGACGACCTCCACGTGGCGGCGCCCCTGGCGGGAGCCGCGCAGCTCGACGCGCAGACCGCCGACACCACCCTCTGCGTGCGGGGGCGACATCATCGGCAGACGGGCGGTCAGCCGGTCGCGGCGCGTCGCCGATACGCGGGCGGTGATGCGCTGGAGGCTGGGTGCGATCCGCTGCAGCAGGGCCGGTTCCGCCGTTCCGAAGCGGTAGCAGTCGCGCGGACCCACGGGGTCGGGGAACCAGCACAGTTCGCGGCCGCTGCCGGCGGGTCGCTGCAGCCACTCGCCGTCGTGCCAGCCGATCGACGAACCCGAGAGTGCCTCGTGGTGGCTGCGCGCACAGGCCGGACCCCCGGTTCCGTGGACGGCGAGATGGGCTTCGTCCACCGTGTCGAACGCACGGGCGGCGTGCGCCACGAGAAGGCCGCTGAGCCCCGGCATGGTCGCGGCGCCGGGCACGAGCACGGCGTTGTTAGCGGCGGCGCGTTCCTGGAGGTCGACGAGGGCGAGCACGTCGGCCATGCCGTCTGCGCAACTGACCACGTTGACGCCGTGGCTGAGGAACGTCCCCGCGAGCGCGGCGTGTCGGCCGCCCTGGGCCATGACCACGGTGCTGCAGTCGAGCAGCTCTGTCGCGTGCACGTGGTTCACGATGCGCGGGCGAAGGCCCTTCGAGGAGAGGATCGCGGACACCCTGGTGCCCACCAGCCCGGACCCGATCACACCAATGTCGGTGGATGACGGGGACACGCCGCTGAACGGCTCGGCGTCGGGGGCGGGCTTCATCGCGGTCAGCGCTGCGGGGTGACTTCCTGCCAGCCGCCGGTCTGGGCGGGCACGCCGCCCTTGCCGCGCAGGCGCAGGACCCCGGCAACAGAGCCGGCGATGGAGAGAACGAGGAGCACGCGACGAATGAACTTCATGGTTCCGCCTTTCGTGGGTGCCGGCACCGACGTACGGGTGGTGGGGCTAACAAGAATCGAACTTGTGACCTCATCCTTATCAGGGATGCGCTCTAACCGACTGAGCTATAGCCCCGTACAGGGAGAGGAGCCTATCGGGGGTCCGGAGCGGGTTCCACGGGCCGGGCCAAAGACCCCAAGTCGCCTATTTCTCAGCTATCAGGTCGGACTTGAAGAGCGTTGTGCGATAGCCCCACTGGTTCAGCAACTCAAGCAACCCCACCCGATCTACCGAAGAGAGGTGCTTATGCTCTATAAGGATCAATTGGGGCTGAACCTCTGAGAAGTCCAATGACTTCAGAACCCTTAAATCATGCCCCTCAGCATCAATATGGAGGATGTCGATCGAAGTCAATCTCTCACGTTTAACGAATTCCTGCAGCGATACGGTCTTGACATTGGTCTGGACAATGAACGGCTCGAGGATTCCATCAAGGTGCTTCGTGATGTGCCCGCGGTCGAATGAGCCGAGCTGATCCCACCAGTACGGAAGATTTTGCCCCAGTTCTTCAATTGCTGCATCAGATACTGAGTAAAAAATCAGGTCTGACCCCTCCTCCGTTACCGCTTCGTTATGGAAGTGAAGTCTCGAAGCAACCCCTGAATCAACTCGTTCACTGTAGTTGGCCACTAATCGTGCAAAGCACGAGGGAACTGGTTCAAAAAAGTACGCAATCGGATTGGCATCGACAATCCAGTTGCAGAATGGATCGTTGGAGAAACCGTCGTTGGAACCGACTTGCACGAACGTCAAGTCCTTCTGTTGGGACTCCAGGCCGGCGATTGCTTTACGCAAATGAGCACGCACTCTGAATGTGTCAGCATCAAAGAGTCGTTGATACACCGTTAGAAGTGGATTGTAAAGAAATGGAAGTCGACGCCTAACGAACTTCTCAATCATGGGTCCTACTCGCATTGCTTAAGCCTTTCTTGTGGGTTCCGCGGGCCGGGCCACGACCTCTTCCTCCAGCACGGTGACCCGCACCCCGCCCACCAGTTCGGTGACCAGGTTGAAGATCACGGCGGCCAGCACCCACAGCCCGGTGCCGAGCACCACGAGGAAGATGCCGAGCATGGCGGAACTGGCGAACAGCTGGCCGCCCTTGAAGGTGAACGACTCCCACCCGAACGACGTGAGGAACTGCTCGATGTTGTCGATCGTGCCGGTCGCGCTGGCCACGTTCCACAGCAGAACTCCCGTCACCAGGAACACCACGTAGAGGGCGGCGTGGACGACGAGTCCCACCTTGAACACGCTCCACGCGTCGATGTCGCGGATGACGCGCGAGACCCTGCGCACGCGGCGGCGCTGGGGGTTTGCTTCGACGACCACGCGGGAAGCGTAGACCGAACACGACGTCACGGCGCGCGCACGGCGCGTCCCCGTGGAGGGTTGCGGCGTTAGCCTGCCAACGTGAGAAGGTCCGTCGCACTTGCCGTGGCCGTTCTCTCGGGGCAGTGGCTGACGTCCCTGCCGGCGTCGGCAGTGGACAACTCGGCGCGCCAAGCGGTGATCGATGCGTACAGCACCGAGTTCAACCGCATGGAACCCGCAAGCGGATGGGCCGGGGACCAGGAGACCTGCACCGCTGGTTCCACGGTGTCCGCGTACAAGACCTCCGTTCTGCAGAGGGTCAACTGGTACCGCGCCCAGGCGGGCCTCGCGCCGGTCATCCTGTCCGCGCAGAACACCGCGGCGGCACAGGCCGCAGCGCTCTACCAGAGCAGGCAGGGGAGCCTCTCCCACGTCATCTCCGCGGGCACCCCCTGCTACAGCAGCGAGGCCAGCACGGGGTCGTTGAAGTCGAACCTCGCGCTCGGGATGTCCGGCGTCGGGGCCATCAACGGCTACATCACCGACGACGGCTCGAACAACACCGCGGTCGGGCACCGCGCCTGGATCTTCTCGCGCACGCTCGGCACCGTCGCCACGGGTGACGTCCAGCGCAAGGACGGGTACTGGGACGCGAACGCGCTCTACGTGGTGGGTGACACCGTCCCCGCTGTCACCCCGCGCGACGGGTACGTCGCGTGGCCGAACCCGGGCTTCTTCCCCGATGCGGTCCTGCCCCAGCGTTGGTCGTTCCACCCCGTGGAGTCGGTGGACTTCTCCTCCGCCCAGGTCACCCTCACCGGGCCGTCAGGCGCGGTTGCCACCACCATCGTCCATCGCTCCGGCTACCTGGTGTTCGAGACACCCGTGTCCGGGTCGGTCACCGCCGACACCACCTACTCGGTCGCCATCACCGGCGCGGGCGGCGGGCGTTCGTGGAGTTACAGCGTCACTCTCGTCGATGTCAACACACCGCCGCGGTACACCGGTGCGTCCGGATGGTCGCGGTCCACCTGCACGGCAGTGGGGACGGTGGTCCGCAAGCCCAACTTCACCGACGACCGCGGGTTCACGGTGAGCCTCGTGGAGGGCCCCGGGGACACCGACAACGCGAAGTTCGCGATCGCAGCCGACGGCACGATCTCCACGGCCGTCGAACTTCCGCTCGACCAGACGAAGTACTCGGTCAGGGTTCGTGCCACCGACAAGGACGGTGCGGCCGTCGAGACGGTCGAGAGTTTCACGCTGACGGCGGCTGCCGCATCGACCACCCCCTGCCCGGTGCGGTCGGTGCGCGCCACGAACTCGGGAGGGAAGCTGACCGTCTCATGGGACCCGCCGCGGGCCGGGGACGGCCTGGGCTACCGCGTCTACACGGAACCGCCCACGATGGGCTGCTCCACCACCAAGACGACCTGCACCATCACGGCGTCGAGCTCGAAGAAGTACGTGGTCACGGTGTACGCCGCCAAGAACTCCTTCCTGTCTCCGGACGTGAGTCTGGAGGTCCCTGCCGCGACGGACGGCACCGCGACCACCAGCCCCGGCACAACGACGAAGTCACTGAAGGCCGGCACGCGGTACTCGCTGTCGAAGGTCATGAGGATCCCCGCAGGGACACGGGTCGTCAGCACCTCGGGACGGTGCCGCATGCTGCGGGACAGGAAGACCCTGCAGACCACGTCCGCGGGAACATGCAAGGTGACCGTGAGGACCTCCCGGAAGACCGGGGGCAGGACGGTTCGTTCCACCACCCGCGCCACGTTCACGGTGGCGTGACCCTCTCATCCCTGTTCCGGTGCCTCGCCGACCGTGCGCATCGCTGATGCCGTCGCCACGACACCTCCGGTTCTCACTGTGACCTCCACGAACGTGCCGTCGTCGTGCGTGTCCACAAGCGTGGTGTGGGAGATGTGGGCAACCCGCCGTGCCCCGTCCACACCGTGCGACGCGAGGGCGAGTGCGGCGGCGTCCGCGACGTTCTGTGCGTGCGCACGCGACGCGACCGCGGCAAAGCCCCTGGACACCGTGGCGCAGCACGCGAACGCGAGGCCGACGGCAACTGCTGCGAGCGGTGCGGCGCTGCCGCGGGAGTCAGTCCTCGTCGGTGCTGAGGATCGGTGCGACCGAGGCAACGACTGCGCCGTCGTCGAGGTTCATGAGGCGCACGCCGGTGGCGGCGCGGCCCTGACTGGAGATCTGCCTGACCTCGGTGCGGATGGTCACGCCGTTGGAGGCAACGGCGACGATCTCGTCCTCGAGACCGACCATGAAGGCGGCCACGATGCGGCCCTTCTTGTTGGTGATCTTCAGGCCGATGACACCCTGGCCACCGCGGCCCTTGCGTGGGAACTGGGCGATCTGTGTGCGCTTGGCGTAGCCGGCGTCGCTCACGATGAGGAGCGCGTCGTCGCCGCGGCCGGCGTCGACGGACACGACCTCGTCGCCGGCCTTCAGGCGCATGCCCCGCACGCCGGCGGCCTGGCGTCCCATGGGGCGCACCTCGTTCTCGCTGAAACGGATGACCTGGCCGCCGCGCGACGCGATGAAGATGTCGTCGTCGCCCGTGGTCTCGATGACGCGCACGAGCTCGTCGCCGTCCTTCAGTGACACCGCGATGATGCCGTCGCGGCGGCTGGAGTTGTAGGCGTCGAACGCCGTCTTCTTGACCTGGCCGGACTTGGTGGCGAAGAAGAGGAAGCGCTCGCCCGGGAACTCGCGCGTGTCGATGATGGCCTGGATGGTCTCGCCCGCCTGCAGCGGCAGGAGGTTCACGATCGGGATGCCCTTGGCCGTGCGCTCGCGCTCGGGGATGTCGTTGGCGCGGATCTTGTAGACCTTGCCGCGGTTCGAGAAGAACAGCAGGTGCGCGTGCGCCGTGGTGAACATGACGCGCCGCACGATGTCGTCTTCCTTCAGCGTGGCGCCCTTGACACCGCGGCCGCCGCGGGCCTGCGCACGGAACTGCGCGGCGGGGACGGCCTTGATGTACTGGGCCTGGGTCATGACGACCACGAGCTCCTTGTCCTCGATGAGGTCCTCGAGGTTCATCTCGCCCACGTCGTTGCCGATGGCGCACACGCGCGGGGTGGCGAACTCCTTGCGCACGTCGGCGAGCTCGTCCTTGATGACGGTGCGGAGCTTGGCGTCGCTGGCGAGGATCTCCTCGTACTCCTTGATGCGCGCCTGCACGTCGGTGAGTTCCTTCTCGATGTCGATGCGCGACAGGCGGGTGAGCTGGCGCAGCTGCATGTCGAGGATGTCGATCGCCTGGCGCTCGCTGAACTCGTACGGCTTCTTCATGAGGGCGTCCTTGGCGGCCGCGGCGTCCTCGCTCTTGCGGATCAGCTCGATGATCTTGTCGATCACGTTGAGCGCCTTGAGGCGGCCCTCCAGGATGTGGCCGCGGTCGCGCGCCTTGTCCAGGCGGTACTGCGTGCGGCGGGTGACGACCTCGATCTGGTGGTTCACGTAGCCGTTGAGGGCGTCAGCAAGGTTGACCGTGCGCGGCACGCTGTCCACCAGCGCGACCATGTTCACCGGGAAGCTGGTCTGCAGCTGGGTCAGCTTGAACAGGTTGTTCATGACCACGTTCGCGTTGGCCTCGCGCTTCAGCTCGATGATGAGGCTGGTGGCGCCGCCGCTGGAGTTGTCGTTCACGTCGGCGATGCCGTCGAGCTCGCCGCCGTCGACCAGCTCCTGGATGCGTGCCGCGATGGCCGAGCAGGAGGCCTGGTACGGCAGCTCGGTGACGCGGATCTCCATGCGGCCCTTGGTGCCCTCCTCGATGGTGACCTTGGCGCGCATCTTCACGCTGCCGCGGCCGGTGCGGTAGGCGTCGATGATGCCGGCGCGGCCGAGGATGGTGCCGCCGGTGGGGAAATCCGGGCCGAGCACGAACTTCATGAGGTCGTCGGGCGTTGCCCCGGGGTTGTCGATCAGGTGCACCGTGGCGTCGATGACCTCGCCCAGGTTGTGCGGCGGGATGCTGGTGGCCATGCCCACCGCGATGCCCTGGCTGCCGTTGACGAGCAGGTTCGGGAAGCGGGCCGGCAGGACCCGGGGCTCTTCCGAGGTGCCGTCGTAGTTGGGCACCATGTCCACGGTGTTCTCGTCGATGCCGTCCAGCAGGCGCATGGCGAGCGAGTGCAGGCGGGACTCCGTGTACCGGGCCGCGGCGGGGCCGAAGTCCGGCGAGCCGTAGTTGCCGTGGAAGTCGATCAGGGGGTGGCGCAGCGAGAACGGCTGGGCCATGCGCACCAGTGCGTCGTAGATGGCGGAGTCGCCGTGCGGGTGGTAGCGCGCCATGGTGTCGCCGGTGACGCGGGCGCACTTCACGAACGGACGGTCGGGGCGGAAACCCTGCTGGTCCATGTCCCAGATGATGCGGCGGTGCACCGGCTTCAGCCCGTCGCGCACGTCCGGGAGGGCGCGCGACATGATGACGGACATGGCGTAGTCGAGGAACGACCTCTCCATCTCGTCCTGCAGCGGGACGGGCTGCACTGCATCCGGCATGTCGGGTGTGTTGGTGTCGCTCATGGTCTATCCGCCGATCCTGATCAGAAGTCCAGGTTGCGCACGTCGCGCGCGTTGGTGGTGATGAAGTTCTTGCGGCTCTCCACGTCGTCGCCCATGAGCACGCTCATGACCTCGTCGGCGAGCGCGGCCTCCTCCACGGTGACCTGCAGCAGCGTGCGCGACGCGGCGTCCATGGTGGTGCTCTTCAGTTCCTGCCAGTCCATCTCGCCGAGACCCTTCAGGCGCTGGAACTCCTTCTTGTGGTTCGGCTTCTCCGCGAGGAACGCGGCCTTCGCGGCGTCGTCCTTCAGGTAGATCTTCTCCTTGCCGACCTCCGTGGAGTACAGCGGCGGCTGGGCGATGTAGATGTAGCCGGCCTCCACCATGGGGCGCATCTGGCGGTAGAAGAACGTGAGGAGCAGCGTGCGGATGTGGCTGCCGTCGACGTCGGCGTCCGCCAGCGCGATGATCTTGTGGTAGCGCGCCTTCGATGCGTCGAACTCGTCGCCCACGCCGCCGCCGATGGCGGTGATGAGGGCCTGGATCTCGTTGTTCTTCAGCATCTTGTCGAGGCGCGCGCGCTCGACGTTCAGGATCTTGCCGCGGATGGGCAGGATCGCCTGGGTGCGCGGGTCGCGCGCGTCCACTGCCGTGCCGCCCGCGGAGTCGCCCTCCACGATGAAGAGCTCGCTCTCCTCGGCGTTGTTGCTGCTGCAGTCCTTCAGCTTGTCCGGCATGCCGGCGCCCGAGAGGGCCGTCTTGCGGCGCACCGCGTTGCGGGCGTTCTTGGCGGCCAGGCGGGCCTGGGCGGCCGCGATGGCCTTCTTCACGACCTTGTTCGCCTCGGTGGGGTTCTCCTCCAGCCACTCGGCGAGGTACCGGTTGGTGGCCTTCTGCACGAAGGACCGCATGGGCACGTTGCCCAGCTTGGCCTTGGTCTGGCCCTCGAACTGGGGCTCGCGCAGCTTCACGGCGATGATCGCGGTGATGCCCTCGCGGATGTCCTCGCCGAGGAGGTTGTCGTCCTTCTCCTTCAGCAGGTTCTTGTCGCGGGCGTACTTGTTGAGCACGGAGGTGAGGGCCGTCTTGAAGCCCTCCACGTGCATGCCGCCCTCCGTGGTGCTGATGCCGTTGGCGTAGCCGTGGATGCCCTCGTAGTAGCCGGTGTTCCACTGGATGGCGACGTCGGCCTGCATGCCCTCTTCGTCGTCCTCGTCCTCGAAGGCTGCGACCTTGGCGAAGAGCGACTCCTTGGAGGAGTTCAGGTGCTTGACGAAGTCGACGATGCCGCCCTTGTACTGGAAGGTGACCGTCTGCTCGCGGCCGGCCCGCTCGTCGGTGAAGACGACCTCGAGGCCCTTGTTGAGGAAGGCCATGGTCTGGAGCCGCTCCATGACGGTGCGGGCCACGAACTCGGTGCCCTCGGAGGCGAAGATCGTGGCGTCGGGGTAGAAGGTGACCGTGGTGCCGGTCTTGCGGCCGCGCGCGGGGGTGGAACCGGTCTTCGCCAGCTTGCTGACGGGCTTGCCGCCGTCCTTGAACTCCATGGTGTGGCGGTCCCCGCCCCGGTCGATCTCCAGGACCACACGGGAGGACAGGGCGTTGACCACCGAGACACCCACGCCGTGGAGACCGCCGGAGACCTTGTAGCCCTCGCCGCCGAACTTGCCGCCGGCATGGAGGACCGTGAGGACCACCTCGGCGGCGCTCTTTCCCTTGTGGGGGCCGGAGGGGTACGGGTCGACGGGGATGCCGCGGCCGTTGTCGTCGACCTGGCAGCCGCCGTCGGCCAGGAGGGTGACCCCGACCCTGGTGCAGAAGCCCGCCATGGCCTCGTCGACGGCGTTGTCGACGACCTCCCAGATCAGGTGGTGCAGCCCCGCGAGCCCCGTGGACCCGATGTACATGCCGGGACGCTTGCGGACGGGATCGAGGCCCTCGAGAACCTGGATGTCCTTGGCGCCGTAGTCCGCGGAGGGGTTCTTCGCGGATGCCTTTTTCTCTGCTGCCATGGTGCGTTCATTCTACTTAACGGAGTGTCGTACTAGCGGGAACGTCGCACCCTCACCTCGATCGAATCGACGACGTCTCCTGCGTGCTCGCGCAATGTGGTCACCACCTGCTGCTCGAGGAAACGCAGCTGGGTGGCCCATGCAGGTTCCGTCACCTCGACGGTCAGGGTTCCTGCCTCCAGACGGACAGGTGTCACGTTGTCGGCGATGGCGTCACCCACGATCGAGCGCCACTTCGCGAAGATGTCGTTCGCCGCGGGAGCGTCCTTGCCGAGGGTGCGGCCGAGGTACCTGCCGAGCAGTTCCCCCAGGGAGCGCGGCGGGCGACCTGCGGGGATGTCGTCGATGTGCACAGGCTCGGGTGCGCCGGTGCCGTCGTGGGGGTCGCGGTCGTCGCTCATGCGGGCCCCCTCACCACTGCCCCGCCGGTGATCGTGATGACCGTGTCGGGCATGGCCGCCGGCGGCAGGGGCGATGCCGTGGTGATGATGACCTGGCCCGGGGGGAGATGGCGCAGGAGGGCCTCGCAGCGGTGCGGGTCGAGTTCCGAGAGCACGTCGTCCAGCACCAGGAGCGGGGTCTCCCCCACGTGCTCGGTGACCAGCCGGTGCACGCCGAGCCGCAGCGCCAGGGCGAGCGTGCGGCACTCCCCCTGCGAGGCGGTCAGGCGGGCGGTCATCCCCTTCAGTCCGATCTCCAGGTCGTCGCGGTGCGGGCCGACGGTGGACACCCCGCGCCGGACGTCGTCGGACCGTGATGCCACGAGTGCCGCGGCAAGACCGCCGTCGCGGCGCCACTCGGGTTCGTAGACGAGATCGATCGGCGTGGGCGCGCCGGCGAGCACCTCGTACGCGGTGACCACGTGCGGCGTGAGCCGCGCCACCAGCGTGGCGCGGGCGTGACCGAGCCTGTCCCCCACCTCGGCGAACTTCTCGTCCCACACGTCGAGCGTCATCTCGGTGTCCGCGGTGAGCCGGCCGGCCGCCTGCTTCAGCAGCACGTTGCGCTGGCGCACGACCCTGTCCACCTCCTGGCACAGTGCGTCGTTCCTGACGGCGAGCGCCACGAGCGCGTCGTCCATCAGGCCGCGGCGCTCCGCGGGGCCTCCCGTGACGAGGTCGAGGTCCGTGGGCGCGAACACGGTGGTGCGCACCACGCCGAGCAGCTCGCGGATGCGCGGCAGGCGCTGCTTGTTGACCAGCACCCTGTTGCGGCCGGCCCTGTTGATCTCGGCCTCCACCAGGATCTCGCGACCGTCGTCCTGGCAGATCTCGGCCCGCACGTACGCGGAATCAGCGCCCTGCCGCACGAGCGCGTCGTTCGGGGCGCCGCGGAAGCTGCGCAGCGTGGCGAGGTAACTCATGGCCTCGGCCAGGCTGGTCTTTCCCTGGGCGTTGTCCCCCACCACGGCGGTCACGCCGGTGGACAGTTCGATCGTCTCGCGCGCGTAGTTGCGGAAGTCGGTGAGCTCGATGCGGCGGATGACCACACGACCCCCGGTCTCAGAGACGCTGCGGCATCAACAGGTAGAGGTACGTGTCGTCACCGACCGGCTTGATGATCGCCGGCTTCGTGGGGAGGCTGGTTGCGATGGACACTTCCTCCGTGCCGCACGCGTCGACGCCGCCGGCCAGGTAGTCGGCATTGAACGCCACCGTGATCTCCTCGCCGGTGAACTGGGTGTCGATGTCCTCCACGCTGGTGGAACCGTCGGGAAGTGTCACTGTGAGGCGCGCGCCTTCCTTCGACATCTGGATGCGCACGGGTGCAGTCTCCGAGGCGAGCACGCCGGTGCGGCGCAGTGCGTCGAGGATCTCCTCGCGGTTCACGACCGCGATGTTGGTGGAGTCCTTCGGGATGATCCCGAGGTACGGCGGGTACTGCGCGTTGATGAGCCGCGTGGACAGCGTCATCGTGGGCGTCTGGAACGTGGCCTCGGTGTCGCTGAAGCGCACGTTCACCTCGTCGCTGATGTCGAGGAGCCGCTGCAGTTCGGCGAGTGCGCGGCTGGGGATCAGGAACTGGTCGATCGAGCCGGCGGAGCCTCCGGGGAGGTCGCGCATCGCCATGCGGTACCCGTCGGTGGCGACGAGCCGCAGTCCTGCATCGGTGGACGTCATGAGAACCGCGTTGAGGTGGTGCTTCTGTGGTTCCTTCGAGGCGGCGAGAACGACCTGGCTGAGTGCGTGCTTGAACACGGTGGACGAGATCGTGATGGCGTCGCCCGTGGGCGGCGTCATGCGGGGGAACTCGATCGCGTTCAGTGTGGGGATGGTGAACTGCGAACGGCCGGCACTGACCGTGGCGACGTCACCGGCGATCTCCACCGTGACCTTGCCCTGCGGCATCACGCGCACGATGTCGTTCAGGACCCGTGCGCTCACGAGTGCCTGGCCGTCCGTGTCACCGCCGACCGTCAACTGGAACTGGATCGCCACGTCGTTGTCGGTGCTGGACAGCACGAGCATGTCGCCGGTGAGGTTCATCTTCACGCCGGCGAGGGCCGGGGTGCCCGCGTTCCGGGTGCTGGCGATGCGGGCGAGGGCCCCGAGTGCCTCGGCGAAGATGCCCTGTTCACTTCTGAATTTCATGATGCTCTCTGGGGTGTGCGGCGAGCTGACGCGTTCACGTCGATCTCGGGCGAGTGTATTTCGTGGCGACCACCACAGCCGAGAGGTGTGTCAATCAAGACAATGGTGGTAATAGGTGCTGTGGATTGTGGAGAAGGTGCCTCCGGGCCAGGCCGGCACTGACGGGACCATGTGCGCGGCCGGGGTGTTGTTCCCACAGATTGCAAATGTGGGATTCCTGCGCGTGTGGACAGGGGCAGGTTTGTCCACCTGCGTCCACTGCCCGTGCACACCTGAGTCCCCATGACGTCCACAGCCCGGTCAGGAGTTCTTGATCCGGGTGATGATGTCGGTGACCTGGTCGAACGTGGCCTTGTGCTCGCGCATCATCCGCTGGGTCTTGTCGACCGCGTGGATGACCGTGGTGTGGTCGCGGCCCCCGAAGAGCCTGGCGATCGCCGGGTAGCTCAGGTCGGTGATGTCCCGGAAGACGTACATGGCGATTTGACGGGCGGCGACCAGGGGACGCTGGCGGCTCTTGCCCTTCAGGGCCTCCACGGAGAACCCCAGGTACCCCGCCATTTCTACGAGGAGCTCCTCGTCGGTCCGGCTCTTGGAGGGGCCGGCCAGCAGGTCGGCCAGCTGGGCCTCGGCCATCTCGACGGTGGGGGTCTCCCTGGTCAGGTTGGCGTAGGCGGCCACCCGGATGAGGGCCCCCTCCAGCTCGCGGATGTTCGAGGTGATGTTGGAGGCGATGAACTCCAGCACGTCGGCCGGCAGGGGCGTGTTGTCCCGCTCGGCCTTGTTGCGCAGGATCGCCAGGCGGGTCTCCACGTCCGGGGGCTGGATGTCCGTGATGAGGCCCCAGCGGAACCGGCCGCGGAGGCGGTCCTCCAGGGTCGGGATGGCGTCCGGGGTGCGGTCCGAGGAGATGACGATCTGCTTGTTGGCCCCGTGGAGGCTGTTGAAGGTGTGGAAAAACTCCTCCTGGAGGCCTTCCTTGCCCTCGATGAACTGGATGTCGTCGATGAGCAGCACGTCCACGTCGCGGTACCGCCGCTTGAACGCAGCGGTGGTGTTGGTGCGGATCGCGTCGACGTACTCGTTGAGGAAGGTCTCCGTGGAGACGTAGCGGACCTCGTAGTGGGCGTAGTGCGCGTGCACGTACCAGCCGATGGCCTGCAGCAGGTGGGTCTTGCCGAGACCGGCAGAGCCGTAGATGAAGAGCGGGTTGTACGAGCGCCCGGGTGTCTCCGCGACGCGCAGGGCAGCGGCCAGGGCGAACTGGTTGGAGGCACCCTTGACGAAGTTCTCGAACGTGTAGCGGGGGTTCAGGCCGACCGCAGAACCCTTGCCGTTGTTGGGGATTTCGCTGACCGTGGGCATCTCCACCGGGGCAGCATCCGGGAGGTCCGTGACGGTCTCGGGAGCCAGCTCGGACACCTCGATGACGAGCTGCCGGTCGCTCTCGCCGATCTCGTCGAGCGCATCGATCACCAGGGGGCGGAACGTGGTGGTGATGCGGTCGCGCACGTGGGCGTTCGGGACGCTGAGGACAAGCTCGTCGTCGTCACTCGCGAGTGCGACCACGTCGTTGAAGGTGGAATACCAGACTCCCTCGGACACCTGTGCCTTCAGTAGTTGCGCCGTCGCATTCCAGACTGCTTCGTAGTTGCTCACTGGACTCCGCCTCCCTCGTGTCCCCAGCACTATCCACAGGCTGTGGACGGTGCCCCGGCAGGTTCTGCTGGGATGGGTGACCGTAGCAGGGTTGTGGATATGTCCAAAAAGCCGTGCGGGGACACGAAAACAGCCCTCCAGCCGGCCCTCGCAGGACCCCAACTTTCGCGCCCAAAGGGTGGTGGAGGGGGGTCCCGTGGCCTAGCCTTGGGAGTCCGTCTGATGCGCGCGCATGGCGAGCAGCAGGCTCACACCCAGACAGTCCTCTCCCACCCGGAGCTTTCACCAAGGAGGCGCGATGAAGCGCACCTTCCAGCCCAACAATCGACGCAAGGCTCGCAAGCACGGCTTCCGTGCCCGCATGAGCACCCGCGCCGGACGTGCCGTCCTGAAGTCCCGCCGGGCCAAGGGCCGCTACCGTCTCAGCGCTTGATCGGCCGCATCCAGAGCCGTTCCGTCTTCACCCGCGTCCGCGCTGAGGGCGTGCACCTGCGCTCTGGTGTCTTGTCCTGCACCATGGTCCCCGATTCCACCCTTGCCCAGCCTCTTGTTGGCTATGCCCTTGGCCGGTCGTATGGCTCGGCCGTCAGCCGCAACAGGTTGCGCCGGCAACTTCGTGAACTTGTGAAAACCCGTGAAACCCTTATGCAGCCTGGGGTTTATGTGTTTGGCGCCAGTCCCCGTGCCGCCACGGCATCGTTCGAGCGCCTCGGTCGTGACCTGGATGCGCTCCTCGGAAAGACCGCCACAGCGGGGGTCAAGTGATGTGTTCTGACGTCGCCCCGCAGGTCGCCCACACCCCCGTCCAGCGCGTGATGCTGCGGGCCATCCGTCTGTACCAGACCGCCCGGGAGGGCCGCCCCTCCCCCTGCCGGTTCTGGCCCACCTGCTCGCACTACGGCTACGAGGCCATCGAGACCCACGGCGCCGCCCGTGGGGCCTGGCTGACCCTGCGCCGCCTCCTGCGCTGTCGTCCCTTCGGCCCCTCCGGGGTTGACCCTGTCCCCGACCCCCGACCCGGTCGCTAGAAAGGAATCCCCGTGTTCACACCCTTTGCCTGGCTCGTCGACACCTTCTACAGCTGGACCCACAACTACGCGATCGCCCTCGGCCTGGTCGCCGTGGCAGTGATGCTCCTCATCACGCCCCTGACCCTGAAGAGCACCAAGGGAATGCTCGAGATGCAGCAGCTGCAGCCCGAGATGCGCAAGCTGCAGAACCTGTACAAGGGTGACCGCCAGCGCCTGAACGAAGAGATGATGAAGCTCTACCAGGAGCACAAGATCAATCCCCTGGCGTCCTGCCTGCCCCTCCTGGCCCAGATGCCGGTGTTCATCATCATGTTCCAGGTCATCAATGGCCTGACCCACGTTCCTGTTGCCGGCAAGGGCTTCCTGCCCAAGCACATCTCGGAGTCATCGGAGCTGTACCAGTCACTGGTGGGCAAGACCCAGATGAAGGCCTTCGGCCTCGACCTGGCCAGGTCCCCGCTGGACGTGATCCAGTCCGGGTTCGTCGACGGTCTGCCCTACGCGTTCCTCATCGTGGTGCTCTGCGGTCTCTTCTTCGTGCAGCAGCGCATGGTCGCCAGCCGCACCACCAGCCCCACCATGTCAGCCGGCCAGGCCAAGGTCATGCAGTACCTGCCGGTGGCCTTCGCCGTGTTCCAGGTGTTCCTGCTCACGGGTCTCGTCATCTACTACCTGGTCCAGGCGGTCGTGCGCATCATCCAGCAGTGGTACATCACCCGTCGCTTCTACGGCGAGGGTGGCCTCGGCCATGCGGCCCAGGAGGCCAGCAAGAAGGCCCGCGAGATGAAGGACGACGAGCCCGCAAAGCCCAGCAAGCAGAAGAACGAACAATCGCAAGCACCCTCGAAGATCCAAAGCAAGAGGGTGACTGCGCCGAAGGACCGTCCCACGCCCAGTGGACGTCCGAACCGGCCCACACCGCCCAGCAAGCGCAACAAGTAGCGCCCCGGGCATCCCACACAACACGAAAGAAAAGCAACTATGCAATGGGTAGAGACCACCGGGGAGACCCTGGAAGAAGCCAAGAATCTGGCCCTCGATCAGCTCGGCGTGGCCGAGGACGAGGCGGAGTTCGAGATCATCGAGGAGCCGCGCCCCGGCCTGTTCGGACGCACCCGTGGCGAGGCCCGCGTGCGAGCCCGCGTGCGCCCCACCACACCGCGCGGCAAGACCGAGCGTCGTGACCGCAACGGCCGCGGCGAACGAGGCGAGCGCCGCGACGGCAATCGTGACGGGAACCGTGAGCGCAGTGACCGCAACGGCCGCGGCGACCGTGGCGACCGCAAGCCGCGCAGCGAGTCCCGCCCGCGTGACGAGGCCCCGCGCCCGCCCCGCGAGAAGGTGGACGTCGACCCCGCAGCCGTGGGCGCAGCGGCGTCCGAGTTCCTGAGCGGTCTCGTGAAGGCTTTCGGCACCACCGGCCAGGTGACGGTGAACCGCGAGGAAGAAGAGATCGAGGTGCGGGTCGACGGCACGGAGCTCGGCCTGATGGTCGGGCCCGGTGGTGGCACGCTGATGGCCATCCAGGACCTGACCCGCGTGGCCAGCCAGCGCCGCCTCGGTGACCAGGACACCCGCCTGCGGGTGGACATCGCCGGGTACCGCGAGCGCCGCAAGGCCGCCCTGGGCCGCTTCGCCGAGAAGGTGGCCGAGGAAGTCAAGGCCACGGGTTCGGCCCGCCGCCTGGAGCCGATGAACTCGGCCGACCGCAAGATCGTCCATGACACGCTCATCGAATTCGAGGGCGTGACGACCCGCAGCGAGGGCGAGGACCCGAAGCGCCGCGTGGTGGTCGAGCCAGCCACGGCCGAGTAGCCAGTACTGTGGGGGCGCAATGCCCGCCCCGCGCAAGACTCTTGACGACGTCCTGGGGGACGCCCAGAAATGGGGAACCCTGGGACGTCGTTCTATTTCCGAGACCATTGCCCACTCCCGGCAGTTCCTCGCCCCCCTCGAGGGTTGCGCCGGACCGGTGATCGACATCGGCACCGGGGCCGGGGTGCCGGGGCTCGTGATTGCCACAGAGAGGCCGGACCTGCACCTGGTGCTGGTGGACCGCCGGGCGACCCGCATGGATGCCCTCAGGCGGGGCGTGCTGGCCATGGGCCTGGAGGATCAGGTGGAGGTCATCACGGCTGACGTGGAGGACCTTGGCAGGGACCCCGACCACGCCGGTCGGTATGCCGCGGTGGTCTGCCGGGGCTTCGGTCCACCCGAGGTCACGTTGCGCTTCGCTCGACCCCTCCAAAAAAACGGAGGGACGATTGTGGTCTCCGAACCCCCCTCCGGCACCCCCTCGCGGTGGAACCCTCAACTACTGGATGAGCTTGGCCTGACCCCCGTGGAGGGGTACCCGGGAGTGGCTGTTTTCCGCTGTTCGTGAGCCGAAGCCCTTGTTTCGCAAGGGGCTGGGATGTTTCACGTGAAACAGGGGAGGTTTCGGGAAGGTTCGGATGTTTCACGTGAAACATCGGCAGTAGGACCTCGGGAAGAGTTTCACGTGAAACATCCCGCGGGACACATCCACCCGTTATCCACACCCCCGAGATACTCTGACGGGAGTCGAACGGCAGGGAGTCGGGTACCCTCCCCGACCATCTCTCACGGAAAGTAGGTCACCGCCATGAGCGCATCGGTCATCGCCATCTCCCTGCAGAAGGGTGGAGTCGGCAAGACCACCACGGCCATCAACCTGGGTGCAGCCTTGGCCGAACTCGGGTTCCGCACGCTCATCATCGACCTTGATCCGCAGGGCAACGCCTCCTCCGGCCTGGGCGTCCACCCCCCTGAGGACGCTCCCACCATTGCTGAGGTGCTCCGCCGCGAGGAGACCCTGGACAACATCGTGGAGCCGACCGCCGAGAAGAACCTGTTCGTGGCACCTGCCCCGTCCGGCCAGTTGCTGGCCGAGGTGGAGGCCCAACTGGTCGCCGAGATGTTCCCCCAGCCCCGCCTGAAGGACGCGATCGATGCCTGCCGGGATGACTGGGACTACATCCTCCTGGACTGCCCGCCCACGCTCGGCCGTCTGACCGTCAACGCCTTCATGGCAGCCGATGAGGTGCTGGCGCCCGTACAGTGCCAGTACTTCGCCCTGGAGGGCCTGCGCGATCTCACGGCTGTCGTCCAGCAGGTCAAGGCGGCCTTGAACCCGAATCTCGACATCGGCCACTATTTGCTGACCATGTCCGAGGGCGCGAAGAAGCTGTCCCAGGAGGTCGAGGCGGACATGCGCCAGGCATACGGCCCCAAGGTGTTCAAGAACGTGATCCCGTACAACGTCAAGCTGGCCGAGGCTCCCAGCTCGGAGCGCTCGGTTCTCACGCACGCATCCACCTCGAAGGGCGCAAAGGCATACCGCGCCGTGGCAAAGGAGTTGAGCAATGGCCGAACGCCGCAAACTAGGTAGGGGGCTCTCCACCCTCATCCCCACGGAGAAGCCGAAGGGCCAGGAACAGCCCAGCCAGGAGAAGCCGGCAGCACGACCCGCCGGGAAGAAGGCCGAACCGGCCATGGACCTCCCGAACTCTGCCCTGCGCGAGGTTCCCGTTGACGCCATCACCCCGAACCCCCACCAGCCCCGCCAGCACTTCGATGACAGTGCGCTCGCCGACCTAGCGAAGTCGATTGCCGAGATCGGCGTGCTCCAGCCCCTGTTGGTCCGCGAGACGGGCGCTGGCCGCTACGAACTGATTGCCGGTGAGCGCCGGTGGAGGGCCGCACAAAGGGCCAAGCTCGCCGTGGTTCCGGTGGTCGTGCGGGAGGTCAACGAGCTCGCCTCCGTGGAGCAGGCACTGGTGGAGAACCTCCACCGTGAGGACCTCACGGCACTGGAAGAGGCATCCGCGTACCAGCAGCTCGTCGACGACTTCGGCCTGACCCACGAGCAGGTGTCCAGGCGTGTCGGCAAGAGCCGGGCCGCGGTCACGAACGCACTCCGGTTGCTCCACCTGCCGGCGAAGATCCAGGGCTACCTGGCCGACGGCAGGCTGTCCGCCGGCCATGCCCGCGCCCTGCTGTCGGTGTCTGACCCCGCCGTCATGGAATCACTCGCCGCCACGGCAGTGAAGGACGGGTGGTCGGTGCGCGCCGTGGAGGATGCCGTCAAGAAGGGCTCCACGGGCGGGGGAGGCGACAGGCCCAAGCCGAACGTGACCTCGCTCAAGCCGGCTGGTCTGCTGGAGCTGGAGAAGCTGCTCGCCGATTTCCTCGAGACCCGCGTGAACGTCTCCATGGTGGGCAAGCGGGGCAAGATCTCGGTCGACTTCGCCGACCTGGTCGACCTCGAGCGGATCTACCGGCGGATGACCGAAGTTCAGGACAACTAGACCCAAACTACAACGGTGTAACCCGTTTCCACAGGCCTCAACCTCAAGTGCCGGTTGACGTCAAAGGTTATGCACACCTGTGGGTTGCCTGTGGATTACGTGTTCTCGAGCGGCGCAGCCAGCCAGTCCCGCACCGATCCGACGACTGCGTTCGCCACGGCCACCGTCTTCAGGCGCACCAAAGTCTGCGGACCCATCGAGCACAGCACCGCCGGCATGCGGGTCTCCCTCAGCACGGGATGGCGGACACCCTGGGCGCGCACCGTGAGCTCGGGGATGCGCTCGGTGATGGTCGCCACGATGCGCTCGGCCAGGGCCTTGCCGCCGATGCTCACGAATGCGGGGACCTCGTAGAAGTAGACGGTGCATGACTCCTCGCCGGAGTTCTCGAAGCCCACGTACACATCGGCGCCGTACCGGTTCGCCGTCTGTGCCTGCGTGAGAACGTCACCCTCCACGGTGGTGGCAAGGGGGAACACGTTCGCCGCCCGGTGCTGCACGGCGCGCACCAGGTCCGTGACGCCGTCGAAGCCGCCGATCACCACGCGCGCGGTCTTCTCGGGGGTGGAGTCGCTCAGTTCCTCGCGTTCCCGCACCGCGGCGATGCCCGGCCCGGTGCCTGACTGGGAACTCACGCGCAGCAGGACGTCGACGGTGTCGGGCGTGCAGATGCCGTTGCCCTCCGCACCGATGTTGCGCTGGAACTCGGAGAGGGCGTTCTGCGTGGCGGGCCCGAAGATCCCGTCCACGCGGCCGCAGTCGAAACCCAGCCGGTTGAGCACGGACTGCATCTCCGCCACGTCGTCGCCGCGCAGGTTCGGGGTGCGCAGGTAGAGAACGCGCGAGCCGAGCGCCCATGACGCCTCGATGAGCGTGGACCACACGACGTCGTCCACGATCCCGTCGGCCCTGAGACCGAACGCATCCTGGAACGCGATCACCGCGGCGTGGGTGCGCGCGCAGTACGTGGAGTCCTCGGCGGAGCCGGGTGCGAGGAACCCTGCAGCGGACAGCCGCCGCTGCAGTTCGTGGACGGTGGGCCCGCGGTGTCCGGGGCCGATCGTCAGGCCGGAAGAAATTCCGAGATCTCCTGGAGGAGGCGTGCCTTCGGCATCGCGCCTACCACCTGCTTGACGACCTGTCCGTCCTTGAACAGGAGCATCGTGGGGATGCTCATCACGTTGAAGCGGCCGGCGATGTCGCCGTGGTCGTCGACGTTCAGCTTGGCGATGGTGAGGCTGCCGGACTTCTCGCCGGCGATCTCGGCCAGGATCGGCGCGATCTGCTTGCACGGCCCGCACCACTCGGCCCAGAAGTCGACGAGGATGGGGGTGGAGGAGCTGTTGACCGTCTCGTCGAAGGTGCTGCTCGTGAGGGTCACGATTCCGTCTGCCATGTCTTTTCCTTTGTCCGTGTGTGCCAGATGCTAGTGCTGGCCCTCCAGCCAGCGTTCACAATCGATCGCTGCCATGCAGCCCGAGCCCGCCGCGGTGATCGCCTGGCGGTACGTGTGGTCCTGCACGTCGCCGCAGGCGAACACGCCCGCGACGTCGGTGTAGGTGCTGCCGGCCCGAGTCATGAGGTAGCCGGAGTCCTCCATGTTCAGCACCCCCGAGAAGATGCCGGTGTTCGGCTTGTGGCCGATCGCGATGAAGAGCCCGGTGACCGGGAGGTCGCGCGTGGACCCGTCCGTGGAGGTGAGGGTCACCCCGGAGAGCGAGGACTCGCCGTGGAGGGCCGTGACCTGGCTGTTCCAGACGATCTCGATCTTGTCGTTGTCGAACGCCCGCTGCTGCATGATGCGCGAGGCGCGGAGGGCGTCGCGGCGCACGATGAGGTGCACCTTGCTGGCGAACTTGGTGAGGAAGGTGGCCTCCTCGATGGCGGAGTCGCCGCCCCCGACCACCGCGATCTCCTGGCCGCGGAAGAAGAAGCCGTCGCACGTGGCGCACGTGGACACGCCGTGGCCGATCAGGTCCGTCTCCCGGGGGAGATCGAGCATCAGCGACTGTGCGCCCGTGGCCACGATCACCGAGTCGGCCTTGTACTCCTGGTCCCGGACCCACACGGTGAACGGACGCTGCGAGAAGTCCACCTTGGTGACCTTCTCGGTGACGAACTCGGCCCCGAAACGGCTGGCCTGCTCCTTGAAGCGCATCATCAACTCCGGGCCCTGGATGCCCTCGGGCCAGCCCGGGAAGTTCTCGACCTCGGTGGTGAGCATCAGCTGGCCGCCCGGCTGGTCGCTGGTGGAGGAGGGTTCACCCTCGATCACCAGCGGGGCGAGGGATGCGCGCGCGGTGTAGATGGCGGCGGTGAGCCCGGCCGGCCCCGACCCGATGATGATGGTGTTGCGGACGTTGCTCATTTTCCTGACTCCTCATCAGACTTGAACCTCTTGCGCATCAGGAGTGTTCCCGCCAGGAAGCACAGCCCGCTGAGGACGAAATACGAGACCCACACGGCGGCGTCCCGCGGCAGGCCGGCATCGAGTGCGTCCTGGAGGCCCCTCGTGATGCCGATGCCGAGGACCACGATGACGGCGACGATGCCGAAGGCCGCGAGCAGGCCGAAGACGAGCCCCCGCGCCGTGGCCACGATCGGCTGGGTGGTGTAGCGCCGGACCCTGGAGATGACCCGGTCGATGAGGTCGACGCTGCGGTCGGCCCATTCGGGGTCTGTCAGGGGGTTCGACACCATTTGCTCAGCCTAACGGCGGGCCTTCTCCGGTCGGGTTGGGAGTGGTTGCCGGCACTGCCGTGTGGTGCCCGGCTCTCAGGGTGCCGGCGTGACGGGCTGCTGGAACGCGGCCAGCACCTCGCACGTGTCCGCCCTCAGCACCTCGATCGTGAAGTCGCTGACGAACACCAGGTGAAGAACGTCGTCACGCACGTACTGCCCGAGATACAGCGCGCCGTCGGTCTCAGATGCGCACGGCAGACCGGACTCGGGTCTCACTGGGCTGCCCGGCACCTCGACGGAACCCGACTTGGTGGGTGGTGCGGTGGTGGCGGTGACGGTGCCCGCACTGGCCTGCGGCTGCGCCCCCGTGGAAACGGGTACGTCCATCACTGCCGGCGCACCGCCGTTCCCGCGGGCGGCCCATCCTGCGCCCGCGCCGAGCGCGACCAGGACGGCGGCCGCCGCCGCGAGCCACGCGCGCCGCCGGGCGGGGAGGGAGGTGACCGCCCCGCCCCGGTGCTGCGGCTCCGCGGCGTCGAATGCACCGAGCGCGGCCGCGATGTTCGCCTCCCGGACGGCGGGGTCGACCGCAGGCACGTCACGGAGCGCCGCGGTGATCGCATCGGGGAGGTTGTCGTTCGTGTCGTTGCTCATCGGCTGCCCTGCTCCTTGCCGGGGTCCTGGTTGTGACGCCCCGTGCCTCCCGGTTGGTTCCCGAGCAGTTCCCGCAGCTGGCCGCGGGCCCGCGAGATCCTGCTGCGCACCGTGTTCACGGGTATCCCCAGCACCTCCGCGATCTCCTCGTAGGTCATGTCCTGCAGGTGGAACAGCACCAGGGGGACCCTGAAATCCTCCGACACCCGCGCGAGCGCAGCCTCGAGGGCGAGGCTGTCCACCAGCCCCTCGGTTGCGTCCGGCTGGGGCGGCGTTGCCCTGCCGAGCACGTCATCGTCGGTCGGCGACGGCCTGCGCCTGGTGCGGCGCACCTCGTCGAGGGCGGCGTTCGTGGCGATGCGGTAGGCCCAGGTGGAGAACCTCGACGTGCCCTTGAACTGACGGATGGACCGCGCGACCGCCATCAACGCGGCCTGCGTGGCGTCCTCCGCGGCACCCCTGTCGATGACGATGCGGAAACAGACGGCCCGGATCGCGTCATGGTGCGCACGCAGCAACTGCTCGAGGGCATTGCGGTCGCCGGCAACCGCGGCGGCGACGAGGGCGTCGTCTTCTGGAGCGATGGACGAAGGCTAGTTGCGCACGGTCACGGCGCGGACGAGAACCCGAGGTCGTTGATGACGCCCTTGTACGGGTTCGTGTTGCTGCACGTGTTCGACCGGCCGATCTCGCGCAGCAGCAGGAGCATGTGGCGCCCGGGGGTCTTCACCGCGAACGTCCCCGTGCCCGCGTTCTCGCCGTACCCGTCGGCGACCCGCAGGCCCCAGTCCTCGATCCGCGCAGGCACGGTGGGGGCGTCGGACACGTACACCTCTGCGTTCCACGGCCCGTTGCCGAAGTTCGCGGTGATCGTGCCGATGCCCGCGCCGGAGAGCTCGAGGACGAGCCCGAGGCCGCCCTTCGACCCGAAGTACCTGTCGCCGTAGCACACGGTGGTCCACGCGGTCGTCGGGTTGTTGTCGAGCAGCCACGGGACCTGCGCCTCGTTCTCGTTGCCGTCGTCACCGTTCGGGTCGTAGCTGCGCACGCCCTGGAGCGACACGGCAGCGATCGGCCCCGTCTGGGTGTCGCCGGCCGGCGGGAGCGTGGAGCGCGTGCTGCGCAGGCCGTTCCACAGCAGCATCGCCATGACCGCCGCGATCACGAACACCGTGACGACCGGGATCATGTTCTTCCCGGTGCGCGTGCGCTGCTTCTTCGGCAGCGCACCGTTGCGCGTCCTCTTCGTGGATGTCGGTGTGTCGTCGGTGCGGGCAGGGCTGGCTCCCTCGGCGGGCGTGACGTCGCTGCGCGCACCGCCTTGCTCGGCGAGCTTGCGGGCCTCCTCCACGCGCCGTTTCATCAACGGGTCGAGCGGGTCGTTGCGTTTGGTGCGCTGGCGCTCGGCCCCGTTCAGCCCGTCGGGGGGCGTGACCGAGTCATGGACGGTGCGCATCGCCTCTGTGAGCGCGCTGACGACTTCCTCGGCCGACTGGTACCGGTTCTCCGGCTTGCGGCGCAGCATCTTGTGGATGACATCGATGACGGTGCTCGGCACGTCGTGACGGATGCCGGCGAGCGGTGTGGGGTCACGCTGCAGGCGCGCGATCGCGACCTGCTGCTCGTTCTCGCCCTTGAACGGTGCGTGGCCTGCGAGGCACTCGTAGAGAACGAGCCCGAGCGAGTAGATGTCGGCGCGGCCGTCGAGCTCGCGGCCCTGCACCTGCTCGGGCGAGAGGTACTTCGCCGTGCCCATCATCAGGTCGGGACGGGTGAGGTCGGTGTTGTCGTCCTGGTCTGACTTGACGCCCTTCGCGATGCCGAAGTCGGTCAGCCAGATCTCTCCGGTGCGCATCATCATGATGTTCCCCGGCTTGATGTCGCGGTGGACGATGCCCTCCGCGTGCACCGCGCCGAGCGCCGACGCGATCGCGCGGCCGATGTGCACCGTGGTGTGGACCGACAGCGTCGAAGCCCTGCCACCGTTGCTCGAACGCTGCCTGTCGAGGAGGTCACGCAGGCTCTGGCCGTTGATGAGCCGCATGACGAGCGCGACCTGGCCGTCCTCCTCGATGCAGTCGTACACGGGCATGATGTGATCGTGGTGCAGCTGTGCGAGCGCGATCGCCTCGCGGCGGAAGCGCTCGGCCACGACGACGTCTGACGCGATCGACGGCTTCAGCATCTTCACGGCGACCTCGCGCCGCAGGTGCATGTCGGTCGCGCGCCAGACGACGGCCATGCCGCCTTCTGCCAGGACGCTGTCCAGGCGGTACTTGCCGCCGATCACGTCCTCCGGGTTCATTGCCGCAACCATCGCCGAGGTCAGACGCTAGTTGTGGGCAAGTGGCGCATCGGGGACTGCCCCCTGCGCGGGTGACGACGGTGCGGCCTACTGCGCGGTGCGGAACGCGATGCCGATGGTGCCCTGGCCGGCGTGCGTGCCGATGACCGCGCCGATGTCGCCGATCATGATGTCGCCCGCGTAGACCTCGCGCACCTTCGCGACGAAGTCGTCGATGTCGGGGCACTGCGCGTGCAGCACGCCGAGCCGCTCGACCTTGCCCGCGTTGCGGAGGGTCTCGATGAGTGCGGCGAGGGCCTTGCCGCGCGTGCGCTGCTTGCCGGCCTCCTCCACCTCGCCGTTGCGCACCTCGATGAGGGGCTTCACGGAGAGTGCCGTGCCGAGCATGGCCTTGGCACCGCCGATCCGGCCGCCCTTGCGGAGGTTCTCGAGGGTGTCGAGGGCCCCGAACACGTGGGTGCGCGGCACCAGGCTGTCGGCCAGCTCCACGATGGACTCGAGCGAATCGCCCGCCCTGGCGCGCTCGGCGCACTCGACCGCGATCAGGCCCACGCCGAGCGAGGCGTTGCGGCTGTCGATCACCCGCACGGGGATCTCGCCCTCCATCTCCTTGGCGGCATTGACGGCGCTCTGCATGGTGAACGAGAGGCTGGAGGACAGCGAGATGACGACGATCCCTGTTGCCCCCTGCTTCTTGAGGTCCCTGAAGGCCTCCAGGAACTGGCCCGGCGAGGGGGCGGCGGTCTGGGGCAGTTCCTTCGAGGAGGAGCACAGCTGCCAGAAACGGTCCGTGGTGATGGTGGTGCGGTCGATGTACTCGTCGTCGCCGAAACGGATGCTCAGCGGCACGATGACGATGCCGAGGGCGTCGGCGACGCTCTGGGGGAGGTCGCAGGAACTGTCGGTCACGATTCTGATGCTCATTGGGGGGCAACCGTACCCTCTCCGCCGTCGGGTGAGGGGTCTCCGTGGGCTTCCCTGCGGCCCTTGCGCCACGAGTTCCACCACCACGCCAGGAGCATGAGGAGGAGGGTCACGCTGACCAGCTGGCCGAGGCCCGCGACCTCGCTGACACGCGCCGTGATCACCGCGGGCGATGCGACCTGCACGCGTCCGATGGGCGTCACCACCCGCACCGTGACGGGGAAACGGCCGTTCGTGCGGGCCTTCACGGGCACCTGCACCTCGGTCGTCCCGCCCGGGAGCAGCTCGACGATGTCGGGGGACTCCGTGAACTGCATCTTCGGGCTGGACACTGCGATCCGCACGAACAACGAGACGTCCTCGTCGTTGCGCAACTGGAGCCGGATGGTGCCGGTGCGGCTGGACAGCGTGATGTCGGACGGGGTGACCAGGCTGACGGAACCGGTGAGACGCCGCAGCTCGCTGCGGAGACCGTCGATGAACTCGGAGGTGTTCGTGATGCCGGGGCTGGAGGAGATCGCGAGGGACTCGAGCCACCGGGACCTGCGCTGGTCGTCCTCGGGCAGCATCGACTGGATCGCGTCCAGCTCGCGGCGCGCCTGCTGGATGGAGGTCTTGAGGCCCCCGAGGGTCCGGTTGAGCACTGCCGGGAAGACGGTCGCCGGGGCGCGCTCGTCGACCGCCTGCGGGCCGCCCACGTCCTGGAGCAGCAGTCCCACGGCATTGGAGAGGCTGCGCCCCACCGCGACGAGGGTCCTCGCATCGACGAGCTCGCCGCTCGACGACGCCACCACGAGCCTGACGTCGACCGGCGCAGTGCCCCGCGCGAGGAGGTCGTCACGCTGGGCGATCAGTTCCGCGGCCAGGCGCACCCCGACCTGCGTGGGGTTGTCCGTCGCCGCGTCCAGGGTGGCCGCGAGCTGGGTGTCGACCGACATCACGGACACGGAGTCGCTGCCGGCAGGCCGGGAGATGATCCCGGGGGAGCCCTCCCGTTCGATGCCCTCGGCGGCGGACGGCATGAGGATGACCGAGGCAATTCCCAGTCTCTGGAGGAACCCGATGGTCCGCTGGTCGAGGGGGTCGTGCGACACCCACGTGGACCGCTGGATCGTGACGCCCGGCAGCAACCGGTTCAGGGTGGCCTCGCCCAGCCTGAACTGCTCCGTCAGCTCGGACGAGAGGCCGTCCTGCATCATCGCGACCGGGTCGACCGTCGTGTAGGTGGATGCGATGACCGACCGGCCCCGCAACGCGGCACGCAGCCGGTCGAGAAGCTGGGTGTCGAGGGTCTCCGGTGACTCCGAGAGGGTGTCGAGGAGCTCGGGCTGCACCTGCAGCGTCACCGGGGCGCCCACAGCCTCGAGGAAGTCCACGAACCGCGAGATGTTCGCCCGGGCATCGTCGTCCAGCGTGCTCGTGCCGTCGGGGGAGTGCGTGACTGCACCCCCGAGCACGGCGAGGATGCTCGCGGGCGAGCCGGTGGGGACCGTCTCTGCGTCGCGCCTGTCGATGAACGTGAGGGTGCTGGCGAGAACGTCCTCCCCCGAACGGACCCGGACCGTGACCGGGTAGATGCCCGGCAACTGGGCAAAGAGGTCATTGCGCGACGTCCTCCTGGTGTTGATCGCCACGGACACGGAGACGGACCCGTCGTTGTTGCGGGACCTCCCGCCGACTGCGACGACAGCCGAGTCGATGACACCGGGCTCGGCAAAGTTGTCCGCAATCGCGCGGAAGGAGTCGCGGTTGGCCACCCGGCGGTGGAGGAGGAACTCGACACTGTCCGCCGCCGGCAGGGAGGTGCCGGCCAGCGTGAACCGGGCGCTCACGGACTCGAGGATGCGGAACGGCTGGCCGGTGATGCTGACCGATGGCGCAGTGGCCACGCTCGTCTGGCCGGCCTGGACGCGCGCGGGCAGGCCGAGACCGGCCGTGAGGATGCATGCCGCTCCGACGGGAAGGGCGGCGGTCCACCTGCGGGCCCGGAGGCTCATCGTTCGCTTCATCGAATCGTGAGGGGTCGTTCGAGCACCCGCAAACCGTAGGGCAAAGGGGCATAGCCGAATGAGCGGTAGAGGCCGAGGGCGGCCTCGTTCGTGGTCTCGGTGTTCACCACGGAGGTCGAACAGCCCCGCAGGGACAGCCAACGATGGGCCTGCCCGAGGAGGCGCGTGGCGGTTCCCTCGCGCCGCCGGTCGGGGTCGACGGCGAGGCGCTGGACGAACCCGTTGCCCGCCGTGGCACCGGCCAGGACGAATCCCGTGGGCCTGCCGTCGTCACCGACGGTTGCCATCATCCGTGCGCGCTGTGTCGCGCCGTGTGCCTCCCTTAGCGAGAGAGGGTCGAGAGCCCATGCAGGGCCGAACGACCTGACGTCGACCTCGAGCACCGATGCGATCATCGCCTCCTGCCTGGCCCAGCGGGTGCGGACCCTCGCGACCGAGCGGTCCGCCGGGACCGGGTCACGCGAGGTGAGGTCACACGAGAGGAGCACGAGATCCTGCACAGTGGCAAAGCCGGCCGCGGTGAGCTCGCCGGCCGCGGCAGGGCCGACCGCTCCCGTGCGCACCCCCTCGTACCCCCACCTTGTCAATGTGGCCAGCCACTGGGCGATGACGTCAGGGCGCGCCAGGCCAGCCGTCTCGCCGTGGGCACCCGTGACAAGGAGGTGCGCCCAGCCGGGTCTGTTGCCGAGGGGCCGGGCCGACACGGTGACGTTGCCGGACCACAGGACACCGGTGGAGGGGTTCGCCGTGCGCACCCCGAAAACCGTAACCCCGAAAACCGCGGCAATGGGCAGGACCCGAGGGGCAGCCCGCCTAGCCTTGGCGCGCCCCGCCCAGTGCCATGATTCCCGCCCGTTTCGCCCCTGTTCTCCACGAGATGGAGCCGCTCGCCAGCCGTTTCCGGCAGGCGGGACACCGCCTGTACCTGGTGGGGGGGACCGTCCGGGACCTGCTGCTGGGCGACGAGGCCAAGCCCCTCGACCAGATGGATTTCGACGCCACCACCACGGCAACCCCGCAGGAGACGAAGAAGCTGGTGGCGGACCTGGCTGACGCCGTGTGGACGCAGGGGGAGAGGTTCGGCACGATCGGCCTGAGGATGGGCGACCGGGTGTACGAGATCACCACCCACCGTGCCGAGGCGTACTCGCCGGACTCCCGCAAGCCCGAGGTGCAGTTCGCAGGGGACATCGAGACGGACCTGTCGCGCCGCGACTTCACCATCAACGCCATGGCTCTCGAGCTCACCGGTGACGCACCCGTGCTGGTGGACCCGTTCGGCGGTGCCGCCGACCTGATGACGCGGACCCTCCGCACCCCGCTCTCGCCGGAGGAGTCCTTCAGCGACGACCCGCTGCGGATGATGCGCGCCGCGCGCTTCGTCGCCCAGCTGCAGGTCGCGCCCGACCCGGCGCTGACCAAGGCGGTCACGGAGATGGGCGGGCGCATGGCCATCGTGTCCATGGAGCGCGTGCGCAACGAACTGGACAAGCTGATGACGGCGGACAGGCCGAGCCCCGGCCTCTGGTTCCTCATCGACACGGGACTGATCGACCAGTTCTTCCCCGAGATCCTCGCGATGCGCCTGGAGCAGGACCCGATCCACCGCCACAAGGACGTGCTGACGCACACGCTCGCGGTGGTGGAGAACGTGCGCCCCGATGCGCACCCGGGTTTCGACTTCCGGATCACGCGCCTCGCCGCTCTCTTCCACGACATCGGCAAGCCGAAGACCCGCGGCTTCAAGAACGGCAAGGGCGTGACGTTCCACCACCACGAGGTGGTCGGCGCGCGCATGACGCGCGACCGCATGCGCGCGCTGAAGTACTCGAACGAGGACGTCGAGGCGGTCACCGAGCTGGTGAACCTGCACCTGCGCTTCCACACGTACCAGATGGGCTGGACGGACAGCGCGGTGCGCCGCTACGTGCGCGACGCAGGGCCGCTGCTCGCCGAGCTCAACGTGCTCACGCGGTGCGACTGCACCACGCGCAACGAGAAGAAGGCCGCCGTGCTCGCGCGGCGCATGGACGAGCTCGAGGAGCGCATCGCGCACCTCGCCGAGCGCGAGGAACTGGCCGCGCTGCGGCCCGAGATCGACGGCACGCGCGTGATGGAGCTGCTCGGCGTTCCCGCGGGCCCCGTCGTCGGGGCCGCTCTCGAGTTCCTCATGGAGATCCGCATGGAGGAGGGCATCATCGGCGAGGAGGCCGCCACTGCGCGGCTCGTCGCGTGGTGGGACGAGAACAAGGACGAGGCGGGGAAACTCCGCCGCACCCGCCGGCGCAACGGCGCCTGACCCTCCGGGTCAGCTGCCGAGCTTGCGCACCCTGACCACGAGCGTGGAGGGAACGACCGCACGCGGCTGGCTGAGGGGCATCAGCTCGTGCATCACGTCGATGGCGAAGTTGGTGCGCTGCAGCGCCATCGTGAGTTCACCGATCGTCGGCGACGCGGAACCGTACTGACGCTTCACCGCGATGTCACCGCTGTCGAAGATCGCGGCGGCGGGGTGGCCCAGGGCGAAGATGAAGCCGGCCTCGGGCTTCAGCACGCGGTGGACCTGGCGGAACAGCCTGGCGATGTCGGTGTCCACGGTGATCTGGTGCACGCACACGGCGAGGTCGACGGAGGTGCTCATCAGCATGCCGAGGTCGGCGAGGTCCGACTCGTGGAACTCCACGCTCACCTCCTCCGTCGATGCCGCGTGACGCGCGCGCTGGATGGCATCGCGGCGCGGGTCGACCGCGGTCACGCGCGCGCCCTTCCTGGCGAGCGTGACGCAGTTCGGCGCGGCGCCGGAGATGCCGAGCTCGAGCACCCGCTTGCCGCGGACGTCGCCGCAGATGCGCAGCTCGAGGTCATCGGGCACATCGGTGCCGAAGGAGATGCCGAGCCCGTCTCGCATGATGCCGTGGACATCGGTCATGTCGTCATCTTATGAGTATCTTGTGGGCCCATGGGCTTCTCCGTCGACATGCTCCGTGGTGACATCGGCGTCGTCGACCACCGGCTCTCTCGCCGCGCGCTCATCAACGAGTTCAAGCGCGGCCGGGTCAACAAGGATTCCGTGTGCGATGCGCACCCCGAGCTCATCAGGGCGGCACGCAACCTCGGCGAGCCCACCGACACCAAGTGCGAGATCTGCGACGAGACGAACGTCGTCCTCCTCACCTACGTCTTCGGCCACGGACTGCCCAAGCACGGGAGACTCGTCACCGAGCGCAGCGAGATCGCCAAGCTCCAGCGCACGGGGCACGAGTACGCCGCATACGTGGTGGAGGTATGCCCGTCATGCCGCTGGCACCATCTCCTGCGCGTGCTGCCCGTGGTCGGGCGCGGGTCGCGCCGCGCCGCCAACTAGCCCCGCCGGCGCAGCGGTACCCTCGGGTCATGCGAAAGCGCTTGTCCCTTGCCCTCGCCGCCGCGGCAACTGCCGGTGTCCTGGCAACGCCCGCGGTCCCCGTCTCGGCTGTCTCGTCCCGCACCTACATCGTGCGGTTCCCCGACACGAAGACAGAGGCCGAGGTGACCGATGCGATCAAGGGCCGCGCCGGCAAGGTCGAGCGCAGTCTCGGCAAGGTGTTCCGCGGTGCGATCGCATCCATGACGCCGGGTGCGGCCACCGCGCTCGCCCGCA
The DNA here is from genome assembly GCA_964653385.1 of uncultured Bifidobacterium sp. GTDB lineage: Bacteria > Actinomycetota > Acidimicrobiia > Acidimicrobiales > Ilumatobacteraceae > UBA2093. Next base: position 11,712 of record CAZZFB010000003.1, on the reverse strand, counting down.
GCGGAACCGTGCTCTGGGTGGAGGAGGACCGCGAGATCAAGGTCGCCCCGCTGGTCACAACCCCTGCGGGCGTGGGCAAGAGCGCAACCGTGTCGCCCGCACCGTCCTGGGGCCTCGACCGCACGGACCAGCGTGCGCTCCCGCTCGACAACTCGTACTCCTACCCGAACACCGGGTCGGGGGTGGACGTGTACGTGGTGGACACCGGCGTGATGTCCACCCACCAGCAACTGTCGGGCAGGGTCCGCAGCGGTCATGCCGGCATCGCCGACGGCCGCGGCACCGAGGACTGCAACGGTCACGGCACGCACGTTGCCGGCACCGCGGCGGGAACCACCCTCGGCGTGGCGCCCGGCGCCTCCGTGGTGGCGGTGCGCGTGCTGGACTGCGCCGGCTCCGGGTCCGTCTCCGGCGTTGTCGCCGGCATCGACTGGGCGATCAACGACCACACCACCCGCCCCGCGGTGATGAACCTCAGCATCGGCGCGCCCGAGAGCACGGCCCTCGAGAACGCGGTCGACCGCGCATTCGCCGACGGCATCACGGTTGTCGCCGCGGCAGGGAACTCGAACGTGGATGCGTGCACCACGTCGCCGGCAGGCAACAAGGTTTCCGCCCTCACGGTCGGCGCCACCACGATTTCGGACGTCCGCGCCTCCTACTCCAACTTCGGCGACTGTCTCGACCTGTTCGCCCCGGGGTCGTCCATCACCTCGGCCGGGATTTCCTCGGCAACCGCCGTTGCCACGATGAGCGGCACCTCGATGGCGGCCCCGCACGTGGCCGGTGCCGCGGCGCGGTACCTCTCGTCGGTCCCGGCTGCCTCGCCCTCTGCGGTGATGGCCGCGTTGACCGGCGACACGACACCGAACGCGGTCACGAACGCGGGCACGCTGTCACCGAACCGTCTCCTGTACGCGGCGCCCGGCACCGTCCCCACGGTGACCACGACGACCACGGTCCCGGGCGCGACGACGACCACGGCCCCGGCATCCGGGGGCACGTCCGGAGGCACGGGCACACCGACCTCCCCGACCCAGCCCGGCATACCCGGAACGCCTGTGGCAACGGCCGGCGCCAGCAGTGCGAGCCTGCGCTGGACTGCTGCTGCTGACGGGGGTTCGCCCGTCACGTCGCACATCGTGCGCGTTTTCCGCAAGGGCTCCCTCATCAAGACCGTCTCGGTGGATGCCGACACGGTCCACACGATCACCGGACTGCGCGCGGGTTCGTCGCACTACTTCACCGTTGCGGCAGTGAACGGCATCGGGGCGGGCGTGTTCTCCGGGGCTTCGAACTCGGTGGTGCCTGTCAAGCAGACGGGCTCGTACTCGTCGCCGCAGTCCGCCACGTCGGCCGACATCGTGCCCGAGATGCCGACGAAGGTGACGGTGCAGCGGGAGAAGAACCAGCTGTGGGTGAAGTGGGCGCCGCCGACGAACGCTCTGGTCTCCTCCTACGAGATCGTGTTCACCAGGTCGGGCAAGGTCGTGGCGAACGTGGTGACGACCTCCACCGGTGGGGTGAGGATTTTCGGTCTGAAGCCGGGCCGCTACAACGTGAAGGTGTACGCCATCAATGCGGCCGGCAAGAGCGGGCCCACGGGGATCCTCACAGTCCGGGCCTGACCCGCCGGTCTCGTGCGCCGTTCACCGGCGCGCTAGAGGGCGGCCTCGTGCGGGTAATGGGTGCGGCAGACCACACACCACATCTCCACGTCGGCATCGAGCGTGTCCTCGGAGACCCCCGGCTGACCGAAGTAGAGGCGCTGCACGGCGACCACCTCCTCGTTCGGTGACCCGCAACTGTCGCAATCAGCGGTTGCCATGGCACCAACCCTAAGCGCCACATGGGGTTGATGGAGAAGAGACCACCCGAGACCCGGCCGCCCGGTGCCCGTGTCCCACCCCTGTGGCACCGTCTTGGCATGCCGATACGCTCTCGGGGTCAATATTCACTCTGCTCCTTCGGGGGCCCCGGTTCGCGCCGGGTCCACAGAGAGGTCACACGCAATGCGTGCATATGAACTAATGGTCATCATCAGCGGTCAGCTGGATGAGAACACGGCCCACGGGTACGTGAAGACCATCAGCAACTCCGTCACCCAGGTGGGTGGCAGCGTCCACGGCAGCCCTGACTGGTGGGGCAAGCGCCGGCTGGCATACCCCATCCAGAAGCAGGAAGACGGCTACTACGCGGTGTTCAACATCGTGGCCCCGGCTGGTGCACTCGACGAGGTGGAGCGCGGTTTCCGCATCTCCGACGACGTCCTGCGCCACAAGTTGCTCCGTCTCCCGGACACGGAAGCCGCCCGCCGCGGCATGACCTCGGCGGCCTAGGCCGCCCCACCGGGCACCCGCCCGCCGAATAACGACACACAAGGAGCCACCAATGGCAGACAACACCGTCACTCTCGTGGGCAATCTGACCCGCGATCCCGAGCTTCGCTTCACCACCGGTGGGCGCGGAGTCGCATCCTTCGGCCTGGCCGTCAGCCGCCGCTACCAGCAGAACGGCGAATGGCAGGAGCAGACCTCGTACTTCAACATCGTGGCCTGGGGCCAGATGGGCGAGAACGCAGCCGCCACGCTCACCAAGGGCATGCGGGTGGTCGTCACCGGCCGCCTCGAGCAGCGCGAGTACACCACCCGTGAGGGCGACAAGCGCACCGCCATCGAGATCAACGCCGACGAGATCGGCCCCAGCCTCCGCTGGGCGACCGCCCAGGTCGAGCGCACCCCCCGTGAGGGCGGTGGCGGCGGCGGCGGCGACCGCGGCAACCGTGGCAACTCGGGCGGCGGCGGCAACGCCGGCGGCGGCGAGTACTTCGGCGACGAAGAGCCCTTCTGATCCCCAGATCCATCCGTAGACACCCCATCGTTCACAAGGAACCAGCACAATGACCAGCAAGAAGAACAAGGCCCGCAGCGCCCGCGAGACCAACCGCAAGTTCAAGAAGAAGGCGAACCCGCTCAAGATCGACAAGGTCGAGTACATCGACTACAAGGACGTGTCGCTCCTGCAGAAGTTCATGACCGACCGCTCCAAGATCCGCGGCCGCGGCCTCAGCGGCGTCAGCGTCCAGGAGCAGCGCGAGGTCGCCAACGCGATCAAGAACGCCCGTGAGATGGCGCTCCTGCCGTACACCAAGCGCACCGTCAGCACCCGCGCCCCGCGCCCGGGTGCCGACCGCCGCGAGGAAGAGGGCGTGCTCGAGCTCGAGGACGCCGCCATCCCCACCGGTTTCGAGCCCGAGGCAGATGTTGCCGAGGACACGACCGTCACCGAGGAAGTCGAGGCCTGATCATGAACGTCATTCTCCGTGAGGACATCGCCGGCGTCGGCCGCCGCGGTGACATCGTCACCGTCGCAGACGGGCATGCCCGCAATTACCTGCTGCCGCGCGGCCTGGCCTTCCTGGCCACCGACGGTGCCGTCGCCCAGGCGAACGCCATGCGCCGCCGCCGCGACCTGCGCGAGGCGGCCGACCGTGAGTCGGCCCGCAACGTGGCCGAGGCCCTGACCGCGAAGACCTTCACCATCAAGGCGAAGGCCGGCAACGAGGGTCGTCTGTTCGGCTCCGTCACCACCAGCGACATCGCGGGTGCCCTGGCCGCCCAGGCCGGCGTCACCCTCGACCGCAAGAAGGTCGTGGCCCAGCCCATCCGCACCACGGGCAACCACACCGCGGTCGTGCGCCTGCACGCCGACGTGGAGTGCACCATCAAGATCAACGTCGTCGGCTGATTGCCGGCACGGAAGAACCAGGCGAAGGGCTGGGGCCCGGCCGTTGTCCACAGACGGGCGCGGTCGTCCCCAGCCCTTTCCACATGGATTTCGCAGGGTTGTCCACTAGCAATCCACAGCCTGTTCACGGCAAGGTAGTTCTCTCCTATGGCTGCGTCTGACGAACCCCGCGACATGCGCGACCAGCGCGAGTTCCGTGGCCCGCGGGAGACCCGCACGGACAGCCGCATCCCGCCCCACAACGTGGACGCGGAGGCCTCCCTCCTCGGCGCGATGATGCTGGACGAGACGGCCATCGGCCTCGCCATCGAGCGCCAGCTGCAGCCGTCGGACTTCTACAAGCCGGCCCACCAGAACGTGTACGCGGCGATCCGCGCGCTCGCGTCCAGCGCACAGGCGGTCGACCCCGTGACGGTGGCGGACGAACTGCGCCGCACCGGCATGCTCGACGATCTCGGCGGACTCGACACGCTGCTCGAGCTCCAGAACGCGACACCTTCTGTCTCCAGCGCCGGCCGCTACATCCAGATCGTCAAGGACACCTCGGTGCTGCGCCGCCTCATCCGCGGTGCCACCCAGATCGCCGACATCGGGTTCTCCGCGCCGGCCGACGTGCGCACCGCCATCGACCAGGCTGAGCAGATCGTCTTCGGTCTCGGCGACGAGCAGATGACCGACACGCTGCAGAAGCTGCACGACCTCACCGGCCAGCTGACCAAGATCCTCGAGGACCGCTACGAGGCCAAGCAGCAGATCACAGGCGTGCCCACCGGCTACTACGAGCTGGACCGCCTGCTCGCGGGCCTCCAGCCGGGCACCCTCAACATCGTCGGCGCGCGTCCCGCCATGGGCAAGTCGGCGTTCGCGCTCGGCATGGCTGTGAACGTGGCCAAGAAGACCGGCCGCCCGGTGCTGTTCTTCTCGCTGGAGATGGGCGCCACGGAGCTCACCCAGCGAATCCTCTCCGCCGAGGCGGAGGTGGAGTCCGACCACCTGCGCACGGGCAACCTGTCCGATGCCGAGTGGAGCCGGATCGTGCACGCCACCGGCCAGCTGGACATCCCGCTCTACATCGACGACACCCCGCAGATCACCGTGATGCAGATCCGCCAGAAGCTGCGCCGCGTGAACATGACGGCCGCCATGAGGCCCGCCCTCGTGGTGGTCGACTACCTCCAGCTCATGGGCGGCGGCGGTGCGGTCAGCGAGAACCGGCAGCTGGAGATCAGCGCCATCAGCCGCGGTCTCAAGCTGCTCGCCCGCGAGTTCTCCCTGCCGGTCGTGGCGCTCAGCCAGTTGAGCCGAGGCCTCGAGCAGCGCGCGGACAAGCGGCCGCAGCTGTCCGACCTGCGCGAGTCCGGCGCCATCGAGCAGGACGCCGACACCGTGATGTTCCTCCACCGCGCCGAGATCAACAACCCGGACGTCCCCCTGGAGGAGAGGGGCTGGGCCGAGGTCACACTGTCGAAGCACCGCGCCGGCCCCGTGGGATTTGTCAAACTGCTGTTCGTGAGCCAGTTCACCCAGTTCCAGAACCCGGCGAGGTAGGCGTGTTCCTCGGGGAGAACCTTCTCGCATGGCTGGTGCTCGCACTGGGCGGTGCGTTGTTCGTGGGCAACCTGCTCGCGGTCATCAAGCCGCCGGAGGTTGCACGGGCAGAGACCGACCTGCCGAAGGCACCCGTGGCGCGCAGCATCGCGATGTCACTCGTCGGCCTGGTCGCAGCGGTGTGGGCGGTCGCCAGCCTGCTGCAGTAGGCAACGGCGCTTCTGCGCGCAACCCCCTCTGTACTGTCGGGGCATGGCATTCGGTCAACCCTCCGGTCCTCCCGCGTCTGCGAAGCAGGTGAAGGAACTCCTCGAGCTGCTGGTGGCGGCCGGTCACGCTGACTTCAAGGACGCGCGCGGCCCCATGGGGTTCACGCAGCGCCAGGCCGGCGGCAAGTTCACCCGCGACGAGGCCGACGAGTTCATCTCACGCCTCCAGGAAGAGGCCGAGCTCGCCGAGGCGACAGGCCAGGTGCCGGAGCCGGCCGCGGCGCCGGTTGTCCCGCGCCAGAAGCCCACCGCCAGGCCGTCCGCGTCGAGGTCGCTCGCCAAGGTCCCGGACGAGGAGCTGGCGGCAGAACTGCAGCGGCGCGGCTGGGCGGTCGTGCAGCCCTGACGGCCCTGTCCGGGGGTCAGCGCAGCGCGCCGGCCATGCGGGAGACGATCTCCTCCAGCAGGGCGGGGGATGTGGCGAAGTTCAGTCGCACGTGCCCCTCGCCGCCCGGACCGAACCCGGTGCCCTCGCTGGTCTCCACCCCTGCCGCGCGGAAGGCTGTGTACGGGTCGGCGGCAATCGCCGTCTCCCGGCAGTCGAGCCATGCGAGGTACGTGGCGTCGGGCCGGTGGACCCGCACGCCGGGCAGGTGCGCCGCGACGAGTTCCAGCGTGAGGTCACGCATCCGCCCCAGGTGGGCGACCACGTCGTCCAGCCAGCCACCGGCCAGTGTCCATGCTGCCCACGCGGCCTCGTACCCCATGATGTTGGTGGCACCGAAGAGATGATCGGGGAGCCGCGCCCACCCGGCCTCGACCTGTCCGGCGTCGCAGTGCGTGACTGCGTAGCGGAGCCCCGCCAGGTTGAACGACTTCGAGGCTGACGTCACGGTCACGGTGCGCCCCGCGGCCGCGGGGACCGTTGCCATGGGCACGTGCGTGCGGCCGTCGTGCAGGAGGTCAGCGTGGATCTCGTCGCTGATGATGATGAGCCCGTGCCGCGCCGCGATGCCGGCGAGGTGCTCCAGCTCGGCGCGCGTGAACACGTGGCCGGTGGGGTTCTGCGGGTTGCACAGGATCATCACGCGCGCAGGCTCGCGCGAGAGCAGGCTGTCGAGGGCGTCATGGTCGAACGACACCGTGCCGTCCTCGATGCGGGCCGGCACGGGGACCATCCGGCAACCGGTCTGCTCGATCGCGGAGAAGAACGGCGGGTACGCCGGCACGTGCACGACCACGCCGTCACCGGGGGACGTGACCACGTGCAGCACCGCCTGGACGGCCTGCACCACGTCGTTCCACTCGCGGATGAGGTCCGTGTCCGGCGACCAGCCGTGCCGCCGCTCCATGTGGTGCACGAACGCACCGACCGCACGGGTGCGGTTCTTCTCGTCGCGTGTGGGGTACCCCAGGTCGCCCAGGTCCAGCACCGACTGCAGGTGCGCAGTGATCTCAGGTGCCGGGCGGTAGTCCATGTCCGCCACCCAGGCGGGGAGCAGCGGTGCGTGCTTGCGCCACTTGTTGCCGGACTTCGACTCCAGCCAGGCACGGTCGAGTGACCCGAAGTCGTGCGGCCCGGTCACTCCGCCCATGTCCGTCCTGTCACTTGGTCCGCGTGAGCAGTGCGATCGGTGTGGGGTAATGGACCACCGAGCCGATTGTTACCTTCAGGTAGACCTTCCACGTCCCGGACAGCGTTCCCGCATCGAAGTAGTTGTGGAAGTACTTCCTGCTGTAGCCACTGTCGGTGGAGGTGTAGGCGTTCATGTACTGGCGCGGCTTGCAGGCCGCGTTGGTGTACCCGTACCCGGGACCGCCGGGGCAGATCTTCGCCTCGATGCGGTCAGGCAGTGCACCACAGGACGGCGTGCACCGCAATGTGACGTTGTAACTGACCACCAGCGGTGTGCCCGTCCCGGTCACTGTGGTGAGGACGTTGCCCATCGAGTCCGACGAGGACCCGGAGCGGAATTCGTCCGCTGTGAGAATCACGGCACTCACGTCGGGAATCGGTGCGGTGGTGGGCACGACCGTGGAGCCAGAACCGGAGCCAGGAACTGACGTGCCTGTCGTCGGCACCGTGGTGCCCGTGACGGGTGTCGAGCCGGGGACTGTGGTGCCCGTGACGGGCGACGAACCGGGGACAGTTGTTGTGACGGCGGGCGTGGTGGTGGACGTTGCCGACTTGGAGTACGAGACCGTGACCGTCCGGTTCTTCTCCGTGTCCATGTTCAGCAGATGGCGGTCCTCGAGCGTCTCGGGCATGTAGATGTGCATCACGTACGTGCCCCGTGGCAGCGTCTTCGTGGAGAGGCCCACCTCGTAGTCGTACACCGTCTGGAAACCGAGCGGATCGGCACCGGCGTTCGGTGCAGGGAACTCCGTTGTCGCGGATTCCACCGGGGTCATCGTGACCGACTTGCGTGTGGTGGTGTTGGTGAGAACGACCTTGGTCGGCAGTGGCTCCCGGTAGCAGCTGGTTGCCGTGAACCGCGCCTTCACCTTCATGCCCACCTGGGCGAGAGATCCCACCGTGATCCCGCCGTTCGGGAAGGACCAGCTGCAGGTGCGCAGCGGGTTCGTGGTGGGCGGTGTCGGGGGATCGACCACGGGGCCGTTGGCTGACCATTGGAGGGTGGCGATTCCCTTGGCAGTCTTCGAGCCTCGGACAGAGGACGGAAGAGCAATGAACGCTGAGTACTTGCCGGGCGAGACCTTCTCTTTCCACTGCGGACTGGTGGCGGAGTAGTAGTTGGTCAAACCAAAACTCGTCTTGATGTTCTTCGAGCCGGTTGTCTTCAGGACCACGGCCGCCGAGCACGAACGATCAACGAAGCTCGTCCCCGACTTGCAGATGCGCACCGACAATCTGGCCGGAAGTTTCTTGCACTTAAGCCCACATCCCATCTGCGCGATGTATCTCACGTCGAGGGCGGTGCCACCTGTGGGACTGCTCAGCGAATCTGTCACGACAAAGGGTTCCATCGGCCATGTTGGCGGAGGTGGCAACGTGTTTGAGGGCCCCGACGATTCGTCCTTCTTGATGGTGATTCCGTTGCTCGGCCCGCGGTTCCAACCGCATCGGTTTCCGAAGATCTTGGGACAGTCGCTTTCAGATCCCTCGGAGAGACGGCCATCGGCCCGGAACCCCTCGGTCACCAAGTCGTAGCGACCTGAAGGCAGAGCATTCGCCTTTAGATCGATCTCAAAGACTGTTGACGACATGTAGTAGCTGTACCCCTGATTGCTCATGGGCTGATCAATTCTCTCAACGAATTGCGTGGACTTCGTGAGGAAGAACTTCTTTGACTTGTCCGAAATGTTCTGCAGGTACACGACACCCTGTCGCACGGATCCAGCGGTGCAGTATTCAGGGATATAGACATTCACGTGGTACGTCGTTCCTGTGAAGACGTCGTAGTTGTAGGTCCTCTGCTCGGCCCAACCGGTCTCGAGGGCGCTTCGCTGAAAGAAGAAATGACCGCCCCCCACTCCACAGGCCGGGTCCCCCTGAGCCGCAGCGCCATGTGCAGCAAATTGTGGAACTGTCAAAAGACTGAACAGAAGTCCAAACAACGCAGATATCGGTCGAAGACGCATCTGTCTACATTGCCATAACCGGTGGGCGGCGAATTCCACGAAGAACGCCGTGGTTCAGTTCGTGACGACTGGAATCCCGCGTCCGGCCCAGATCTGCCCTATGGCGGGGCCGATCTGTCCTGACATCTCCGCTGCGGTGAAGACGTTCCCCTTCACCTTGTTGCAGGCGTAGCAGCACAGGGCCATGTTCCCGGCGGCGTACCCCAGGTCGTTGTCGACCCTGTCCACCCCCAGGTTGCGCAGCATGTGGCCCACCTGCGTGCGCACGCCCGTGGCCTCCAGGTGCTCCTCGGGGATGGCGCAGTAGAGGCAGACGGTGTCCTGCTGGGAGTACCACTGCGCGAACTCCTCCGCGGTCAACGCGAGGTCCGGGGTGGCCTGGATCTTTCGCTGCCGCCGGGAGTTGGCGGCGAGCGACTTGAACTTCGCGCAGGCGGTGCACTGCCGGTTCGTCGCCAGTGGGATGTCGTTGCGGCCGCACGAACGGCAATGTCCCGGTTCAGTTGCGGGCCCGCGCGCGAACACGGGCGGCGTGCCCGGCTCTGCCGTGCCGCCCAGGCGGATAGACCAGCAGTTGCCGATTCGCGGGCCGAGCAGCCCGGTGGTCTCGGCATCATCGAACACGTTGCCCTTGGCCTTGTTGCAGGCGAAGCAGCAGAACTGGATGTTGCCGATGGCGTAGTCACCGGAGTTGCGGATGCGGTCGATGCCGAGCGCCGCAATCGGCAGCCCGATGGTGGAGACCAGCCCGATCCGGGGCAGGTCAGTCTCGTGGACCCCGCAGGAGGCGCACCGGCGCGGGGTGGACCTGCACCACCGGACGAACTCGTCGTGGGTCAGGGCCAACGCGGGCGAGTGCTCCTGGTGCTTGCGCATCCGGGCCGCGTTCGCGCCGATGTTGTAGTAGCGCTGGCAGTCCATGCAGCGGCTCATCTTCCCGGAGGGGTAGCGCAGACTGGCGTCGTTGGTCCCGCACTGTCTGCACGCAAACGGTGTCATTGGAGCGGGTGACGGGAATCGAACCCGCATTCTCAGCTTGGGAAGCTGATGTTCTGCCATTGAACTACACCCGCGGGCGAGCCTGAATGTTACCAACCGTCAGGTTTGGGCCCCACAGGCATCCCGGCCGCAGATGTGAGGGTCGGTTACTAGGGATGCGGGCACGGTTCGGGTCAATCTTGTCCCTGGAAGACCCGACGTGAGCGCCGGACGCACAGGAGGCAACCGTGAGGAGACTGACCAAGACTGCGCACAGGACGATCATCAGTGTCGTGCTTGTGGTGATCGCCGCGTCATGCGGCGGCGGGACGGCCGACAGCGATACGGGTGCCGGGGACCCCGCTGCTGAGCAGGCGTCGTACGAGAGGTTCGACAGGCCGTTCCACAAGTCGACTGCCAGCGAGTACTACGCCGCCCTCTACGGCGGACTGCTGGAGACCGGCGCGGACGGCACGCGGCAGATTGACACTCTCGTCGGCGGGTTTGCCACGGACTCAACGGAGTTTCATCTACTGCAGCAGGACCCCGGTCTCGAACTCGGCCGGTTCATGGGTGTGGACTCGAGAGAAGGTGTTGACGCAAAAATCAACCGTTGGTTCGACAGATACGTGGACGGACAGAGCGTCGCGTACGTCTCCGCAGGGCTCGTTGCGTTCGACACGCACGAGCACGCGGTCACGGCCGTGAGAGCGGACCTGGAGAAGCAAGGGCTAGAGGCTCGCGAGGCGGAGGCGAACGGTGGCACCGAGTGGCTGACTACGTTCCAGGAGAACGGTGAGGGTGTGTCGTACCTCTTCTGGGTCCCGAAGGACGAGGCCCTCATCGTGAGCATGGTGTGCGTCCGGCAGATTGTGCGCACCGAGTCGTCGGTGTGCGACTCCGGCGTCCTGCGCGGACTTGCCGCCGCTGTCATTGGTCGTCTTCCCTCGGCGGGAGGCGGGGACATCCCACCGGGGCAGTTCGGACCTGCAGTGATCCCGCCCGGTCTGACTCCCTTGGTCGCCCACGAGTTCGACGCGGACCATGTTGCGGAGTCATACCTCGACCCCGAGGGCAAATTGAGGGCCACATGGGGGGAGCAGCCGCCGGCCGGCACGTTCCCGTTCACCGGCAGGTCCACTTCGTACGGGTTCAGCAATCCCAAAACCGGCGGGCCGCCGATGTACGTCCGCCTCGACGAGATCCCCGTCGGTGAGACCGATGTAGCCCTCGAATTCAGCTCCACAGTTTGCCTGCAACCGGACGGTTCGCAGAGCCGGTACTGCGGACGCGAGACGCGATACGAGGCGAGTGGTTCGTTCCTCGGCGGAGTCATTGTCGTCAACGCCTTCGACACCCTGAAGGCAAAACCCTTCCAGGTGCGGGGCCACTTCGTGGTGGGAGGCAGTTTCGTTGATGCCCTTTGCTCCCGGGCAGTGTGGGGGTTCGACGACAAACTGACCGACGAGGAGGTCACCGCCTGCACCGAGCGGATGTTGGCCCTGGTGCGCCCTTCTGGCGGGTCGTGACGTAGGGGGCAGAATTCGGACGGCGCCCCGCACGGGCCCGGGAGTAGGGTTTCCCCCGTGATTCTCTCCGACCGTGACCTGCGCACCGAGATTGCCGC
>CAZZFB010000002.1:51843-53859 GCA_964653385.1 uncultured Bifidobacterium sp. | reverse complement strand
GTTGCCCAGGTCGACGAGACACCGGGCGTCCCCGCACAGGACAGCGCAGAGACCCTCTGACGTGATCCCAGCCGCTCTCGCGGCTGGTGAGCGGGTCTGTCGGCGCCGCTACGGTGTCGACATGGGAGATTTCGTCACTTACGAACGCCGCGGTGCAGTCGCGGTCATCACGCTCAACCGTCCTGACGCACGCAATGCGGTCAACGGCGAGCTCGCCGCCGACATGGAGGCCGCCATAGACCGTCTGGAGGAAGAGGACGGGGTGTGGGTCGGCGTGCTGACCGCGAACACCACGGGTCACAAGTCGCCCGTGTTCTGCGCTGGTGCCGATCTCAAGGCGATCAACTCGGGAAGCGGCGGCGGTCTCGGCACGAAGCGTGGCGGGTTCGCCGGTTACGTCTACCGTGACCGCAAGAAGCCAGTCATCGCGGCGGTCGACGGGCTGGCGACAGCGGGCGGGTGCGAGATCGTCCTCGCATCCGATCTTGTCGTCGCGTCCGACCGTTCCTCCTTCGGTCTCGCCGAGGTCAAGCGCAACCTGATCGCGGCTGCCGGCGGGCTCTTCCGTCTCCCCCGTGCCATCGGCAAGGCCCCCGCACTCGAGGTCATCCTCACGGGCGAGCCCCTGACCGTCCAGCGCGCCTACGAGCTGGGCCTGGTCAACAAGATCGTTTCCCCGGACGCCGTGCTCGCGGAGGCCATCTCGCTCGCCGAGAAGGTCGCTGCCGCAGCGCCGCTCGCGGTTCAGGCGAGCCGGCGCGTGGTGCTCGCCTCGGCAGACAGGACGGAGGAGGAGCTCATCAAGATGAGCAACTCCGAGATGGCCGCGGTGATGTCATCCGAGGACACCAAGGAGGGTCTCACCGCGTTCATCGAGAAGCGTGCCCCGAACTGGAAGGGCCGCTGAGGGCTCGGCACCGGAAGGGCCACTGACGGCACAGACCGTCCTGCTCAGTCCAGCTCGCGCTCCACGAGGATCAGTCGCGCGACGAGCCCGTTGCGCTCGAACAGGTTCTTGGTGGCCCGGTCCCCCGGCAGCGCCGAACCCCCGACTCGACGGACACCGGCGGCGCGCGCCGAAGCCAGGAGATGCTCAATGAGGGCGTCACCGGCTCCGACGCCCCTGAACTCGGGCTCCACGAAGCATCGCACGACCGTCCATGAACCCGACCCTGTCGTGTACGTGAGGGAACCGACAGGCGCTCCCTCCAGCTCGGCCACCAGTGCCTCCCTCACCTCAGTGACCGGCTCCGGGCGTCCCCTGTAGGCGGATGCCTCACCGGCCGAGGCTTCGTCGTGCGCGGCGAGCACGCCTGCATCAGCGGGCTGTGCCGGCCGGACGACGATCACGCCGACGGCCCGCCGGGCTTGTCGTTGCGGCCGCTGAGACGCCTGGCTATCTCGCGCACGCCCGAGCGCACCGCGAACTCCCCGACCATCCGCGCACCCGGGGCCTGTGCCTTGATCTCCCCGGCGCGGCGGCCGACGGCCCCGCCGGCGGCGCGCAGCGTGCCCGAGACGAGTTTCGTCACTTCGCGAAGACCGGGCACGAGTCGTCACCGACCGGGCAGGTCGGCGCACCCTTCCTCACGAGCAGGAAACAACTGGAGCACAGGAGCTCGTCGGGCCGCTTGGGCTGGAGAGCGTCGTCTGCGCCCGACCTGTCCTCGGTCTCCACCTCTTCCTCGTCCTCGGCGGCGACGTCCTCGCTGGCGAGACGGTCCTTGAGGATGGTGTCCAGGTCGGCCTCCACGTCATCGGGGGCGAGCATGTCCTCGTCGTCCTCGTCGTCGTCGCCGGCCTTGCGCACCACGGTGGTGCCCACGTCCGACTCTTCCTCGTCGTCCTCGGCGGCGGGATCATCGTCGAGGTCGAGCGCGGTCTCCTCGAAGTCCTCGTCCAGGTCGAGGGCATCCTCCTCGATCTCGAGTTCCTCGTCGATGTCGTCGGGCTCGATTTCGTCCTTGGCCACATGTCCTCCTCGCGACTGGTCGCGGGCGGATACTACGCACATTC
>CAZZFB010000002.1:0-51743 GCA_964653385.1 uncultured Bifidobacterium sp. | reverse complement strand
GCCTGTAGGCCATGGACACCGCGTACGGTGCCTGGTCCGGGTAGTCGTGCGCGAGAGTCTCGAAGAGTGCGTGGCTGCGGTCCATCACGTCGTCGAATTCCGCACCGACTCCGGCCTCCACCACCAGCTCCGGCTTCGTGTAGCCGTGGTACGGGGTGAGCGGCTGCCACTCGATGGTCAGCAGGCGGTGCCGCTGCAGGTCGCGGAATGCGCCGTAGTCGCTCAGGATGTCGAACCTGTAATCGGTGCGCTCGAAGGCACGCCCGGGTCGGTGTCTCCTGTTCGACCTGTCCCCCACGTACGCCGTGAGGACCTCCGTCTTCTCGGCCGTCGACATCTTCTCCACGGCGGCGAGGATCTGTGACTCCGGCAGGTGGGAGCGGGAGTACAGGGCGGCGGCGACGATCTTGTTCTCGCCGTCGGGGTCGAAGTCGACGAGCGACACCTCCGGCACCTCCGTGGCGATCGCATCGCCGAAGAATCGGTCAGCAAGGGACTGTGTGCCCGCCGCGGTCGACTCCAGATAGCCGGACCACGCGACGCCACGTTCCTCCAGGTCCACCCGGCGGAGGAAACTGGGGATCACCTTGCGCAGCTCCATGAGCATCATGTCCGCGTAGTGGCGAGCCTCCGGGAGGGGGTGGGCCCTCATCCGCAGCAGGAGGTTCTCGAACGCCTGGCCGCTCCCGTAGATGCCCACGTTCGACAGAGAAGCCGCCGGCAGCGCGCCGCGCACGGCGTCGAGGGCCTTTGCCCGGGTGGCCTGGCGCCACACGAAGTCGCTGTCGCCCTTCTCCTTGGGCACGGTGGCACGGACGTGGTCTGTCACCGCGCCGGCCATCCTGCTGTAGGTGTCGAACATGCGGTCCATCTCGCCCACGTACCTGGTCCCGTGGCGCCCGGCGACGATGTCTGGGTCCCTGTAGTACCGGTAGCGGCCCCCCAGACGCTCGTCGTAGGCGATGTAGCGGGTGCTCTGCTCCAGGTAGCTCATCAGGCGGCCCCACTCGAGGATCTTCGTGAGGATGTTCGACGACTGCTCACAGGCCAGGTGCACGCCGCCGAGCTGCGCCACGGAGTCGTCCCCGTACTCGAAGAAGACCTTCTCGTACAGCGACTCCGCCCGGTCCAGGCCGATCGTGGCATCGACGGCCTCGTCACCTCCGACCTCGAGGTCCCCGAGGAACTCGTCCAGGAACAGCCGCCGGAGGCTCTTGGAGGACCGGCTGTACCGCGCGAACAGGGCGCCCTTCACCACCTCCGGGAGGTTGACCAGGGCGAAGACGGGCAGGTCGAGGTTCGTGAAGTAGTGCCGCAGGACGGCTGACTCTTCGGGAGTGAAATCCTCGGGCACGTACACCGTCACAGGTGACCATGCTAGGAGTCGACGGCGGGACGGCTCGGGATACCGACTAGAGAACGTCCTTGTCCGGCTTGGTCCTCTCGAAGTCCTCCCTGACGTCGGCACGCAGCCCCTCCGAGAGCCAGAAGTCGACCGCGGTGAGGGCCATGATGATTGCCCCGTCGACGACGGCTGCATCGGCCGCTGAAGAGGCGGCGCACGCCGCGAAAGCCTCCGTGTGGATGGCGGTCCCCGCGGGGGCGCACGCGATCATCGGGTGGATCGACGGCACGAGATGACTGATGTTGCCCATGTCGGTGCTGCCCACGACACGCTTGCCCGACACCCGCGGGTCGCTCACGGTCCTGCCCGTGACCGCTGCGTTCGCGGCGTACGCGGCGCTGAGGTGCGGGTTCGTCACCATGTCCGCGTACATCGGACCGAACCACTCATGCTCCATCGTGCACCCGCACGCGTGCGCCCCGGCGGCGAGCGCGGCGAGGACGCGCTCCTTCAGTTCCGCCAGGCTCGTGACATCGTCAGAGCGCACGTACCACTCCATCGCCGACTGCCTGGGCACGATGTTCGGCTTCTCCCCGGCCTCGGTGAAGATCCCGTGGACGCGTTCGGTGGGCAGGATGTGCTGGCGCAGGGCGGCGACCCCCATGTAGCCGAGCACGGCAGCGTCGAGGGCGTTCCGGCCCATGTGCGGGGCAGCCGCGGCATGCGACTCCCTCCCGTGGTAGCGAACGTGAAGCTGCTGCAGCGCGATGGCGTCGATCGTGGTCAGGTCGGCGTCGGCCGAGTGCACCATCATCGCGACGTCGACGCCCTCGAGGGCCCCGTTCCTCGCCATGACGATCTTGCCCCCGCCGCCCTCCTCCGCGGGTGTGCCGAGGTAACGCACCCTCCCGCCGCACGCATCAGCGACTGCCGCGAGCGCGGCGGCCGCGCCGAGGCCCGCGGCTGCGATCACGTTGTGCCCGCACCCGTGACCGATCCCCGGGAGGGCGTCGTACTCCGACATCACGCAGACGGTCGGCCCGGACCCTGCGTCACCCGCGAAGCCGGTCACCGACCCGTATGCCCCCGGGTCCACCTGGAGACCGAGACGTCCGGACGTTCGCACCAGCAGGTCGCACGCGAAATGCTCCTCGAAGTTCAGCTCCGGCCGTGCGTGGATCGCGCGGCTCGTCTCGACGAGCACAGGAGCCATGGCCATGATGCGGGAGCGGACCTCCTCCTTGATCGCCTGCACGTCCTTGCTGCCCAGATCAGTCATCGGCGCCCCCATTCTCGGCCTCCGCACACGCTACGCCCGTCATGCCAGCACCTCGGCGTGGTCTGGCAGGACGCGCACGGTGACGGTCTCCCAGCGGGCCCACCTGCGCCCGTCGACAAGCAGACGACGGCGGGACGTGTTCGCCGCGGTGTACGACTCCCCTCTCGTCACGGTGATGTCCGGGTGGGGCACGTGGGTCCCGAGCACGGCCCGTCTCCTGGCCGCCAGGCGCTGGCGCAGGCGGACGCAGCGCGGGATCGACAGGACGTGGAGGAAGCCGTCGTTCGGGTGCGCCCTCGGGGCGACATCCAGCCCGGCCCACCGCCCGTTGGCCGACACCACGGCGAATTCGCCCCGCAGCCACCTGCCCATGACGACATCGGAGGCGGCGACCACCGTCTGCGCCGTTCCGCCCACCGACACCGTGACCTCGAGGGCGTCTACAGGGAATCTCATGCACGCGTCACCCGGCTGTTTCGGGGCCGGGCTGCCGAGAGAGGAGTGGAGGTTCCCGCCACGCAGCAACGGGACGGCTCCGCGGGACCACAAGTCCGCCGCAGACGCGTCATCGGCCGCGGGGACTGCGGCGTCCGGGACGGTGTCGGTGCGGCCCCACTCCTCGCCCTTGCGGATGGTCACGGCGAGCTCTCCCCTGCCGCCGCCGCGACGACACTGCGGTTGACGGCGCGCGCGGCCGCCGCTGCGGTGGCCCGCAGGTCCTCGCCCGGCGAGACGGTCTCGATCTGGCGAAGGAGGTCGATGATCTGGCGCATGGACCGCACGAAGTCACCCGGCGTGAGCTCCGGGTCGAGAACGTCGGAGAGGGGGCTCCCCTGGGCCCAGCGCATCGCGTCCATCGCGAGACCCGCGTGCGGGCTGCGGTGCATCTGGATGCCGCGCTCCCGCTGCAGGGCGTTCAGTCTCGTGCTGGTCTTCTCCATCCGCTTGAACCTGTTGCGCACCGTGTCGTTCGGCCAGCGGACGTGGCCGGAGTCCCCTCCCCTCGGCTCGAACACGAGGCACGAGACGCAGGCGACGAGGTCCGGGACCGACAGCTTCTCGAGGATGCCCCCTGTGATGACCTCCGTGACCATGAGGTCGCTCTCGTGGAACACTCCCGCGAGCACGTGCCCCTTGTCCGTGAGGGACCACCCCTCGACGTACCCGAGCTCGGCGAGAAGCTCCACCACGTCCATGAACCTCTGGTTCACGGATCCTGCCCGCGCGGAGGGACGCTGCTCGAGTTGCTCTATCTCCTTTCGCAGGCGCCTCAGGCTCCGCGACGAGTCGACGACGTCGCGCCTCGGCCGGCCCGACCTGCCCACCCGCGGGGTCGTCACGCCCTCGTCGATGCGCGCCCTCACGAGCCGTGCCACCGTCTCGCGCACGAACTCCGCCGTGGCCGGCTCGAACGGCACCGGAAGGTCGATGCTCCCGCCCTTGACGGGCACCGAGAGGAGATCCCGGGCCGTGATGTCGAGCTGCTTGCGGGAAGGCGTGAGGACGGTGAGCCTCATCCCGGAACGGCGGGCGGCCGTGCTGATGACGACACCCCTGCCGCGCAGGTTCGATGCGTCGAAGACCACGACATCGCCCGGTCGCAGCGACCTGAGCGCGATCTCGGCCTCGACGTCGCCGACAGTCTCCTCCTCGGCCTCCAGGAACGACTCCGTCAGCTCGGACTGCGTCATCTCCAGGCGGGCCAGCTCGCGCCGTTTCCGCTCCAGCACCGCCTCGGATGTCACGACGTCGCGGTCCGTCTGGAACTGGGCGAAGGACAGGTTCAGGAAGTGGGTGGCCGCCTCGCGCGAGTGGCGGCGGATCATGTTCACGGCCATGTTGAAGGTCGGGCGGAAGGCCGACGAGAGGCGGAAGGACCTGCTGAGCGCGAGGCCCGCGGTCTGGTCGAAGGTCACGAACGGGTTCCACAACGTGACTGCGTGCCCGATGCGGTCGAGGCCGCGCCTGCCGGCACGGCCGGTGAGCTGGGTGTACTCCGACGCCCGCAGCAGCACGTGGTGCTCGCCCGTGTACTTCGTCAGTTTCTCGATGACCACGGCACGGGCAGGCATGTTGATGCCCACCGCCAGCGTCTCGGTGGCGAAGACGACCTTCACGAGCCCGCGGACGAAGCACTCCTCCACTGCCTCCTTGAACATCGGGATCATCCCGGCGTGGTGACAGGCGATGCCGCTCCCGACCCTGTCGAGGAACTCCTCGTAACCGAGTGCCCGTCTGTCTGACGGGGTGAGGGAGTCGACGTGCCGGTCGACGATCGCGACGATCTCGTCCTCCTCCTCGCGGGTCGTCAGCACGATCCCCGCCGACATGCACGACTTGACGGCGTCCTCGCACTGCGCACGGCTGAAGATGAAGATGATCGCGGGGAGCATGTCGTTGTCCTCCAGCAGCTCCACGGTCTCGGGCCTGGTGGGGGTCGCGAAGCGCCGCCGCGGTCTCTTGCCCCCCTGTCCCTTCGGGGGGAGGGAACGTGCGGTCGCGAGGATGCGCTCCAGGTTCCGGTTGGGCTCGCCGTTGACGATGGTGTCGTGCATCTGCACCCTGCCGTTCGACGAGTCGTAGAGGGCGTGGTGCGTCAGCAGCTCGACCGGACGGCGGGACTCCGTGACGACCTTGGTGTGGCCCCTGACAGTGGTCAGCCACTCGCCCACCTCGTCGGCGTTCGACACCGTCGCCGAGAGGCAGACGAGCTGCACTGTCGGGTCGAGCTGGATGATCACCTCCTCCCACACGGGACCCCTGTAGGCGTCCTGCAGGAAATGGACCTCGTCGAGGATGACGGCACCGAGACGGTCGAGCCGTGACGAGGACGCGTAGATCATGTTCCTCAGGACCTCTGTCGTCATCACGACGACATCGGCGTCGGCGTTGACGGCGTTGTCCCCCGTGACGAGGCCGACACGCGCGGCGCCGTGGATGGCGCAGAGGTCACGGTACTTCTGGTTGCTGAGCGCCTTGATGGGGGCCGTGTAGAAGGCCCTCTGTCCTCGCGTCAGTGCCCGGTGGACCGCATACTCCGCGATGAGCGTCTTCCCCGAGCCCGTGGGCGCCGCGACGAGCACCGACGAGTCGTTGTCGAGCGCGTCCATCGCCTCCGACTGGAACGGGTCGGGAGTGTACGGGAGGGCCGCCGTGAAGGAGTCGCGCCCGGAGTTCACGCCGCCGGGCGTTTCCGCACGAGGAGCCAACCGATGAGGACCGCCACCATGTAGAGCAGGGTCAACGGCGGTGCCAGGACCAGCAGGCTCACCGGGCTCCCGTCGGGCGTGATGACCGCCGACACCACGAAGATCGAGAGCACCGCGTATCTCCACTGGCGCAGCAGCGTCTGCGGCCGCACGACGCCGACAAGCTGCAGGAAGACGATGAGCACGGGGCTGAGGAAACCCACCCCGAACGACAGCATCATCAGGACGACGAGGTTCATGTATTTCGTGACCTGGAACGCCTGGTTCACGTCGTCCCCTGCCCACGTGATGAGGAACTCGAGCGTGCGGTCGAGAGTCCAGTACGCGAGCACGCACCCCACGGCGAAGAGGACAACCGACGACATGATGAACGGCACGGCGTACCGCTTCTCGCGCTTCTCCAGCGCCGGCACGATGAACCGCCAGATCTGCCAGAGGATCACGGGCAGTGCGAGCACGATCCCGCCGTAGGCGGAGATCCTCACGCGTGCGCTGAAACCGTCGAGCGGGCCGAGTGAGTACAGGCTGCCGTCGCACCCGAACGCCGGGTTCGCCGCGCACAGGTTCACGTACGGCTTCGTGAGCAGGTTCTTCATCGGGTCGTACCAGACGAGGAGGCCGGTCATCCCCGCGGCCACGGCGAGGATGCTGCGGATGATCCGCGAGCGGAGCTCACGCAGGTGGTCGACGACGGTCATCCCGCCTGCGGGCTCACTCATCCGCCTGTTTCCCCGGTTCGTCCTCCGGCGGGAGGACGGCCTGCTCCCCCCGCATGGGCGGAGTGGGCTCGGTGTCGACCTCGCCGAACGCGGTCTTTTTGATTCCGTCGGCGGTCTGCTTGATCTCCCTCAGCGGTTCCTCGAACCCGGATTTCATCTCCTGCTCGAACCCGCGCGCCATGCGGCGGAGGTCCCCGTAGGTCTTTCCCACGGTCCGCAGGACGGACGGGAGCCTCTCCGGACCGAGGACCACGAGCCCGGCGACCAGCAGGAACACGATCTCTCCGCCGCCCAGGTTGAACACGGCATCAGCATAGGAGCCGCGACCTAGCATGACCCCGTGCAGCAACGCCTCCCCTCACTGCGCGCGGTCCCGGTTGCGTTCGGTCACAGGGGTGCTAGTGCCCACGCCCCGGAGAACACGCTCGCAGCCTTCGGGCTGGCCCTGAAGCTCGGTGCCAACGGGATCGAGTCCGATGCGTGGCTCACGGCGGACGGGAGTGTCGTTCTCGATCATGACGGGCTGGTGCGCAGGCGCCTGAGGAACGTCCCGGTGTCATCCGTCGCACGGGCCGAGTTGCCGGGCCACATTCCCTCGCTCGACGACCTGTTCGCGGAGTGCGGGACGAACTACCACCTCAGCCTCGACATCAAGGACCCGGCAGTCGCCTCGAGGCTCGCCGACACCGTGGCGAGGAACGGATTCGACCCGCAGAACCTGTGGCTCTGCAGCCCGTCGGTCGATGTGCTCGAGTCATGCTCGGGAACCGTCCCCGGCGCCCACCTCGTGCACTCCACCCGCATCTCCCGCCTCGGCACCAGCCTGGAGCTCCACTGCGCGCGCCTCGTGGGCGCCGGCGTCGACACGGTGAACCTGCACCACACGGAATGGACCGGCGGGCAGGCAGTGCTGTGCCACCGGTTCGGTCTCAATGCCTTCGGTTGGGACCTCCAGCACGAGGAACCGATGACCAACGCGCTCAGGATGGGTCTCGACGGCGTCTACAGCGACCGGGTCGACATGATGGTGGAGGCCTACGGGCGCGAGGTCGGCACGCCCGCGCTGCCCCTCACAGCCCCTTGATGCTCCCGAGCGGCCAGACGACCGCGAACGCCCGCCCGATCACGAGCGACTCGGGTATCGAGCCGAAGGAGCGGCTGTCGAAGGATTCGGGTCGGTTGTCGCCCATCACGAACACGTGCCCCTCCGGGACGGTGATGCGGCGCATGGACACCACGCGGCAGCGCGCCGCCGGGTCCGGGTTCGAGGTGTCGCTGTCCGGCAGGTAGTCCTCCGCGAGCTTCACGTCGTCGATGTAGACGTCGCAGTTCTTGATCTCTATCGACTCACCGGCGAGTGCGACCACCCGCTTGATGAGGTCGTCGTGGGCGACGGAGTTCCCGTTCATCGTGACGCGGTCGAACACCACCACGTCGCCGCGCCCGATGCCGTGGAGGCGGTAGCTCAGTTTGTTCACGAGAACGCGGTCGTCCGAGTACATCGTGGACTCCATGGAGGGACCGCTGATGTAGAACTGCTGGAGCACGTACATCCTGACGAGCATCGCGGCGCCGAGCGCCACGGCGATGACGACGAGCCAGTCGCGGAGCACCTTCGACGCGCTGGGGCGTTCCGCCTGGTCCTCCCCTGCACCCGGGGCGGGCTCGCCGCCGGCGTCGTCATTGATGTCACTCATGAGCGACCCACGCTACTTTGCTGCTGCCGTTCAGCCCCGCAATGCGCCGATCAGCTTGTCCACCCTGTCGTCCTCCGACCTGAACGGGTCCTTGCAGGCGACTGTCCGCTGCGCCTGATCGTTGATCTTCAGGTGGACCCAGTCGACGGTCACGTCGCGACCGGCCTCGCGTGCGTTCCTCAGGAACTCCCCGCGGAGTCTTGCGCGCGTCCGCTGCGGCGCGGTGCCCTTCGCGGACTCCACGTCGTCCACCGGGATCGAGCGCCGCACGGCTCCCCGCCGTGCGAGGAGGTTGTAGACACCGCGGTCCCTGTCGATGTCGTGGTACTGGAGGTCGAGCGCGAGGACCTCGGGGGCGTCGAGAGGCAGCGAGTGCCTCTGCGCGAACGCAGTGATGACCCTCTTCTTGATGGCCCAGTCGAGCGAGTCGCCGAGGCTGTCGGGATCGGACTCGAGAGCCGAGACTGTGGATCGCCACAGTGCGAGGACTGCGTCCTCCTCCGGTGTCAGCCCGCGCGTCGCGGCGAATTCCTCGGCGTGCTCGAGGAAGAACATCTGGATGTCGAGCGCGGACATCTCACGGCCGTTCGAGAGGCGCACGGGCCGCCGGCCAGTGGTGTCGAGACTGATCTCGCGGATGGCGCGGATCGGGCTCTCCAGGGTGATGTCGCGCATGCGGAACGACGGGTCCTCGAGCATCCGGAGGACGATCGCCGCTGTCCCGACCTTGAGCACGTTCGAGTCGTCGGACATGTTCGAGTCGCCCACGATCACGTGCAGCCGTCTGTAGGTCTCTGCATCGGCGTGAGGCTCGTCCCTGGTGTTGATGATGGGACGCGAGCGGGTGGTCGCCGACGACACGCCCTCCCAGATGTGCTCGGCCCGCTGGGACAGGCAGAACACCGGCCCCCTGCCCGTGCTCACGATCTTCCCCGCCCCGGATGTCAACTGGCGGGACACCAGGAACGGGATGAACTGTGCCTCGTAATCGGTCGGCTCCGTGGAGCGCCGGGTGAGGAAGTTCTCGTGGCACCCGTAGCTGTTGCCGGCCGAGTCCGTGTTGTTCTTGAACAGGTGGATGGTGCCGCGGATCCCTTCGTCGCGCATGCGCCTCTCGGCGTTCTCCACCAGGTCGTTGAGGATGAGTTCCCCTGCCTTCTCGTACCGACAGGCATCAACGATGCTGTCGCACTCCGGTGTGGCGAACTCGGGGTGGGAACCGACGTCCAGGTAGAGCCGCCCCCCGTTCTCGAGGAAGACGTTCGAGCTTCGTCCCCACTGCACGACGCTGCGGAACAGGTACCTCGCGACCTCGTCGGGCGTGAGCCGCCGTTGGCCCTTCAGGGTGCAGGTGATCCCGTACTCGGTCTCGAGGCCGTAGATCCGCGGTTCCACGGTCAGGCGAGGAGGCGCTCGACCGCCGCCGGCTCGATGCGCTCGAACCGCCGCCTGCGGTCCGCCCTGACGAGGCACGCGACCTCGAGGTCGCGCGACTGGAGCGTGCGGTCGGGGCCGGCGAGTGCCGCCACCGCGGCACGCAGGGCGGCCTGCATGGTCCCGTCGGACGGACCGTTCTCGCGCAGGCGCCCCGAGACCAGCTCGGAATCGCCGCCGAGCACGCAGAAACCGTCCTCGTCGATGACGGTGCCCTCGAAGGACACACGGAACAGGCGGTCGCCGGCGCGGTCGTCGCCGACCTCCGCGACGAGCAGCTCGACCTCGAGGGGCTTGACACCGGAGGTGAACTCGTGCCCGATCGCCTGCGCGTACTGGTTGGCCAGGCTCCGGGCCTCCACGTCCCGGCGCGAGTAGCGGAAGCCGAGCATGTCGGCCGCCCGCACGCCGCCGATGCGCAGCTGGTCGAACTCGTTGTACTTGCCGACGGCCGCGAACGCGATGCGGTCGTAGATCTCGCTGATCTTGCGGAGCGTGGTGGACGGGTTCTCCGCGACGATGACGATGCCCTCGTCGCTCTCGATGGCCACCAGCGAACGACCCCTGGCGATGCCCTTGCGGGCGAAGTCCGCCCGGTCCTTCATCAACTGCTCGGGCGGGACGTAGAAGGGCATGCTCATCGCGTGCGCACCTCCTCCTCGATGGCGCGGAACACTGCCTCGAGCTCGGCGTCCGGCACGGTGCTCCACCCGCCCGCTCCGATCGTGGCCATGATCGGGAACAGACCGCGGAGGAAGTCGGGCCTCCCCGTCGCAGCGTCAGCCTCGGCCGCCTCCCAGAGGGCCCTGCAGGCGAGCGTGACCGCTGCGGTGCGGTCGAGGGTGCTGCGCCAGCCGACCTTCAGCACGGTGCCGGCGTGCATGCCGCCGCTGCCGATGGTCACGTGCTCGCGCTCCTCGTAGCGCCCGCCCGTGACGTCGAAGTCCCAGATGTGGCCCGACCCGTCGGCCGGCTCGTACCCGGCGAAGAGCGGGAGGACGGCGAGACCCTGCATGGCGGCGGGCATGTTCTCGCGGATCATCGCGCTCAGCTGGTTGGCCTTGCCCTCGAGGGAGAGCGACTTGCCCTCCATCTTCTCGTAGTGCTCGAGCTGGAGCTGGAAGAGCTTGATCATCTCCATCGACGGCCCCGCGGCCCCCGAGAACGCGACGCCGCTGTACATGTCGGCCTGCACGACCTTGTCCATGTGCCTGCTGCGGATGAGGTTCCCCGCCGTCGCCCGGCGGTCCCCGGCGATGAGCACGCCGTCGGAGAAACGGAGCGCGAGGCAGGTGGTGCCGTGAGGGACGTCGACTTCGGAGGCTGGTGAACTGAACGGCGACAACCCCGACTGCTTGAGCAGGTCGACGAAACTCGGGCCGGGGTCGTTCCCCTGGGCGAACCGCGGCAGCTGCACGGTCACTCGCCGCCCTTCTGCACGTAGTTCTTCACGAACTCCTCCGCGTTCTCCTCGAGCACGCCGTCGATCTCGTCGAGGATGTCATCCAGTTCGGCCTTGATGCGCTCGCCCGCGTCGCTGGGCGCAACCGGCGATGCGGAGCCCGTCTCCTCGTCGGTTCGCTCTGCCGGAGAGTGCTTCTTGGCCCGTTCCTGCATGACCCAACCGTACCCAACCGGTGTCCCGATGACGACCCGCCGCAGGGACTGACCGCTGTCACACTCGGCCCCCGGCCGCACTCACCAGCCCGGGTCGCCCTCCACGCGCTCGGTGGCCGCACCGCCGAGCGCCGCGATGAGAGCGTCCGCGTCCGCGACGGACCCGAGCAGATCCCCTGTCATCTCCCGTGTCCCCTTCAGCGGGTCCATCATGGGGACCCGCACGAGTCCCTCGGGGGTCTCGAACACGATGCCGTCCCAGTTCGCCGACACGATCCGGTCGGGGAACCTGCGCACGCACTCTCCGCGGAAGAATGCCCTTGTCGAGCCGGGGGGTTCCGAGACCGCGCGGGCGGCGTCCCTGTCGTCCACCGTGACGACGAGCCCGGCTCGTCTCGCCAGGCACTTCCCGGCCCGCATGTCGTGGTACTGCAGGTCGATGGCGCGGAGCCTGGGGTCATGGGGCGGGAGCCCGTGCCGTGCGGCGTAACCCGTGACGAGTCGCTGCTTGGCGACCCAGTCGACGGTGTCCTGCACGAGGCGCGTGTCGGTGGAGAGACCGTCGAGCACCCGTCCCCACTCGCGCACGATTGCCTCGCCCTCGCCGCCCACCGTGTCGTCATCGACGCCCGCGAGCCACGCAGACGCGGCCGCGCACAGTTCGGACTGGATGTCGAGCGCGGTGAGGAGCGCCCCGCCCTCGGTGACGACGGCATGGCGCAGGTCCGGGTCGTGGCTGACCCGGCGCACTGCGGTCACCGGGTCGGCGAGCACGAGGTGGGCCGGGAACCTCCCGTCCTCGATCATGGAGAGCACGAGCGCGGTGGACCCGAGTTTCAGCCATGTCGCCGTCTGGCTCATGTTGGCGTCGCCCGCGATCACGTGGAGGCGCCTGAAGCGAAGCGGGTCGGCATGCGGCTCGTCGCGCGTGTTCACGATCGGGCGCCGGATGGTCGTCTCCAGTCCGACCTCCTCCTCGAAGAAGTCGGCCCGCTGCGAGAGCTGGAACGGGACCGCGGGTTCGCCCTCGCGTTGCTGCTCCACACCGACCTTGCCCGCCCCGCAGAAGACCTGCCGCGTGACGAAGTGCGCGGTGATGCACCTCCCGAGCATGCCGAACGGGACCTCGCGGGCCACGAGGTAGTTCTCGTGGCAGCCGTAGCTGTTCCCCTTGCCGTCGGAATTGTTCTTGTAGGCGACCAGCTCGGTGCCGGCGGGCAGGCGCGTGGCCGCGCGGCGCATGCTCTCCTCGATGATCAACTCGCCCGCCCTGTCGTAGAGGACCGCCTCCGACGGCGTGAGGCACTCCGGGGTGGACACCTCGGGGTGCGCGTGGTCGACGTAGTACCGGGCCCCGTTCGTGAGCACGGCGTTGGCCATGAGCGACTCGACGTGCGGGTACTCCGAGCGCGCGTCCCACTCCCCCCGTGCATCGACGTGCGGCGTCTCGCCGACGAAGTCCCACACCCGCAGGGACAGGCCGTCGTCGCTGAAAGCGTTGACCAGGAGCGAGGACGCCACTGTCGGGGTGATGTCGAGTCCCCGGGCGATGATGCCGTACTCGGTCTCGACCCCGCAGACCTTGGGGATTGCCATGGTCAGAGGTACTGGCCCGTGACCGTGCGCTCGATCGCCTTGCCGCCGGTGACGGCCGGGGTGTCCGGTCCCTGGTGGATGAGGGTGCGGATGAAGACGATGCGCTCCCCCTTGCGCCCGGAGATCCGTGCCCAGTCGTCGGGGTTCGTCGTGTTCGGGAGATCCTCGTTCTCGTGGAACTCCTGGCGGATCGACCCGACGAGGTCGTCGAGGGTGATCCCGCCGTCCTCGCCCGCGAGATGGCGCTTGATGGCGGTCTTCTTCGCCCGCCTCACGATGTTGTCGATCATGGCGCCGCTCGCGAAGTCCTTGAAGTACAGCGTCTCGCGGTCACCGTTCTGGTACGTGACCTCGAGGAACTCGGTGGTCTCGTCGGTGCGGTACATCTCGTCGACGGTGCGGTCGATGAGCCCGTCGATGCCCCCGGTGCCGTCCTCCAGCCGGTACGGAAGGTCGGCAACCAGGTACCGCGCGAGTATCTGGCGCGCCGCACCCTCGTTCGGGCGGTCAACCTTGATCTTCACGTCGAGGCGCCCCGGGCGGAGGATGGCGGGGTCGATGAGGTCCTCGCGGTTGGTCGCGCCGATGACCATCACGTTCGAGAGACCCTCGACGCCGTCGAGCTCCGCGAGCAGCTGGGGCACGATGGTGGACTCCATGTCCGAGGAGACCCCGGTTCCCCTGGCGCGGAACATCGAGTCCATCTCGTCGAAGAACACGATGACCGGCCAGCCCTCCTCGCTCTTCTCGCGTGCGCGCTGGAAGACCTGGCGGATCTGCCTCTCGGTCTCGCCCACGTACTTGTTCAGCAGCTCGGGGCCCTTGATGTTGATGAAGTAGCTGCGCGCCTTGTCCGCGCCGGTCCGCTGCGCGACCTTCTTCGCGAGGCTGTTCGCCACTGCCTTCGCGATCATCGTCTTCCCGCACCCCGGAGGTCCGTAGAGCAGGATGCCCTTCGGCGCGGGCAGGCGGTACTCGGCGAACAGGTCGGGGTGGAGGAACGGAAGCTCGACGGCGTCCGCGATCTGCTCTATCTGGTCGTCCAGGCCGCCGATGTCCTCGTACGTGACGTCGGGGACCTCCTCGAGCAGCAGGTCCTCCACGTCCGGCTGCGTCAGCCGCTCCAGCAGCACGCCGCTCTTCGGGTCGAACATGTAGAGGTCGCCGCTGCGGATCACCGTGCCGCGCAGGGAATCGGCGAGCGACGCGATGCGCCTGTCGTCGTTGCGCGTGTTGACCATCGCACGCGTGCCGTCCTCGAGCACCTCCACCACGGTCGCCACGTCGCCCGAACGCTCCGGGCCGCGCACCATGACCACGTTCATGGACTCGTTCAGGAGGACCTCGTGACCGCGGACGAGGTCGACCGGGTCGGTCCCCTCCGCGACGTGCACGCGCATCTTGCGGCCCGACACGAGCACGTCGACGGTGTCATCGTCGTTCACGTCGAGGAGCACGCCGTATCCCGCGGGCGGGGCGGTCAGCTTGTCCACCTCGCCCCGCAGGCTCTCCAGCTGGCTGCGGGCCTCGCGAAGGGCATCAGCGAGCCTGTCGTTCTGGCTGCTCGCGGTGGCGAGCTGTCCCTTGACCTGCAGGAGCGCCGCCTCGAGTTCCCTCGACCGGTCCGGCCCGGCCGCCAGCCTCTTGCGCAATTGTTCGATCTCGGACTCGAGGAGGGAGCGCTCGTCGTCGGTCACGGAGGGCAGGTTATTGCCTGACAGGTGGCACAGTCGGGCGGGAGAACGGAACGGGTCCGCGCAGGGGGCGCTGTGTACACTTCTCCGAGGCCCCCCGGGGCCAGGCCCCCGCTGCGGGTGCCCTCGTTTCCGCGACATTGAAGGGACAGACCAGATGAAGGTGTGGATCGACCAGGACCTGTGCACGGGCGACGGCCTCTGCGAAGAGATCGCGCCGGACGTGTTCACCCTCCTCGATGACGGCCTTGCCTACGTCAAGGAAGGCGGCACGGTCTATGCCGAGGCGAAGGGCAACAAGCAGGGCGCAGAGGGTCTCGCCAACTTCCCCGACAACCGCATCGACGCCGTCGTCGAGTCCGCCGAGGAGTGCCCCGGCGAGTGCATCTTCATCGAGCCCTGATCAGCCGATGAAACGCGCCACCGTGAGGAACGCGGTGTGCGCGACCATGCGGTGATCGGGCCGCACTGACATCCCCTCGATGTGCCACGTCCTGTGGAGCACCTCGAGCGTCCGCTGGTCCACCCATCCCCTGCCCAGTGCCTCGCGTGTCTGGACCGCCTGCGTGATCGACGGTGTGTATGCCACGAGCAGCCCCCCGGTCGTGAGCACCTTCTCGGCGTGCGGCACAACCTGCCACGGCTCGGGCAGGTCGAGCACCACCCTGTCGAACTCGCCGTCCGGCGTCTCGGCGTAGCTGTCTCCTAGGGACAGGTGGTAGCGGTCCATGGCTTCCTCGCCGAGGAACGACGTCACGTTTGCCCTGGCGCGGTTCATGAAGTCCTCGCGCAGCTCCACGCCGGTGATCTCGGCGCCCCACCGCAGCATGGTCATGGACAGCGCACCCGAGCCGATGCCCGTCTCGTACACGCGCACGCCGGGATGGATGTCGCCGAGCATGCAGATGGGCGCGAGGTCCTTCGGGTAGATGACCTGTGCGCCCCGTGGCATCTCCACCACGAAGTCCTCCAGGGTGGGCCGGAGCACGATGTAGCGGGCACCCTTGGTCGATTCGACCGACACCCCCGGCTTGCCGCCTATCACTGTCGCGTGCGGCACGAAACCAGCGTGGCTGTGGAACTCGCCCTCGTCGTGCAGCGTGACGAGGTACCGGCGCTTCTTCGAGTCGATGAAGAGCGCCTTCTCGCCGCCCCGGAACACGGCGCTCACGGACGGGCACCCCGACCGCGTTCCACGCCGACGACGAGCGTGTCGTCGGGGCCCAGCTGGACCCAGCGCCTGCGCGAGGGCCTCGAGTTCCACCACCGCACGAAGCCGGCGACCACGAGGACGCGGGACACCAGCCTGCTGCGCGAGCCGAGTCCCCGCAGTGCGCGGACCGCGATCATCCGCAGGAGCGTGCGCATCAGAAGCGCCGGAACTCGACGCGACCCGCGCGCTTGCGTCCCGAACGGCGGCCGAGCAGGTACGCGAGTATGACCACGACTGTCGCCACGGCCCCGCCGACCGCGACGATCGACTGCTTCTTGTCCTCCGCACGGCCCTGGATGTCCGCCTGGAGTGCCCGGAACTTCTTCTCCAGGTCGTCGCGGGTGATGCGTTCGTCAGCCATGTCAGTCCTTTGCGAGCGATTTCTTGGAGATACGGGAGAGGGAGACGGCGACCGTCACGGACAGCACGACGGCAGCAACGAGGTAGTGCACGAAGGACCATGCGCCGTCGAGGACGGTCCCCCCGGCATCCTGGGACAGGCGCAGCGCGGCGAGGCCGAGCAACACGACGCCGGTGCCCATGAAGAGCGCGGCCAGCGTGCCGTAGGCGAGCCAACGAGCGGCCCCGCGGGCAGGACCGACGGTCTCCTGGACTGCGTACGCCTTGACGGACTCCACGACGTCCGTGACCCGGTCGACAGGCGACATGCGGGGTGAGTCCGGGCGCTCCATGGCGACAGCCTATTGGTGCCCGGCTGGATGCTCTACTCCCCGTCCTCCGTTCGGAACGAGAGGATCTCGTCGGTGTGCTCCGTGATGCGGCGCAGAAGGGACACCTGTTCCCGTATGTCCCTCGCGGCGAGCATCGCGTGCCTGTCGAGGGGCCCGCACGGGATGCATCTCGCGACCATCCAGTACGCCCGGGCCACGTCCTCTGCGGGAACCCGGGCCGAGAACCATTGCCCCGCCGCCACGAGGGAGAGACCCTGCATGCCTGGGAAGCCTTCCGAGTCGGCAGCCACACCGTGCCGGGTGAGCATGCTGCGCACGGTCTGGGCGAGCACCGTGAGTGCGCTGGCCGCATCCTGCAGGACAGCTGATTCGGCCGGCGCAGCACCCGACGGCATGACTTCGGCACGCGGGTACGGGTCGTCCTCGCCCCAGGCCGTGACACGCACAGGCCCGGTGGCGACGCCCGCGACCATGAGACCCGTCTCGGTGGGCCGGCGGTCCACGACCCGGACGCTGACGCCGTTCGTGAATCGCCTGTCCCCTCCCCCGACCTCCCTCCCGCGCTCGATGAGCACGGTGACGAATGAGTCCAGACCACCGGCGGTCATGTCCGCGAACATCTCCAGGTAGCGCGGCTCGAAGACGTTCAACCCCACGGGTTCACCGGGCAGGTATGCGTGACCGAGGGGGAATACGGGGATCACGGGGCGAGGTCGGACGGGCGGGGCGTCCCTCTCGCGCCGTCCAGCCCCTCGGCGAGGCGGTTCCACAGCGGTCTGTACGCGGAACGGTTGTCGATGCCGGCCCTGTTCATCACGAGAGCGAACCGCACGGGGTCATCGCCGTCGACAGGCATGTAGCCGGCGAGCGCCTTGACGCCGCTCAGGGTGCCGGTCTTGCCGAGGAGCCTGCCCTCTGCCGGGGTGTCGGCGAACATCTCGCGCAGGGTGCCTGTCTCTGACGCCACTGCGAGCAAGGGCGGAAGCGCGCCGTCGAACCGGTCGAGGAGCGACACGAGCCCGTCGCATGTCAACCTGTTGAGCGACGAGAGACCGCTCCCGTCCCGCACGGTCTGGCCCGACACGGCCCACTCCGCGAGTTTCTTGTTGACGGCCTCGATCCCGGCCTGCGTGGAGCCGATGCCGCTCGCCTTGAGGCCGATCTGCTTGAGGAGTATCTCGGCTGTGTTGTTGTCGCTGTTCACCAGCATCTCCTGGACGATGGACGCGACGGGGGCAGAGTTGATCGCGGCGACCTCGGTGGCGCCGGCGGGAAGGACGTCGTGGGCGGTCCCGCCGGGTGCCCCGACACCGCGCGCGGCCAGCAACGCGGCGAACTCGGTCGCCGCCGCGAGTGCAGGGTCGTCCGGTTTCACCGCCTGTCCCACCACGGCCCCGTCGTTCGCCATGAGGGCACCGAGAGGCCCGGCCTCCACACCGTGGAAGGACACGGGCCAGTCCGCGTTGAAGCGTTCTGCATCGAGGATCGTGTCCACGCCGACGACCCTGCCGCTGAGGGAGGTCACACCCGACGCGAGGACAGAGTCCGCGAGAGTCTCCAGCGAGGTCGGATGGAGCGTCTGGTACTTCTCGGTCGCCACGTACTCGCGGCGCACGATGAGCGGGTCGCCGGAACCCACGAGGAAGAGATCGGCGAATGTGCCGTCAGGGTTCTTCGTCGCCATCACCTTCGTGACGAACACCGTGTCGGCGCCGAGCATCTCCAGTGCGGCCGCGCCGACCACGACCTTCATCGTGCTGCCCGGGACGAGCGGCGTTCCAGCGGACTCCGACACGATCGTGGAGCCCAGCCAGTCGACGCGCAGGCAGGACCCCTTCGGCAGGGTCGACTGCAGGGACGCGAGGCCCGCACCGAGACGACTCGAGCGGGTGACAAATGACAGGACGTCCGGTGTCCGCCGCGCCGAGAGAACGGGCTGGCGGGGAGCCTGCGTCTGCGCCACGGCCGCGAGCGGGCGGGTGCGCCCGCCCAGGGCTGACAGCCACATGAAGGCTCCGACCAGCACCACGGTGCCGACGGTGCCGACGGCCGTCACCACGCGCAAGGGGTTGGCTGCGCGTCGCGGCGTTCCCTCAGCGCGTCGCGACGCCCGTGAACCTTGCATACCTGTACAGATGCCCCAGAGCGGTCACGGCACGGTTTCCCGACGGGTAGCACAGACGCCCGCCGGCCACGACCGCCTCGACACCCGGGTTCGACGGGTCGGCAGTGGCGAGTTCCGTCGCGACGAGGATCGGCTTCCCGGTCGACGTGCTCAACGCGGCAGCGGCCTCTGCGAACCGTGCGTCCTGTCGCTCGTGGTAGTCCACGATCCGCTCGAGCCCGTGGTCGGGGTAGAAGCGGCCCTCCCGCATCAGCCTCGCCTGGTTCGCCTGGATGCCGAGCCCCAGGTAGATGACAGCGTCCACCTGCTGGTGCGACGCGATGAGTTCCATCACCTCGGGGATCGTGTCGCGCGTCTCGCCGCCCGCACAGTCAACGGGATTGTTGCGGCTCCAGCGGGGCGGGAGCTTGCCGTCGATCGCCGCGCGGAGGTCGTCAGGGAGTGCCATGAGACGGAGGCTCCCGTCGCGTGCGATCGCATCGGAGGTGACGACACCCCATCCGCCCGCGGTGGTGAGGATCACCACGTTCGGGCCCTTCGGCAGCGGTTGCGTGGCGAATGTCGCCGCCGTCTCGTAAGCCTCCTCCACCGTGGCGGCACGGGCGATCCCGTGCGCGCGGCACTCCCCGTCGAACACGGCGTCGTTCGCCGCGAGTGCACCCGTGTGGCTGGCAGCCGCACGTGCACCGTTCTCCGTGGCACCACCCTTGACCACAACTACCGGCTTCGTGCGTGCGACGGCCCCCAGACGGTCCATCAGGTCACGGCCGTTCGAGATCCCCTCCACGTACGCGAGGGAGACCTTCGTCTCAGGGTCGACTCCGTACCACTCGACGAGGTCCGCGACACCGAGGGCCGCGGCGTTGCCGGCCGACACTGCCCTGCTGATGCCGACACCTGTCTGGCGCGCATAGTTCATGAAACTGGAGACGAAATTGCCGCTCTGGCTCGCCACCCCGATTCCCCCTCGCGGGGGGTACGGCGCGACGATCTGCGCGCAGAGGTTCGCAGGCGTCGACACGACGCCCTGTCCGTTGGGCCCGGCCATGAGGATGCCGAGTTCGTCCGCGAGTGCGACAAGGTCGTGCTCGAGTGCGCGTCCCTCGTCGCCGGCCTCCCCGTACCCGGCGGATGTGAGGAACGCCGCCTTGATGCCCTTGCGCGCACAGGCTCTCAGCAGGTCGGGGTTCGCGGAAGCCGGTGTGCACACGAAGACGAGGTCGATCTCCCCGTCAGGGAGCGAGTCGATGTCGGCGACGGTCCGCACCCCGAGGACCTCCTCCCCGCTGAGGTTCGTCCCGAAGACGGCGCCTTCGTAGCCGCTGGCGAGAATGTTGTGCAGGCTCACGAACCCGAACTTCCCGGGGTGCGTCGAGGCCCCCGTCACGAGCACACCGCGCGGCTCGAACAACGCGGCGAACTGGTCGCCGGTGAACCTCCGTGTCGACCTCCCGAGCGCGGCCCGCTCGCCCGTCTCCACGAGAGCGTCCACGGCGACGACCCGTCCGTCGCCCTTCACGATCAGGGGGTTGATGTCCACAGAGACGATGTCGGGCCGGGACATCGCGACCTCCGACAGGCCCGTGAGGCACCGTGCGAGCAACTGCCGGTCGACTGCCCCCTCGCCCCTGAACTCACCGAGGATCTTCTGCATGCGGAGCGAATCGACCATGTCGAGGGCCTGCTCTTCCGAGACCGGTGCCGGCCTGAATGTGACGTCCGCGATCGCCTCGGCGAGGATGCCGCCGATGCCGAGCATCACGGTTGGCCCGAACTGGGGATCGACGAGCAGCCCCGCGATGAGCTCCCGCGAGCCGGAGACCATCTCGGCAACCAGCAGGTGCACGGCACCGTCCTGGGGGGTCGCCTTGGCAAGCAGTTCGGCCGCGGCGTTCCTCACTTGTTCGGCATCGCCGAGCCGGAGGCGCACGAGTCCCCGCTCGGTCTTGTGGGCGATGGAGTCACCACCGAGCTTGACAACCACCGGGAACCCGATCGCGGACGCGGCGGCGGCGGCCTCGTCCGCGGAGTGCACCACCCGCTCCGTGGCGAAGGGGACGCCGAACCCGGCGAGGACCTCCTTCGATGCGGCTTCGGACATGGTGGTGCTGCGGGGGTTCACGTCCCCCACGGTAGTCACCGGGCGCCGCCCGGACGCGAAGAGACGCGTGCCCCGCGGCACGCCGCACGCGTCATGCGAGCGCAGACCGGAAAAGGTCAATGACGGCCTCCCGGTGCTCGGAGATGTTCGCCTCCGTCAGTGCCTCGTGCTCCAGGAGATCGGTGATGAAGGGTGCATCGGAGAAGTAAGTGAGGATCGCGCCGTACCCGGTGATGAGCAGGTGCCTCGAGTCGTGCCGTTTGAGGACGCCCTCGTCCATCATCCGGTCGAGGTACTCGGCTGCGGCACGGAAGAGGGGCTTCAGGACGGAGGCCAGGTCGATGCCCAGTCGCACACCGCCGTCCAGTGCCTCGCGGCGCATCATGCGGACGTAGTCGGGGTTGTCCTCGAACAACGCGAAACCGGCGCGCAGGACCAGCTCGACCTTCTCCCAACCTGTGCCGTCCATCTCGACCGCCTGTCCAACCCGCTCCAGCCAGTCGGAGAGGATCTGCTCGAACACGCTCCCGTAGAGCACCTCTTTCGACGGGAAGTGGTGCAGGAGGCTCGGCCTGCGGATGCCCACTCCCGCCGCGATGTCGTTCAGCGACGTCCCGTCGTAGCCACGCTCTGCGAAGCACGCGATGGCCTCGTCAATGATGAGATCCCGGGTGGGGCGCGGGGGCCTGTCCCCTGGATCTGTCACAGGGACGAAAATACTCCTCAAAGTGACCTACCTACCAGTAGGTAGTGCCCTACAGTTGCCCTCGTGCCAGATGTGATTCGTTTCCTGCTCGTGTCCCTGTTCGCGGCCGCCGTCGTGACCACGCTCGCCAACACGGCAACCACCGTGTACCTGCACCGGGCTCTCAGTCACAGGGCCCTCACTCTCGGTCCGGCAGCGGAGACAGTCTTCCGCGCGGTCATCTGGCTCACAACGGGGATCAAGCCGCGCCAGTGGGTGGCTGTGCACCGCAAGCACCACGCGTACACGGACGAGACCGGCGACCCCCACTCCCCCGTCCTGCTCGGATGGCGCAAGGTCCAGCTGAAGAACGTCGCGCTGTACCGCGAGGCCCTGCGCGACCCAGCAATCCTCGAGAAGTACGCGAGGGACCTGCCCGACGACCGCCTCGACAGGATCTTCTTCAACCACAAGAACACGGGCCTGTTGATCGGCATCGGCACCTTGATGGTTCTTCTCGGTCCGTGGACCGGTTTGTTCGCCGCATTCATCCATGCGAACGCGTACCTGGCCGGGAACGCCGCCGTGAACGCGATGGGTCACCACTTCGGGCGGCGCCCGTACTCGAACGGTGCGACCAACCTCCAGTGGCTGGCCTTCTGCACGATGGGTGAGGGTCTGCACAACAACCATCACGCGGCACCCTCCTCGCCCCGGCTCTCCCACCGGCGCAGCGAGATCGACCCGGGTTGGTGGGTCATCAAGGCGCTCGCGACCGTGCGTCTGGCCCGGCTCCGCTTCTCCGACGTCCGTCTGTCCCACGGAGCACGCACGGGCGCGTCCTGAGGGACGGCTACCTTCTCGGGATGACGTCTCCCCGGGCCGGGACCCTGAGAATCAGCGCTTCGAGGTTCTTCGACGGCGACACGATGCACGGCCCGACTGCCGTGGACATCGAGGACGGGACTGTCAGCGGCATGGAGCCGTGCGCGGCGGACGAGGCAGAGCACCACCTGCTGGTTCCCGGACTTGTCGACGTGCAGATGAACGGGTGGGACTCCGTCGAGGTGGCGGGTGCGGACGCCGGTTCCATGGAGACGCTCGGCGCTCTCCTTGCCGGCGAGGGGACCACGCACTGGCTCGGGACCGTCATCACCGACAGCCTCGGACGGCTCTCCGGCCGGCTCGAGCAACTGGACAAGATCGTGAGCCGCGGCACCTCCGGTGCGGTGGGCATCCATGTCGAGGGCCCGTTCCTGGGCCGTGCGACGGGCGCTCACCCGCGCGAGCACGTGGTGCCCATCTCCCAGGAATGGATCGCCTCGCTGCCATCCTCCGTGCGCATGGTCACCATGGGGGCAGAACTCGACGGCTTCGCGCAGGCGGCGCGGCGGTTGGGGCAGTCGGGGGTCGTGGTGTCGATCGGGCACTCACGGCCGGACGCCCGGCAGTTCGATGCGGCAGTGGAGGCCGGGTCCACGATGGTGACGCACCTGTTCAATGCGATGTCGGGCGTGCACCACCGGGAGGACGGACTCGCACTCTCGGCGCTGACGGACCCTCGCGTGCGGGTGGGCTTGATCGCCGACATGGCCCACGTGTCCCCTGCCGCGGTGAGGCTCGCGTTCCTTGCCAAGCCGAACGATGTCGTACTCGTGTCCGACTCGGTCGCATGGAACGGCAGGTGGGCGTCGGCACGCGGAGTGAGGGTGACCGACGGCGCGCCACGGTTGCCCGACGGGACCCTGGCGGGCAGCAGCACATCGCTCCTCGGTTGCGTCCGCAACGTCGTGAGTCGATGCGGTGTGGACATATCCACAGCCCTCCGTGCGGCGACGAGCACACCCGCCCGCCTGATCGGCCGGGACGACATCGGGTGCATCAGGATCGGGCAGAGGCTCTCCGCGGTGTCGCTCACGCCGGACCTGGGCGTCTCCGAGGTGTGGCGCGGATTACAGTCTTCACGTGGCAACTCGACTCACCGATGAACAGGACGCACAGGCACTCTCCCTCATAAGGGGGTTCGCCATGGATGCTCCGCTCGCGGCGAAGAGCGGCCACCAGGGGACGGCAATGGCGCTCGCCCCTCTCGCGCACGTCCTTTACTCGCGGGTGATGCGTTTCGACCCGGCCGACCCGGCATGGCCCGACCGCGACAGGTTCATCCTCTCCGGGGGCCACGCGTCGATCCTCCAGTACGCGATGCTCTTCCTCGCCGGGACGGGTCTGGAGCTCGACGACATCAAGAGCTTCAGGCAGTGGGGTTCGGCAACGCCGGGTCATCCGGAGGTCGGGCACACGGCCGGTGTGGAGGTCACCACGGGGCCGCTGGGCCAGGGATTCGCGAACGCGGTGGGAATGGCCATCGCCGAGGCGCACCTGAGGGCGGTCCACGGCGAGGACGCGGTGTCGCACCACACGTGGGTCGTCGCAGGTGACGGGTGCATGATGGAAGGAATCAGCCACGAGGCCGCGTCCCTCGCGGGTCACCTCGGGCTCGACCGGCTGGTGTGCGTGTTCGACGACAACAAGATCACCATCGACGGCGGCGTTGACTTGGCCTGCTCGGACGACGTCCAGATGCGCTTCCGCTCGTACGGCTGGAACGTTATTGATGCAGGCGACCCCGGCGATGACCTCGACGCGATCGAGAAGGTGCTCCTCCAGGCGAGGGCCCACAGGGGCAAGCCGACTCTCGTCGTGCTGCGCACCCACATCGGCACGCCGTCACCCGACCTCACCGACAACCACGAGGCCCACGGGAACCCGTTCACCGCTGCGCACGTGACGGCCACGAAGGCGGCCATGGGCATCCCGGACGAGCCCTTCTGGGCCCCCGGCAGCCTCGTGAGTGCCTACCGTGCGCACTGCGCCGCGCGCGGCGCCGAGGCGCATGCGTCATGGCGGTCCGCGGCCGGCGCACAGGCGCAGGTGGTGACGCACTCGATGGTGTCACCCGCACCGGCTGGCTGGGATGCCTCGCTCCCCGTGTTCGGCGAGGACGCCGGCCTCGCGACGCGACAGGCCTTCCAGAAAGTTCTCGAGGCGTGCCGCGACACCCTCCCCTCGCTCGTCAGCGGCGCGGCCGACCTCACGGGCAACACCGGCGCGAAGCTGGACGGCAAGAACCCCTTCACCTCGGCGACCCCGGGCGGCCGCCAGGTCTACTTCGGAATCCGCGAGCATGCGATGGGGGCAGCCCTCGTGGGCATGGCCCTGCACGGCGGTGTCATCCCAGTGGGGGGCACGTTCTTCGTGTTCGCGGACTACATGCGCCCGAGCATCAGGCTGGCCGCGCTGTCGGGGGCACGGTGCGTCTTCGTGTTCAGCCACGACTCCGTCGGAGTCGGCGAGGACGGCCCCACCCACCAGCCGGTGGAGCACCTGGCCTCGCTCCGCGCGATCCCGGGCCTGCGCGTCGTGCGCCCCGCGGACCCGAACGAGACGGCCGAGGCCTGGAGGCAGGCGGTCGCGCACGACGGTCCAACCGCGTTGATCCTCTCGCGCCAGACGGTCACGGCGTCGACAGACGGCAGTGCGGTGGCACGCGGGGCCAAGGCTGTCATCTCCGTTCCCTCACCCGCGGCCGTCATCGTCGCGACCGGCAGCGAGGTCGGTCTGGCACTCGATGCGGCGCGCGATCTCGCCGCATCGGGGACGAACGTGAACGTGGTGTCGATGCCCTCCTGGGAGGTCTTCGAGGAACAGGATGCGCAGTGGCGCGGCCAGGTGCTCCCTGCCGGAGTGCCCGTCGTGAGCGTTGAGGCCGGTTCCACTTTCGGCTGGTCGAGGTGGGCTGATGCGTCCGTCGGCATCGACAGGTTCGGAGCGAGCGCCCCGGGCGCCGTGGTCATGGACAAGCTGGGCGTGAACAAGGACGCGGTCATCGCAGCGGTGCGGGGCCTGGTTCGGGGCGTAGTGCGGTGAGCGGTCGCCTCCGCGACCTCTCCGCCGTCCACGGCCAGAGCCCGTGGCTCGACAACCTCCAGCGGTCCTTCTTCGCCTCGGGGCGACTGGAGGGGATGATCGTCCGCGGGGTGCGCGGTCTGACTTCCAACCCGACGATCTTCCAGAAGGCGATCCAGGGCAGCACCGACTACGACGCGCAGTTCGCCGCCGAGATCACGAGGGGTCTCTCGCCGGTGGAGGCCTACTGGGAACTTGTCATCTCCGACATCCACTCCGCGCTCGACTGCTTCGCCCCGCTCCACGCAGAGTCCCGCGGCACCGACGGATTCGTGAGCGTCGAGGTCGACCCGTCCCTCGCCCACGACGGTGAGGCCACCCTCGCCGCGGCCCGGGCGCTGCACGAACGGATCGGCCGCCCGAACGTGATGATCAAGATCCCGGCGACGCAGGAGGGACTCGGTGCCATCCGCCGGATGATCTCGGAGGGGCGCAACGTCAACGTCACCCTCATCTTCAGTCTCGAGCGGTACGACGCGGTCATGGACGCATACATCGGGGGGCTAGAGGACCGCGCCGCGGCCGGGCAACCCGTGGCGGGCATCGCGAGCGTGGCCAGCTTCTTCATCAGCCGCGTCGACAACGAGGTGGACAGGCGGCTCGACGCGGCAGGCACTGCCCCGGCCCTCGCCCTGCGCGGCACGGCGGCGGTCAACCAGGCCCGCCTCGCGTACGACCTCTTCCGGCGAAGGTTCTCCGGACCGCGTTGGCAGGCGCTCGAGGGTCTGGGGGCGCAGGTCCAGCGCCCGCTGTGGGCCTCGACCTCCACGAAGAACCCCGCGTACCCGGACACTCTCTACGTTGACTCCCTCATCGGCCCCGACACGGTGAACACACTCCCCGATGCCACGCTCGAGGCTTTCGACGACCACGGCACCCCGGCGCGGACGATCGACTCTGCGGTCGACACAGCGCGCGAGCAGTGGGAAGCCCTCGCCGGGCACGGTGTCGACACGTCGCAGGTCGCGGAACAGCTCGAGCGGGAGGGCGTCGCCTCGTTCATCGCCAGCTTCGACGAACTGATCGCTGCTCTGGAGGCGAAGGCCGCGGCCCTCGGGAAACCATGACTCCCGTCGATCTGCCCGCCCGGGGGCGCGTCCCGTGGGCCTGAGTGACGACCTGACGTCGGCCGCGGCGGGCCTCGCCCAGGCGCTCCACGGTTCGGCCCGGCCGCCGGCTGACATGCGGCAGCTCCTGCGGCTCGTGGAGGCAGCAACCGAGCTGGTGGGCGGCCCGGCATCCTCGCTCGACGTGAAGATCGCCGCCGCCGCACTGGACGAGATGCAGGAGGCGTTCGCCATGTTCGCCCCGTACCGCGACACCAGGAAGGTCACCGTCTTCGGGTCGGCGCGCATCTCGGCCGGCAGCCAGATCTACGGGCTCACTGTCGATGTCGCACGCCTCGTCGCCGAGAAGGGGTTCATGGTCGTCACGGGTGCAGGCCCCGGGCTCATGGAGGCCGGCATGGTGGGTGCGGGGCGCGAGCGCTCGATCGGGGTCTCCATCCGGCTGCCGTTCGAGGCGTCGTCCAACTCCGTGATCGAGGGCGACGACAAGCACGTGACCATGAGGTACTTCTTCACGCGCAAGCTCATGCTCATGAAGGAGTCGCACGGGTTCATCTGCCTCCCCGGTGGCTTCGGCACCCTCGACGAGACGTTCGAACTGCTCACGCTCGTGCAGACGGGCCGGTCGGTCCCCGCCCCGATCGTGTTCCTCGACCCGCCGGACAAGCCGTTCTGGAAACCGATCATGGCGTCGCTCATGCCTACCCTCCTGGCCCACGAGGTGATCTCGCGCGAGGACACGGGCATCTACCGCATCACGAGTGACGTTGAGGAGGCCGCATCGATCGTCGCCGGCTTCTACGCGAACTTCCACTCCATCAGGCATGTCGACGGCCTGCTCGTGCTGAGGCTGAACCGCGCAGTCCCCGACAGCGACCTCGCGGGCCTGTCCAGGGGATTCGCCCACCTCCACGGGGGTGTCTTCCGTTCGGCCGGGCCCACCGAGGCCGAGCAGAGGGACGACGACAACGTGGGACTGGCGAGGCTCGTGCTCGACTACACGGGCAAGGGCTACGCCCCGCTCCTGTCCTTGATCGAGGCCGTCAACCGCTACTGAGCGGGCAGTCCTGACAGGAGATGTATCGCCTTGTCGACTGCCCGGCGTGCCTGGGAGACGGTCTTCTCTTCCCCCGGCCGTGCGGTCTCGCCGCGCTCGATCGCATCCCGCAGGAGCGTCATTGATTGCTCGCCCAGTGACTCGCTGATCTCCTCGAGCCGGGCGATGATGTCGTCGATGCCTTGGGTGCTCACGGGCACAACCGTACATTCGCCGGTGGCCGATGATGTCTTCACGGGTGGTCGTCATCACCTAGCGTTGGCACATGCCCCACGACGACCTCGCCCACGAATGGATCAGTTTCGAGGACCCGCGCGAGCACCGCACGTGGATGATCGACGCCACGTTCTTCACATCGGCGTACAAGTGCATCTACGGCGAGGGCTGCCAGGGCATCCACGACGAGCCGACTCCCGGCCTGGCCCAGGGCTGCTGCAGTTTCGGTGCGCATTTCCTCGACAAGGACGACCGTCGTTCGGTCGAGCGGGCCGTGGCCCGGCTCGAGCCCCGTCACTGGAAGAACCACGCGGCGGCGGAGAAGAAGGGCTGGACGGAGAAGGACGACGACGGCGAGACGAAGACCCGCGTCGTCGACGGGGCATGCATCTTCCACAACCCGCCGGGCTTCGAGGGCGGCACGGGGTGCGCGTTCCACATCGCGGCTGTCGAGGCCGGGGAGCGGCACATGGACTGGAAGCCCGACGTCTGCTGGCAGGTCCCCTTGCGCCTGGAGGAGCACACGGAGGACTCCGGGCACGTCATCTCGACACTCCGCGAGTGGAAGCGGCGGGACTGGGGCGCCGGCGGTGACGACTTCGCATGGTGGTGCACCGAGTCCACGGATGCCTTCGTCGGGGGCGAGCCGGCGTTCCGCTACTTCAGGGACGAACTGACGGAACTGATGGGTGCCGAGGCCTACGGGATGCTGACCACGTACCTCGACCGCCCCCGGGCGACTCCCCTGCCGCACCCTGCCGTGCGCGGCCGCCATGACAGCCGGTCTGCCGCACCGAAGGCGCCGAAGCCGGCCGCCAAGGGCAGGAAGAAGAACTAGGAGTTCTGCTTCTTGAAGGCCCTGCGGCGGTCCTCGAGCCCGAGCATGCGCTTGCGGATGCGGATCTTCGTGGGTGTGACCTCCACGAGCTCGTCGTCGCCGATCCACTCGATGGCGGTCTCGAGGGTGTGCACCACCGGAGCGGCGAGCTTGACGCCGTCGTCGTGGCTGTGCGTGCGGATGTTGGTCTTCTCCTTGGGCCGCACGGCATTCACGACCATCTCCTCGCCGCGCGCACCCTCGCCGATGACCATCCCCTCGTAGACCTCCTCGCCGGGGCTGAGGAAGAGCGTCCCGCGCAGCTGCAGGTTGTCC
Organism: uncultured Bifidobacterium sp.; assembly: GCA_964653385.1. Taxonomy (GTDB): domain Bacteria; phylum Actinomycetota; class Acidimicrobiia; order Acidimicrobiales; family Ilumatobacteraceae; genus UBA2093. Next base: position 22,878 of record CAZZFB010000002.1, on the reverse strand, counting down.
AGCGCGTAGGCGGTGGTCGAGCCGATGCGGTCCGCGATCATGGCCCCGCCGGTGCGGTGCGGGAGCTCGCCGGCCCACGGCGTCCATCCGGCGTGGTGCTGGTGGAGCAACGCGGTCCCGCGCGTCGCCGTCATGAGCATCGAACGGAAACCGATAAGACCGCGGGACGGAGCCTCGAAGGAGACGATCGTGCGACCGGGGTCGCCGGGCCGCAGGTCGAGGATGCGCCCCTTCCTCGGGGCGAGAGCCTGGGTGACGGTGCCGACGTGCTCGTCCGGGACGTCGCAACTGCCGGACTCGAGAGGCTCGTGCTTCTTGCCGTTGATCTCGCGGGTGATGACCTCGGGTCTGCTCACCTGCAGCTCGAAGCCCTCGCGCCTCATGTTCTCGATGAGGACGGCCAGCTGCAGCTCGCCGCGGCCGGCGACGCTCATGATGTCCGCCGAGTCAGTGTCGGCGATCTTGATCGACACGTTGCCGAGGATCTCCTTGTGGAGACGCTCGCGGATGTGCCGGCTCGTCACGTACTTGCCCTCGCGGCCTGCGTACGGTGAAGTGTTGACGCCGAAGCTCATGCGGATGACGGGCTCGTCGACCTCGAGCCGCGGCAACGCCGCGGTGACCTCGGGGGCGGCAATGGTGTCGCCGACCTCGACCTCGGGGATGCCGGCCAGCACGAACAGGTCGCCTGCGCGGACCTCGTCCACCTCGGTGCGGCCGATGCCGTCGAAGACGCTCAGCTGCGCGATGCGCCGCCGGAGCGGGCTGCCGTCGGTGTCCTTGCCCCACAGGGCGACGTTGTCGCCCTTGCGCATGATGCCGCTGTGCACCCGGCCGATGGCCAGACGGCCCACGTAGTCCGAGGCGTCAAGGTTCGTCACGAGGGCGGTGAGCGGTGCCGACTCGTCCATCGACGGTGCAGGGACGGTCTCGAGGATGGTGTCCAGGAGTGCAGAGAGGTCGGCGTCGGGCGCGGGCATGCCGACGCCCTTCATGGCGCGCCCCTCGCGGGCGACGGCGGATATCACCGGGAACGAGAGCTGGTCGTCGCTCATGGCGAGGTCGAGGAAGAGCTGCTCCACTTCCTCCAGCACCTCGTCGGGCCGGGCATCCTGGCGGTCGACCTTGTTGATGACGAGGACGGTCGGGAGGCCGCGCCCGAGAGCCTTGGACAGCACGTACCGGGTCTGAGGGAGCGGGCCCTCTGCGGCGTCCACGAGGAGCACGATGCCGTCGACGAGCGCCAGCGCCCTCTCCACCTCGCCGCCGAAGTCGGCGTGGCCCGGTGTGTCGACCAGGTTGACGAGCACGTCCTTCCACCGGACGCGTGCCGCCTTCGCGAGGATCGTGATGCCTCGCTCGCGTTCCTGGTCGTCGGAGTCCATGACGCGGTCCACGATGTTCTGGTGGGACGCGAAAGTGCCCGTCGACTTGAGCAGGGCGTCGACGAGGGTGGTCTTGCCGTGGTCGACATGCGCGACAAGAGCAACGTTGCGGAGGGGGTTCTTCATGATGTCTGGGGGTGACCGCTGGGGTCAGTCTTCGTCGGACTCGTCGTCCTCGTCGTCGTCCTCGTCGACCCAGCCGTAGCGTTCCGCGATCTCCGCGTACTCGTCGTCCTCCGACTTGTTGGAACGGGACGACTCGTTGAGCCCGAGGTCAGACGCAGAGGGGCCGGCTTGCTTCAGTTTGCGCGCTTCCTCGAAGCGGCGGTGGCGACCCTTTTTCACGGTCGGGCTCCAACATTCGGTGGCCCGGGGGCCTCTCAATACAACCCCAGTACTTTACAGCCCCCGTGAGACGGATTCGGGCAATTTGACTCATTCAGGGCCGTCAACAGGCACCATTCGGAGCCCCGAGACCAGTCCGTCCGCGGAGAAAGTGAGCGCACGGCGGCCTTTGACGAGGAGTTCGACGTCATGACCGAGGATGTCTGCTCTCCAGCCGGTGGACAGCCTGGCACCGCTGGTCCCCGAGAGGAGCTCCACGATGTCCCGGCGCGTGCCGAGCAGCGCTGGATCGAGGTCGCTCTGTCGCGCCAGCTCGGCCACCCACACCCCCACCAGCGTCACCGCGGGCCTCATGGACTTGTCGAGGTCGTCGCCGTCGTTCGACGGGAAAGCGAGGTCGCCCTTGTCGGCGTCATCGAGGGCGTCGTCGATCGCATCGAGGAGCGCCTCTCCCGTGGCTCCGCGCGCGAGACGGCCGTCGACGCCGCGGCACGACGACAGGTCCTCGAGGGAACGCGGCACGCGCTGGGCGATGCCGAGCAGGGCAATGTCGGACAGTACGTGCCGTGGCGGGATGTCGAGATCCATCGCGCGCTCCTCGCGCCAACGCGCCACGTGGCGCGCAACCCAGCGCGAACGACCTTTGACAGTCCTGATGTCCTTGACGCGCAACCAAGCGTCCCACGGGTCGCCCGGGCCGACCGGCCTGGTGCGGAGTTCCTCGCACGCTTCATCTGCCCACGCGGTCCTCCCGCGGGCCTGCAGGTCACGGTCGATGATCTCCTTCATCGCTGCGAGGTGCTCCACATCGGAGGCGGCGTAGTTCCTCTGGTCGGTGGTGAGCGGACGTCGCAGCCAGTCGGTGAGCCTGTCCCCCTTCGGCACGTTGACGCGCAGCAGCGAAGCGGCGAGATTCACGAGGGAGGGACTGGAGTAGCCCACGAAACCGGCCGCCAGCTGCGTGTCGTATATGCGGGCGGGCACGAAACCGATGGACTGCGTCAGCACGTCGAGGTCCTGCTGCGCCGCGTGGAGGACCGCCAGGTCGGGACCCTCGAACAGCGGCCGCATGAGCGACATGTCGACGGCGAGCGGGTCGATGAGTGCGGTGAGGTCCCGGGCCCTGACCTGGACGAGGGCGAGACGGGGGAAGTAGGTCTTCTCCCGGTGGAACTCGGTGTCGATCGAGTACTGGCCGCAGCCGACCGAGGCGCTGACGAAGTCGCGCAGTACCGCATCCGTGTCGATCCACTCGTGGGCCGTTGCCGGGCTGGCCTGCCCCGGCTGCCCGCCGCCGCGCCGCACGTTATTTCTCCTCGACCACGGGTTCGAGGTCGGCCGGTGTGTTCACGTTCCTGACGGCAACCGCGGGAACGGGGACCTCGAGCACGTCGAGAAGAACTGCCGCACGGTGCACCGCGCGCTCGTTGCGCTTCCAGACTCCCTGCAGGGGCGCCAGGCACTCGTCCCGGGACCATGCGGCACACAGCCAGTTCAGCCTGTCGGTGCGCCCGACCGTTGCCTGTGCATCAGCGAGACCGTCCACGAGACTGGCGATGACCGCGCCGGTGATGAAGGGCATGTCGCACGACAGCACCACCACCGAGTCGTTGGCTGACGCCTTCAGCGCGGTGATGACCCCGCCCAGCGGGCCCTCGCCGGGGAACGCGTCCTTCTTCCACGTCCCGTCGAGCCCCTTGGCGCGGGACTGCGGCCCGCCAACCAGCAGGACCTCTGTCGCACCCGCCTCCCGCGCGGCAGAGACCACACGGGCCGCCATTGCGACTCCGTCCACGGGGTATGTCGCCTTGTCGGCCCCCATGCGGGAGGAATCCCCGCCGATGAGGACAGCGACGGTGAAGGGCGAGCCCGGCATGGTGTCAAGGCTACGGCCTCGCGGGCGCATAGATTGCCCCCATGGCACTTCTCGGCATCACCCTCGACTTTGACGCGGCCAAGAACATCGCAAACGGCATGTCCGTGGGCTCGATCGTGATTGCGGTTGCCGCCTTCTGGTTGGTCAAGAACATGGTGATGCGAGTCGTCAGCGTGGTCCTCCTGCTCGCGCTCGGCTTCGGTTCCTACTCGCAGCGCGCCAACATCGTGGACTGTGCGGACAAGGTCCGTGCGACAGCCGGGACCCAGGCGGTGTCGTGCACTTTCTTCGGCCAGACTGTCGAGATCCCCTCGGTGACCGAGTAAGTGAGCGTGCCCCTCACACGAGGGGCATCACCACCTGCCGAACGAACTCGGCGGGATGAGAGTTCGGTGCGCCGTGGCCGGCACCCTCGATCACCTGAAGTTCGGCGCGCGCCAGTTCGTTGGAGAGCCATTCCATGCCGCGGGCGTGGTGGGCGGAGCCGCGCGAGCCGTGTGCGCACACCACCGGCACATTCACGTCGTCCGTCTCCCAGGGTGCAGACTCGCGCAGCGCAGTCAGTTCCGCGCGCAGCGCTGTGCCCTCGAGACGGCGCGCGGCCCGCGTCCGCTCCGGCAGCGACTCCCACCCCTCGTCCCCGATCAGCCGCCGCATGAAGGCCTCGGCGGCGTCCTCCGACGAGGATGCAGCGGCGGCCGCACCGGCTGTGGTGCCCGGCCACCAGGGCAACCATGACATCGGCGTCTCGTACACGCCCACCCCCCTGACCGCAGGCCCCAGCCTGACGGAGGCCGCGAGCGCCACGTTCCCCCCGTAGCTGTGCCCGACGAGCACCGCGGGCCGGCCGTCCAAGAGGACCTGGAGGTCATCGACGTGGTCTACGACACCGAACGGTCCCGGGTGCGCAACGGAGCGCCCGTAGCCGCGACGGTCATAGCGGAGAACCCTGAACCGGGACTGCAGGACACGTGCGACCCGGGCCATCCCTGCCGACCTGTCGAGCGATCCGTGCACGAGAACCACGAGCGGGGCGCCGTCGGGGCCCGATTCCTCCGCGTGGATGAGTGTCGAGGGGGTGCCCACATGGTTATCTAATCACCGTGGAATTGATTCTCGTGCGTCACGCACTCCCCGTCCGCCGGGAGAACACCGACGGTCCCGCCGATCCCGAACTCTCGGAGGCGGGTCTGAAGCAGGCGGAGCACTTCGCCGACTGGATGGCCCTCGAGCATCTCGACGCCATCTACTCGAGCCCGATGCGGCGGGCGCGCCAGACGGCAGAGCCGCTCGCGCGGAGGAAGGGCCTCGGGGTCACTGTCGTGGATGGTGTCGCCGAATGGGACCAGCACTCCAGCGAGTACATCCCCGTGGAGGAGCTGAAGGCCGCCAACGACCCGCGGTGGCGGGAGATGATGGACGGCGGGTGGAGCTCCGACGAGAAACCGGAGGACTTCCACGAGAGGGTCATCACGTCGATGGAGGCGATCATCCGCGACAACGCCGGCGGACGCGTCGTCGTGACGTGCCACGGCGGCGTCATCAACGAGTATCTCGCACACGTCCTGGGGCTCCCGGGCAACCAGTTCTTCTACCCGAACTACACCTCGATCCACCGCGTCGCCGCCTCGAGCAGGGGGCACCGCAGCATCCTGTCCGTGAACGAGAGCGGCCACCTCAGGGGCACGGGGCTCCCGGTGGGGTTGTTCCATGGCTGAGAACACCGTGTCCGACCTGCTGGGGTGGCTTGATGTCTGCCCCACCCCGTTCCACTCGGCGAGGAAGGCCGCCGACGATCTCGTCGCAGCTGGATTCGGCGAGGTCACCCGTCTGGACGGCGGACTCCCCTCGCGGGGTGTCCTCGTGCGCGAGGGATCTGTGGCGGCATGGGTCACGGCTCCCGGTGCCCGCACCTTCCGCGTGATCGGCACGCACACCGACAGCCCGAACCTCCGCATCCACCCGAACCCCGCCTTCGGATCCCACGGGTGGGAGCAGCTGGGCGTGGAGATCTACGGCGGCGTGCTGCTGAACTCATGGCTGGACCGTGATCTCGGGATCGCAGGCCGCGTCGTCACGTCGTCGGGCGAGCAGCGGCTCTTCTCGGTGCGGAGCGCGCTCGCACGGGTCCCGCAACTTGCGATCCACCTCGACCGCGAGATCGGCGAGCGCGGGCTCCACCTGGACAGGCAGCAGCACATGATGCCCGTGTGGGCGACGTCGGGAATCGACTTCCGGGAGTGGCTGGCCGGGGTCTCGGGCACCTCGGACATTGCCGCATTCGATGCGCACCTGTTCGACGCCGCCCCGGCCGCGGTGCTCGGGGCGGACTCATCCCTCGTGGCGAGCGGGCGCATCGACAACCAGCTGTCGTGCTGGGCCGCCGCGCGGGCGCTGGCCGCGGTGGGGCAGCCTTCGCACAACGTGGTCGTCGTCATGAACGACCACGAGGAGGTCGGTTCCGAGAGCACCACGGGCGCGGCGGGTCCCCTTCTGGAATCGGTCATCACTGCGATCTGCGAGGCGGGGGGAATGTCCGGCACCGACCGCCACGAGGCGATGGCGTCCAGTTTCTGCCTCTCGGCGGACAATGCGCATGCCATCCACCCGAACTACCCGGAACGCCACGAGCCGCGCCATGCACCCGTCATCAACCGCGGTCCCGCGCTGAAGCTGAACGGCAACCAGCGCTACGCCACGACGTCGCGGGGTGCCGGGCTGGTGCAGGGCATCGCCGCGCGTGCCGGGGTGCCGCTGCAGACGTTCGTCTCCAGGAACAACATGCCGTGCGGGAGCACGATCGGCCCGATCACGGCGACTCGACTGGGCATCGAGTGCATCGACGTGGGCGCACCCCAGCTCTCCATGCACAGCGCGCGAGAGATGTGCGGGGCTCTGGATGCCCCGAGGCTCGTGGCACTGATGGAGGCCTTCGCCTCAGCGTGAGCCGGCGAGGCCCTGCGCCTCGTCGAACAGTTCCTGCAGCGAGGCGGACAGTCTCTCCGTCACGTCCCTGACGGCCGAACGAGGGACCCTCCCCTCGGCGTCGAGAACTGCTGTGACCGGCTTCCCCACCACCATCACGCACTTCCTCGGTCGGATCATGCGCGATCCCTTCGGCATGACACCCTCGGAGCCTCCTATGCCCACCGGGATGATGGGGACACCGGCCTTCACGGCGACGTACGCGGCGCCGTCGAACAACGGATGCACAACCGGGCCGCTCTGGCGGGTCCCCTCGGGGAAAAGGACGAGGGGCTCTCCCCCCTCGAGCACCGCGACACATCGCTTGAGTGCCTCCCTGTCGGCGGTGCCGCGTGACACGGGGAAGCCGCCGAGTGCCGACAGGACCCAGCCGACGGGTCTCACCTTCCAGAGGGAGTCCTTGCCCATGAACCGCATGCGCCTGCGCGTGACAGCCGCGGCGAGTGGCGTGTCGATGTTCGAGCGGTGGATCGGGGCGAGCACGAACGCCCCGCTGCGCGGGATGTTCTCCTTGCCGTACACGCGCACGCGCGTCACGACGAGACACAGGAACACGACGAGTCCCCGCACCACCGAGTAGAAGCCCCTGCTCGCGAGTGATCCCCCTGCGAAGTGGCTCTCGACGCCCGCCATCAGCCAGCCCCGGCCGTGACGGACCTGAAGTGGCCGACGATCGTGTCCACCACCTGCCCGATGGACATGTTGCTGGAGTCGACGGTGATGCTCCCGTCGGCCGGGCGCAGGGGGCTGTCCTCCCTGGTGGAATCGATCGCGTCGCGCTCCTCGATGGACCGGGCAACCTCCGCAAGGTCCCCGCCGGATTCCGACACCCGGCGTGCCGCCCGGGTGGCAGGTGATGCTGTCAAGAAGATCTTCAGGACGGCATCGGGGAACACCACTGTCCCGATGTCGCGTCCCTCGACCACGCCCCCGCCGACCCTCGCCGCCCAATCCCTCTGTGCCCCGCGCATGACGGCCCGCACCCCGGAGTGGACGGCGATCACGCTGACGACTGCGTTGACCTCCGCGGTCCTGATCGCAGCGGACACGTCCTCTCCGTCGAGCAGCACTGTCGAACCGTCGACACGGACCTCGGCCGACTGCGCGACTGTCGCGGCGGCGGCGGCATCCGCCGGGTCGGTGCCGTTACGAAGGACAGCGAGTGCGACACACCTGTACATCGCCCCCGTGTCGAGGAACGGCAGGCCCGTGGCGGCCGCGACCATGCGGGCCACGGTGGACTTGCCCGCTCCCGCCGGTCCGTCTATCGCGATGACCCGCACGGGTCACCAACTGGTGCCGAGCGGGCGACCCTCGTCGTAACCGGCGGAACTCTGCACACCGACCACGGCCCGCTCGCGGAACTCCTCGATGGTCGAGGCACCCGCATAGGTGCACGAGGAGCGGAGGCCGGCGACAATCTGGTCAATGATGTCCTCGACCCCCGGTCGTGCGGGGTCGAGGTACATCCGGGAGGTGCTGATGCCCTCCTCGAACAGTTCCTTCTTTGCGCGCTCGAAGGCGGTCTCGGTGCGGGTGCGGTTGCGCACTGCCCGGTTCGACGCCATCCCGAAACTCTCCTTGTAGAGACGACCCTCGGTGTCCCTGAGGGTGTCCGCCGCCGACTCGTAGGTGCCCGCGAGCCAGGAACCCAGCATCACGCTCGATGCTCCGGCGGCGAGCGCGAGAGCGACATCCCTCGGGTACCGAACTCCTCCGTCGGCCCACACGTGCTTTCCCATGGAGCGGGCCGTCTCGGCACATTCGAGAACGGCGGAGAACTGCGGCCGGCCCACGCCGGTCATCATCCTGGTGGTGCACATCGCGCCAGGGCCGACGCCGACCTTCACCACGTCGGCACCTGCGTTGACGAGATCCCGCGTGCCCTCGGGGGTGACCACGTTTCCCGCGACGACCGGCGTGCCGGGGGCAGCCTTTCGGACGGCCTCGATCGCGCGCACCATTCTCTCCTGGTGGCCGTGCGCCGTGTCGATGACGAGGACGTCAACGCCCATCTCCACGAGCGCCCTCGCACGGGCGCCGGGGTCGCCGTTGATCCCCACGGCCACGGACGACAGGAGCCGGCCGGCCCCATCGACGGCTGGGGCGTACATGGTGCTCCGGAGTGCGCCCTTCCTGGTGACGCATCCCACGAGACGGCCCGCCGCATCGACGACGGGCGCGAAACTGAGGCGCTGGTCGGCGAGCTGGTCGTGGATCGACACGATTCCCGCATCCTCAGGAACGGAGACGATGTCAGGGTTCATCACGTTCTTCAGCTGGGTGAAACGGTCGTACCCCGCCGCGTCGTGCTCCGTGAAGATGCCGACAGGGCGTCCCTCTTCGTCCACCACGACGACAGCGCCGTGCGCCCTCTTGTGGATGAGCGACAGTGCCTCGCCGAGCGTGTCCGTGGGGCCGAGGGTGATGGGCGTCTCGAAGACCGGGTGGCGGGACTTCACGTGCTCGACCACTGTCTTGATGATGTCGAGCGGGATGTCCTGCGGGAGGACGACGAGTCCTCCCCGTCGGGCGACCGTCTCGGCCATCCTGCGGCCCGCGACCGCCGTCATGTTCGAGACCACCACCGGGATGTTCGTGCCGAGGGAATCGGGGGTGCGGAGGTCGACGTCAAGGCGGCTGGGCACCGTGGACATGCTCGGGACCATGAAGACGTCGTTGTAAGTCAGGTCGTGCGCAGGAGGGCTCTGGAGGAAGCGCATAGGGCGTCACGAGACTACCGTGTGCCCATGACTGCTCCAGCGGACTCCCCTGTCGTCCTTGTCCACGGGTGGGCCGGCTCCTTCAGGGAGACCTGGCAGTCAACGGGGATGGACGCCCTGCTCGAGGACGGGGGCCGGTCCGTCATCGGTGTGGACCTGCTCGGGCACGGCGACGAAGAGAAGCCCCATGACCCGGCTGCGTATGCCCGTCTGGACCAGTGGCTCCTGCGCCGCCTGGCGGACGGCCCGCCGGTGGTCGACGCCGTCGGATTCTCCCTCGGTGCGATGACCGTGCTGGGGGCTCTCCTCGAGGAACCGTCCAGGTTCGGCCGCGTCGTGCTCGCGGGCATCGGCAACGGGATGCTCGAGGACAGGGGTCCTGAGGACGGGAAGAAGATCATCGCGGCGCTCGAGGGCACGGGCGACACCTCCGACCCGAGTGCGCAGATCTTCGCGAACTACGCGAACGCGCCCGGCAAGGACAAGCTCGCCCTGACTGCGGTGATGAAGAGGCCGCGCCAGGCTCCGCCCGATCCTGCCGTGCTCGCGACGGTGCAGAATCCCGTGCTCGTGGTCATCGGCGACAAGGACTTCACGCACCCCGCCGACAGGCTCGCTTCGTCCTTCCCGAACGGTGAGCTCGTGGTGCTGAGGAACACCGACCACTTCGCCACGCCCGAGTCGTTCGCTTTCATCGATGCTGTCCTCGAGTTCCTCGGCGCAGTGTGAGCACAACGAGGGTCACCACCGACATTGACGAAGCCGTGGCGGTGCTCGCGGCCGGCGGCATCGTCGGTCTCCCCACCGAGACCGTCTACGGCCTTGCAGCCCGCGTGTCGGACGAGGCGGCCGTCAGGCGCGTGTTCTCCGCCAAGGGGCGTCCGGCAGACCACCCGCTGATCGTGCATGTCTCGTCGCTCTCCCAGGCCCTCGCGTACGGTGAGTTCGACGAGCGGGCAACGGCCCTTGCGGTTCGCTTCTGGCCCGGCCCGGTGACGTTGCTGGTCCGCCGTCGCGACACCGTTCCCCTCGTGGTCACCGGAGGGCGTGACACCGTGGCGATCAGGGTGCCCGCGCACCCGATGGCACTCGAGTTGATTGACCGGATCGGCGAGGGACTGGTGGCGCCGTCAGCGAACAGGTTTGGCCGCGTCAGCCCCACGGAGGCAGCCCACGTTGTTGCCGACCTGGACGGCTCGGTCGGCATCGTGCTCGACGGGGGCCCGTGCGCAGTGGGGGTCGAGTCCACCATCGTCGACTGCACCGACGTGCTCCAGGTCCTCCGTCCGGGGGCAGTCACCGCGGACCAGATCGAGGAGGCGGCCGCCGAGGAAGTTGGCGGGGCCACGGGGCCGTCACGTGCACCCGGGATGCTTGCCTCCCACTACGCGCCGCGCGCACGCGTGCACCTTGCCGCCACCACCGAGGAGGCGCGTGCCGCAGCGTCGACAATGCCTCCGGGGTCGAACGTGCGCGTCCTCGGCGAGGGCCTGGATGCCGTGGCGTACGCGGCGTCGCTGTATGCCGAGCTCCGCCGCGCCGACGATGACGGCATCACTGATGTCGTGGCTGTGCTGCCGCAGGGCGAAGGGCTGGCGGCCGCGGTGCGTGACCGCCTCACGAAGGCGGCGGCAGAGCGCCCTTGACTCAGTCCCAGTCGAGCGAGTTGAGCTCGGTGACGAGCAAGTCGCGCATGCCGTCCACCCGCACCATTGGCTCCTCCCCTGCCGGAGACACGGACACTGAGACGGTGGTGGAGCCCGCATCGGGGACGAGGTCGCACCTGCACCACAGCGACTCAGCGTCCCTCATCAGGAACTCGATCATGTACGGAGGTTCCTCGTCCGAGATGTCCCCCAGCGAACCCGCCACGATGTGGAGTGCCTCGAACGCGACCACGGGCAGGGCGTCCACGGTGAAGCTCGCGACGTCATGCTCGACTCTCCGGTGACCGCGGGTGCGACGTGTGCCTCTCCGCCCCGTCGGTGCTGTCCGTTCGTTCGTGTCCGGTGCCCTGGCGGCCGTGACTGCCGCCCTGTACGCCTCGACGAGCTCCGCCATCGACCGGTTGTCGCCCCCGACATCGGGGTGCAGCCGCCTCGCACGCTCCCTGAACGCGCTCCTCACGGCCGCCTCGTCGGACCCGGGCGGGATGCCGAGAACCTCGAACGGCCCCAAGTGTCAGCGTCCCACGAAGTTCGGCGGCCTCTTCTCGATGAACGCAGCCACGCCCTCCTTGAAGTCCTGGGTGCGGAACAAGGGGAGCAGCTGCAGGAACACATGGTGGATGTTCTGCTCGAACGTCTCCGTCTCGGCGGCGCGCATCATGCGTTTGATCGCGCGCACGGCGAGCGGTGCGTTCGAGGCGATCTCGCCTGCCATCGCCAGCGAGTGCTCGCGGAGGTCCTCGGGTGCCACCACCGTGTTCACGATCCCGAGATCGAGCGACTCCTGGGCGGACAGCGTGCGCCCCGTGAACGAGATCTCCGCGGCCTTGGCGTACCCGACCATCCTGGGCAGCAACCACGTGCCGCCGCTCTCGGGCAGGATCCCGCGCTTGGCGAAACCCGGCGCCATCTTCGCCGTCGACGCCGCGATGCGGATGTCGCACCCGAGGGCGATGTCGAGTCCGTAGCCGGCCGCGCCCCCGTTGAGGGCGCAGATGACGGGCGTGTCGATGTTGTGCAGCACCACGGGAGGTGCGTTCCGCAGGTCGAACTCGGCCATGTTCGACCCCGGGTTGTCCAGCACCCCGAGAGACTTGCCCTTGCCGGCCTGCGCGGCCATGTCGAGGCCCGCACAGAAAGCCTTGCCGGCGCCCGTGAGGATGATGCAGCGGACCTCAGGGTTGCGGTCGGCCTCGAGGAGGCGCTCCGACAGTTGGTCCAGCATCGGACCCGAAATCGTGTTCATGCGCTCGGGCGCATTGAGCGTGATGGTGGCGATGCGGTCGGAAATCTCGAGGAGAACCTCTTGTGACGTGGTCATGCGGGCAAACTAGCAACCGTGACCGACGCAGACACCAACCGGGGGCCCGACTCCACGGCAGTCGCCCAGCCGACCCTCCACGGAGGCATCAGTGACGGGTGCAGGGTCATGCTCATCCGCCACGGAAGGTCCGCAGACATAGTTCCCGGCTCGCCCGAGAGTGCCGATCCCCCGCTGCACATCGAGGGCGAAAGGCAGGCGATGGCCCTCGGGCAACGCCTGAAGAACGCCCGCGTCGACGCCGTGTACTCCAGCCACCTGAAGCGAGCCCACGACACCGCGTGGCAGGTCGCCCTGCACCACGGGCTCGACGTGGTCGTCCACGAGGACCTCGAGGAGATCCGTCTAGGCGACTGGTCGAACGGCGAGTTCAGGCGCAGGGCCGCGACAGGAGATCCTCAGTTCCTCGAGTGGGCCGCGTCCGGCCGGTGGGACGGGATTCCGAACGCGGAATCAGACGATGAGTTCCGTGCCCGAATCGCAGGCCGTGTCGCGCGCCTGGCGGAGCGGCACGCGGGCGGGTGCATCGCCGTCGTCTGCCACGGCGGGGCGATCAACGCCTACCTCGCCCACGTGCTCGGCACGCACCGTTCACTCTGGATGATGGTCGAGAACACGAGCATCACCACTGTGCGGATTGACGGCACCGTCAGCCTGCTCACGCTGAACGACTGCCACCACCTGTACGACCTCGTCACCGAGCTGGGCTGACGGGCAGCACCTCGTCGGGACGCGGGGCGAACGCCACGTTGCACGCCGCCAGCCAGAAGGCGGTCGCCCCCGCGATGTGGAGACCCACCAGGAGCACCGGCACACCGGTGAAATACTGCGCGTACCCGATCGCGCCCTGGAGGACCGCGACGAACGCGAAGGTGCCGAGGGCCTGGCGCAGGGAGGCAGCGTCCCTCCCCGGAGTGCGTGCGGTCCGCCACATCAACCAGACCATGAGGGCGACGCAGAGAATGACGCTCGTGCTGTGCACCCGGGCCACGTCACGCAGTGCGAAACCAAGTCGCTCGGCGTTCTCGTCCCCGGCATGCGGACCGGTCGCCGTCACGATCGTTCCCGTGGAGATGGCCACCGCCGCTGCCCCGATGAGCAGGGAGTGCGCCCCGCGGAGCCCGTCCGGCACGGTCCTCCAGGTGCGGGCGACGGACACGAGTCGGGAGGACCTCTCCAGCAGGAACGCACACGTCACGAGGACCATCGACACGAGGAAGTGGGCCATGTTCCACAGGGGGTGGAGACCGGTCAGGACGACGATCCCCCCGATCACGACCTGTGTCGCGACACCGGCCACCAGGCTCCAGGCGAGCAGAACGAGGTCCCTGCGTACGGGGACCCGGAAGTACGCCATGAGCACTGCGAGCACGACACTGAGGCTGACGAGGCCGGTGAAGAGACGGTTGAGCTGCTCGATCGCTGCGTGGGCCGACGACACGTCGACGAACTTCTGCGAATTGCAGTTCGGCCAGTCGTCGCAGCCGAGGCCGGAGCCGGTGAGGCGCACCATCGAGCCCGACAGCACGATGATGCACAGCAGCGCGAGCGCCGCCGAGGCGACCTGCGAGTAACGCTCGGGACGGACTCGGGCTCGCACGGCCCAACTGTACGCAGGACCGCGACGCGGCGCCGATGGAGCCCGCCCCCCGCCCGAATGACTACGGTCACACCCATGATCACATCGTTCGACGACTGGCCGGTCCACCAGAGTCACCTTCCCGTGGCGCACACGGCATCGGGCGACCCGAACCACTACGACCGTTACTTCTTCAACGGTTACGACTCGACGGGCAGCACGTTCTTCGCGCTCGCGATGGGCCTGTACCCGAACAGGCACGTGATGGACGCCTCCTTCTCGGTGATCCGGGGCGGCGAGCAGGTCAACGTCCACGCGAGCGCCCGTGCGCACGCCGACAGGATGAGGTGCACCACGGTGGGCCCCGTCTCGGTGGAGATTCTCGAGCCCCTGCAGTCGCACAGGATCACCGTGGACGCGCCCGAGCACGGCCTGCGCGCCGAGCTGACGATGTCGGCGACGTCCCAGCCGTTCGAGGAGCCCGTGTTCGAGCAACGAGCGGGTGTCCGGGAGACGATGCGGTACACACGGCTCACCCAGCTCGGCCGGTGGACCGGATGGATCGAGGTCGACGGAGTCCGCGAAGAGATCCAGCCGGGAAGGGTCATGGGATCCCGCGACAGGTCATGGGGCATCCGCGGCGTCGGCGAGCGCATTGCCCTCGGCGCCCCCGTGACGACAGCCCCGCAGTTCTACTGGCTGTGGGCCCCCGTGTGCTTCGACGGGTTCGGGACGATGTTCGACATCAACGAGTACGCGGACGGCGAGCGCTGGCACCACTCCGGCGCTCTCCTCACGGGACGGGACGCGATCTCGCCTGCGTGGTCTGTGAGCTACGACGTGACCTGGGCGCCCGGCACGAGGCACATGCAGTCGTTCTCGCTGCGGTACGGCCTGAAGGACGAGGAGGTCGTGCTCGACTTCGAGCCCATCAGGCACTTCCAGATGTTCGGCCTGGGCTACATGCACCCGGAGTGGACCCACGGCGCATGGAAGGGCGAGAGCGCAGTCGGCGGGGACAGGTTCGCTCTCCCGGTCGAGGACCCGATGGCCCTGCACCACATCCATGTCCAGACCCTCTCACGTGTGACGTGCACGAGGCCCGGGGGCGTGAGCACTGGCACGGGGATCCTGGAGACACTCGTGCTCGGGACGCACGAGCCTTCCGGGTTCACCGGGCTCGCTGACGGCGCACGCTGAGGACGACCGCGTCAGTGGTTGACGACGAGCCCTCCGTCCACGACGACGGCTGAGCCGGTCATGAACCGCATCGCGGGCATGGCCAGGCTCACGGTCATGTGGGCGACCTCCTCGGGGGCCCCGTACCGGCGCAGGGGGACCTTCCTGCGCACGTACTTCTCCCGCTTGTCCTCGGGCACCCCGGCCGTCATCCCGGTGTCGATCGGGCCCGGGCACACGGCGTTCACGGTCACGTTCCTCCCGCCGAGCTCGACGGCGAAACTCTTCGTGAGCCCGATGACCCCGTGCTTTGACGCCGTGTAGGCGGCAAGGCCCCCTGTCGCGACGATCGCCTCCGTGGAGGCGATGTTGATGACGCGTCCGCCGTGGGGGGCGACCAGGAGGTGCGGCAGCGCCGCGCGGATGAGGTGAGCATGAGCGCTCAGGTTCACGGCGAGAGTCGCGTCCCAGTTCGCCTCGAACGTTGCGTCGTCGCTGAACACCGACGAGACACGGCTGATGCCCGCGTTGTTCACCAGGACGTCGAGCCCCCCGAACGCGTCCACGCAGGCGCTGACGATCCTGCCCCTGTCGCTCGCGTCTGACACGTCGGCTGCCACCCCGAGCGCCCGTCCGGGGCCGTGGACCGTCTCGATCTCGTCAACGACGCGGAGAACGCCCTCTGCGGCAACGTCCGTCACGACGACGAATGCCCCCTCGTCCGCGAAGAGGTGGGCCGTGGCCCGCCCCATCCCGCTGGCGGCACCGGTCACGACCACCCGTGCCCCGGCCACCGACCTGGACAAATCCGTCAATCTCGTCATCTGTTGCCCCTCTCCCCGGATGTTTCGGCTCCGCCAAGTGTCCCATTCCCGCCCGGACTGGCCCGTCCTGGCCACTGGAGGCCCCCGGCCGGTCCCGCTGAGGCCCGAGGTACGGGTTCGATGCCATCACCACATGTGGTCACATCGCCACATCAACCACTGTGAGTGGTTACAGGAACATTTTCCGTGAGAAATTCCTCAAGTTCTGCCCGGCCCTGCCGATCCCTTCTGCGGATCAACAAGGGAGCAGGACATGCGCCGCAACTCACAGCACATCATCATCGGAATCGCCGCCACTGTCGCAGGGAGCACGCTGGCCGTGACCCTCGCCCCCGCGGGGACGGCATCAGCCGCGACGGTGCAGGCCCAGTCGAGCGGCGCCAAGACCGCCCCCGGGATGCCCCAGTTCGGTGAGTCCGGTCCGGCGGTGAAGGCACTGCAGGAGGCCATCATCCGCAACGGCTTCACCCTCCGCGGCGGTGCAACGGGCAATTTCGATGCCCGCACCCGCTCGGTGCTGCGGACGTTCCAGAAAGTCGTCGGGCTGAAGGTGACGGGCGTGGTGGATGCCCCCACTGCGAGCGTCCTCAAACTGACGAACGGTTCCACGACGACCACTGCCCCGGCGGCGCCCACCACAGTCGCCCCGTCCACGACTGTTGCGCCTGCTGCCCCTGCTGCCCCCGCACCGTCCTTCCCCTTCACCGCGCAGAACCTGCCGGTCCGCGGCAACAAGGGCGACGCTGTCGTCACGGTGCAGAAGTCACTCGCGGCTGCCGGACTGCAGGTCCGCGGCGGCATCGACGGATCGTTCGGTTCCGGCACCACGGCCACCATCGCCGAGTTCCAGGCCGCGCGCGGCCTCGCACCGTCAGGCCTGCTCGATGCCGCCACAGCCCGCGCCCTCGGTCTGGTCGCTCCCGAGGCTGCCCCTGCGCCGGTGCCCGTCGCCAAGACGGCGACCAACGCGCCCCTCACTGCAGGCTCGCTCCCGCGCCGCGGGCAGAAGTCCTCTGCCGTCGTTGCCGTGCAGCAGGCACTCGTGAACGCGGGTATCACGGTCAAGGGCGGCGTCGACGGCGTTTTCGGCGCCGCCACCACGGTCGCCCTCCGCACCTACCAGGCGGCCAACGGTCTCGCCGTGACGGGCAAGGCCGATTACGCGACCGCTCTCAAGCTCGGGCTCGTCGATGCACCCGCTGTGAGCATCGCCGTGTTCCCGGTTCAGGGTGCGTGCAACTTCGAGGACACCTGGCACGCCCCCCGCGGCGGCGGGCGCCTGCACCTCGGCGTTGACGTCATCGCTCCCGAGGGCAAGCTCATCTACGCGGTCGCAGACGGCACCATCACCAAGGTGTACTCCAGCGCGACCGACAAGCTCGCGGGCAACGGCGTGCGCCTCACCACCGCCGACGGCACGTATTTCTTCTACGGACATTTCCAGCGCATCGCCGACGGCATCGGAGTCGGATCCACGGTCAAGGCCGGACAGGTCATCGGCTACAACGGCAAGTCAGGCGCGACCAACACCCCCCACCTCCACTTCGAGGTGCACCCGCGCGGCGGCGAGGCGATCAACCCGTACCCGATCGTCAAGGCTGTCGACGCCTGCCACGTGACTGCACCGCTGCCCGTCCCGGCCCCCTGAGAACGCCGCAGGGAGGAACGGCTCTGATCCGGCCGCCCCTCACTGCTGCTCCTGCCCACGCGCTTGATCCGGCGCGCGGGCAGGCATTCAGGGCCTGACTTCGTAGAAGGCGTTCACCGAGTGGTCCACGTCCATCCTGCGGAACCGGGAGAACCCTGCGTCGGACGCCATTGACCGGGCCTTGCTCTCGGGGAGGCCGAGGGTGCCGAGTCCGGCACCGTCAGGAGCCGACATCGCCGACGACATGCAGCTGAGCACGCTGATGCCGTAGAGCAGGGAGGCCATGGGGTTGCGTGCGACGTTCTGTTCGAGTGTGTCCAGGGCCTTGATGTCGACGAGCAGCCACGTGCCGTCATCCTTGAGACACGACCTGATCGACCTCATCATCTCGGCGGGATGGGTCATGTCATGGATGCAGTCGAAGGTGAAGACGATGTCCGCCGACCCGTCCGTCGGCAGCGGCGACTCCCGCGGGTCGAGGAACGTCACGTTGGTCACGCCGGCCTCGGACTTCTTCTCCTCGGCCCGGGCGAGTGCATGCCTGGAGATGTCGTACCCGACGAACTCGGACCTGGGGAACGTGCGTGCCATCAAGATCGCCGCACCGCCGGCCCCGCAGCCGATGTCCACGGCCCTGCAGCCCCGTTCCAGCTTTGACACGGCCCCGTCCAGCATCGGCAGCACCACCGGCACGAGGAAGTTCTGGTTCCAGGGCTCGAAACTGCGCTCGATGCCCACGGCGCCCTCGGGACCGTGGGAGTCGTAGTCGTGGCCGAGCCCCGAGGAGAAGCTCGAGGGCATCTCCCGCAGTGCGTTCATGGTCTGCGGGAGGCGGTGGAACATCCCCATCCCGAAGGCAGGGTGGGAGGGCTGCGCGAGGACACACTTGGCCTCCGCTGTCAGGTGGAGCGGGAGGTCGGCGGCTGACATGTCGTCGCAGCTCACGATCCGTGCGGCGACCTGGTTGCTCGCCCACTCCCTCACCCACCGCTCGTGGAGCCCGCACCGGGCT
Organism: uncultured Bifidobacterium sp.; assembly: GCA_964653385.1. Classification (GTDB taxonomy): domain Bacteria; phylum Actinomycetota; class Acidimicrobiia; order Acidimicrobiales; family Ilumatobacteraceae; genus UBA2093. Next base: position 4,334 of record CAZZFB010000002.1, on the reverse strand, counting down.
GCCAGCGCAGCCACCGGCAACGGTCCATCGGCCGCCGCCAGCTCGCGGTACAGGCCCAGCTGGTCCCCGAGATGGATCATCCCTGCGGTCACGGCGCCCTCGAGCTTGCTGAAGACCGTGAAGGACATCATCTTCAGTGCATCAGGATTCAACGTCTCTTCGCTCATGCCCGAAGACTAGGGCAGCGAGAGGCGGGCTCAGTAGGTGCGGAGGCCCTCGGGCAGGTGCTCGTTGTCCGACAGCCGGACCATGGAGAACGTCGCGCCGTCCCCGATCTCGAAGAGCTGCACCCGGCTGACTGAAGCATGCCCGATGACGAACCGCTCCCATTCCCATGGCGTCGGCTGCAGCCCGAGCATGTGGCAGAGCGCGACGCTGCTGGTCCCCGCGTGGGCGACCAGGCAGATCCTGCGGTGGCGCACGAAGGATTCGTGGAGGTTCCACACCGGGAGATCGGTGTCAGCACGACGGATGCCCCTCTCCTCGAGGAAGAGCGAGCAACCTATGTTGATGCGCTGCACGAAGTCGGTCACGGGCTCACCGCCCTCGAGACCGGCCCACCGCTCCGCCGACGGGAGGCGTTTCATCTCCCTCCACGCTTCGGCCGCCTTCTCCACCGGCGTGCCGTGCCAGATGGGGTTGCGGATCTCCTCGAGCCAGGGCTCTATCTGCTCCTCCCGGCCGAGGGCCGACAGGAGTGGCGCGGCGGTCTGCCGAGTGCGTAGGAGAGGCGAGACGAGGACCTCGTCGAATTCCTCCGACGCGAGCCGGCCGGCGAGCAGCTCGGCCTGGGCCAGGCCCCTCTCGGTCAACGGAGGCTCGTCGATGTTCAGGCCGTCACGGACCCACTCCGGCTCGGCGTGCCTGACGAGCACGATCTCGTAGATGCTCTCGATGTTCATCCGGTGACCATTCTCTCAGTCTGACGGCACGGTGAATTCGACCCCGCACGCATCGAAGGCCGCCTGGAACTGCGCGCCGTACTGCCCGGGACCCGAGACCGCCTGGGTCGCATCGACCACGCCGTCGAGTTCCCGCCCGATGCACGAGACCTCGGCTGGGGAGAGCACGAGGCCGAACATGGTGCCCACCATCGTCCCCGTCGCCATTTGCTCCTGCACCTCGTCCGGGGGTGCCGCCGGCGGCTCGGTGTCGGTGGGCGCAGGCACGACCGGGAGCGGGAGGGTCTCCGCCGTCATTTCTGGCGGCGCGGCAGTCGGCACAGCTCCGCACCTCTCGATGACAGCTGCCTCGACCGTGTTCGCGAGCCGGAGGGAGTCCGCGGACCCGAGGACGTCGGCACGCCGCACGGTCTCCTCGTCGTCGAGTGCCGCACTGATGGACCAGTCACGGGAGTTCATCGCCCCCACGAAGTCCGCGACGGACCCGGAGAGCCCTGTTGCCGCCTGCCCGGCTTCCCCCGCCACGTCTCGCGCGGCGAGCAGGACGTCCAGGACCGAGAGGCTGTCTGCCTCCAGGGTGACGGTCTCGTCGTCACCGAAATTGGCGAGACCCTGCCCGAACTGCAGCACGTACTCGGGGACGGACACCCTCCCGCCGCACATTGCATCCGGGGCGGCGCCCGAACAGGCCACGAGCGGCCCGAGGACGATCGCGGCGGCGAGGACCCGTCTCACAATGTGCCCTCCATGCTCGTGGCGGCCACCCAGGCGCCGTACATGGAACTGTAGAGCCCGCCCGCCTCGACGAGCTCGCGGTGCGTGCCGTCCTCCACGACCCGGCCTGCCTCCATCACCACGACCCTGTCGGCGCGGGCGGCCGTCGACAATCTGTGGGCGATCGCCATGGTCGTGCGCCCCTCCGAGAGTCTCTCCAGTGCGCGCGCGATGCGCACCTCGGTGAGCGCATCGACCGACGAAGTCGCCTCGTCGAGTATCAGCACATCCGGGTCGGCGATGGCAGCACGACCGAGTGCGACCAACTGGCGCTCCCCCGCACTGAGGAAAGTCCCGCGCTGTCCGACCCTCGTCGCGAGGCCCTCCGGCAGCGAGGCGACCCACTCGTCGAGACCGAGGCGCGCCATGGCCTCGAGACACTCCGCTTCCGGCGCCTCCGGCCTCGAGTAGCGGAGGTTGTGCAGCACGGACTCGTCGAAGAGGAACGGTTCCTGTGGCACCACCATGAGTCGCTCGCGCAGGTGGTCGTTCGGGACGCGCCGCGCGTCGACGCCACCGAGAAGCACGGAGCCGGCGACGGGGTCCGCGAAGCGCGCCACGAGCCGTCCGAGCGTCGTCTTGCCTGATCCCGTCCGCCCGACGACGGCAACTAGCTGGCCTGCGGGGACATGCAGGGAGATGTCGTGCAGAACGGTCTCGTCCTCCGTGTCCTTGGAGCGGCTGCGGTACGCGAAGGTCACGTGCCGCAGCTCCACGCCGACAGGGCCCTCCGGGATGCGCACCGGCTCGGGGTGCTGGGGCGGGCCGACCGGGGTGTCAAGGACGCCCACGACGCGCCTGAGACTGGCGACGGCGCTCTGCGTCTGGTCGAACACCTCGGTGAACTCGGCGACAGGCTCCAGGAACCTGTACGTCAGGAATATGAAGCCCACGACCGCGCCCGACGTGAGCCCGGACGCAGGCCCGCGAGCGACCGCCACGGCGACGACCCCGCTCACGCAGAGGACGCTGAACAGCTCGCCCGACGGGAAGAGGAACGCCCCGATGACCGATGCCCTGACGAACTTGCGCGTGCGCTCGCGCAGCAGCCCCCCGATCCTGGAAACGGGAAGAGCCGGGACGCCGTACGCATGGAGCGTCTCGGCCCCCGCGGTCATCTCGCCGACGGCACCTATGACCTCTGCGTTCACCTCGCGAGTCTCGGTCCATGCGTTGACGAGCCTGCGCTGCACGGAACGGAGCACGAACGCGAGGGGCAGGGCGATCAGGATCGCGACGGCACTCAGCATCCAGTCGTAGGCAACCATCACCGCCGCGACCACGACCATCAGGGTCCCGTCGAGCAGGAATGCGAGTGCACCCCAGCTGAAGAACTGCTGGAGAGTCTCGATGTCGCTCGTGACCCTGCTGACGAGTGCCCCGCGCTTCTCCTCGTTGTGGTCGGCGAGGCTCAGGCGGTGGATGTGGGAGAAGAGCCGCACACGCAGCTCGTACAGCGCGGCCTCGCTGCGGAGGCCCAGGCGCACCACCGCCGCGCGCTGGCACGCACTGGTCACCACGACCAAGAGGGCGCCGACCACCGCCAGTCTCGCGACGTAGTCCACTCTCACCGTCCCGTCGCGCACCCCGTTGTCGATTGCCATCTGGAGGAGAACCGGCACCGCGACCCTCGCACCGGCCCCCACGGCGGCGAGACCGAACGTCGCGAGGAAACCCGACCTGAGCGCCGGTGCTATCTCGACGCTGCGGCCGATCACCCCGAGTGCGCCCCGGGAGACTGACGGCTCGCTCATGACCCCGCGCCGTCCCCGCGTCGCGCGTCCTCGAAGGCGTCGACGAGCTCGCGGTAGCCGGTGTCACGTTCACTGAGCTCCCTGTGCGAACCCGCGAGAACCCTCCTGCTGGGGTCGATGTAGAGCACGCTGTCCGCGAGCGCCACGGCCGAGGGCCGCGAGGCGACCATCAGGGTTGTCCCCACCAGGTCCGTCGACGCGAGATTGGTCAGGACCCTGACTTCCGTCGCCGGGTCGAGGGCCGAGGTGGTGTCGTCCAGCAGGAGGAGCGATGGTCTGGTCACGAGCGCACGCGCGAGAGCCAGACGTTGCCTCTGGCCGCCCGAGAGGCTCACGCCGCGCTCGCCGAGCGCAGTGTCCAGGCCGTGCTCCAGTCCCAGGAGGAACTCCGCATCGGCGACCCTCAGCGCCTCGCGCAGGGTCTCCCCGTCCGTCTCGTGACCGAAAGTCAGGTTGAACCTGACCGACTCCGAGAAGAGGAAGGCCTCCTGGAACACGAGTGCCACCGCGCCGGTGGTGACGGACAGGGAGCCCGATGCAACCGGGACAAGGCCTGCGATCGCCTCGAGGAGTGTCGTCTTTCCCGAGCCGGTCGCGCCGACCATCGCGACGATCTGCCCCTTTCCCACGGAGAACGTCGCGTCACGCAGCACGTCCACCTCGGGTATGTGCCTCAGCACGAGGGCCTCGGCCCGCACGGCAGGGCCGTCGGCTGACCGCAGGACAGAGGTCCTGGGATCGGCCGCCAGGGGCTCGTCGAGGATGCTCCGCACCCGGTTCCAGCCCGCATAGGAGTGGGGCAGCTCGGAGAACACGTACCCGATCAGCCGTAGCGGGACCACGAGGAGAGTGAACAGGTACATCGACGCCGCCAGGTCGCCCACGCTGATGTGCCCGTCCCTCA
>CAZZFB010000001.1:0-68816 GCA_964653385.1 uncultured Bifidobacterium sp. | reverse complement strand
CATCCTCGACGCGGCGGAGGAGTTCGTCCCTCTGGCCGAGCAGTTCTGGCATGAGATGCGAACCGGGAGCGACGACCGTAACGGTGGGGGTGGCGTCAGTCATCGTGCCCTCAGGCTACCGAGGGAGCCAATCCGCACCCAGTTTTCCCTGCCGTAGTACCGTCCACTGGGGTTCCGGCAGGCAAGGACAGGTAGTGCGCAAGGTTCTCGCATCGTTCGCATGGTTCCTCGCGGCCGCCGGGTTGGTCGCGCCGTGGACCGGGTTCGTGTCCGGCGGTGCCCGACCTGCGGCGGCGGGAACGGCTGGTGTGCTCCTGCTGGCCGGGTGCGTCGTCGCCGCCCTCGTTCACAAGGTCCCGAGGCTTCTCGTGCTCGCGATCGTCGCCACGGGCACGACAGCGGCCGGTGGTGCCGCGCTCGTGGTCGCGGGGACCACCACCGACGCAGCACGGATCCTGCGTGACTGCCTGCTGCTCGCCGCGCACGCACTGCTCTGCACCACCCTCTTCGCCGTCACGAGGCGGCGCCTGCGCACGGACGGCCGCGCCGTGCTCGTCGACGGGGCCGTCGTGGGGCTCGGCTCCTGGGTTGTGCTGTGGGTCCTCCTCCTCCGCCCGGCGCTCGCCGGGTCGGAAGGTCTCCCGGCAGTCACCACGCTGCGCGGGCTGACCCTGACGCTGCTTGCCGTCGCGCTCTTCCTGCTCGCCACCGTCGTGTTCTCGGACGCCCAGCCGACGGCCTCGGTCTCGCTCTCGTCGCTGGCGGTCATCGGAGTCCTCTGCGGGGAGATCCTCTATCTCATCGATGCGCGAGACACCACGAGCATCGGGTCCGCCGCGCTCCTTGCACCGTTCCTCTCGGCGGCCGCCCTCGCGGCGGCGGCACTGTTCCACCCGTCGAGCCGCGTCCTGATGTCGCCGTCGCGCAGGCGGTCGGCACCGCCCCTCATGACGCGGCTGGTCACGGTGACTGCCTCGATGGTCGTCCCGGTCATCCTGCTGTCCGCCACGGACCCCGTGTCGTCCGACGACCGGATCGTGCGCACCGTGTCGGTCGTCGTGCTGGCGGCAGCGGTCATGATGCGGGTCGTCCAGGCCGTGCGGTCCAACGCGCGCACCCAGGCGGACCTGGTGAGGAACGCACAGACCGACCCGCTGACGGGGCTGCCCAACCGGAACGCGATGCTGGAGCTCATCGAGGACGCCGCGACGGAGGCATGGGGCACCTCGCGGCAGCCCACCGTCCTATTCATCGACGTGGACCGTTTCAAGAACATCAACGACAGCCTCGGGCACTCCGCCGGCGACGACGTGCTCCTCGACGTCGCGCGGCGCCTCGTCGGTTCCGTGCCGGCACACGCACGGGTGGGGCGCATCTCCGGCGACGAGTTCGTGGTCCTCGACCCGACCACGGAGAGCGCCACGCAGGCCGTCGTCCTGGCCGAGCACGTTCTCGACTCGCTCCGTGCGCCGCTGTCGCTCCGCCAGGGCGACATGTTCGTCTCGGCCAGCATCGGGGTGGCGATGGCCGTGCGGAACCTCTCGCTCACGGCCGACGAGATCCTGCGCCACGCGGACACGGCGATGTACCGCGCCAAGGCGGCCGGGCGCAACTGCATCGCCTTCTTCGACGACTCCATGGTGGAGCGGGTGACCCACCGCCTCGACATCGAGACCGCGCTGTACAGGGCACTGGAGAGGAACGAGGTCCACCTCGTGCACCAGCCGATCATCGACACTCGTCTCGGCATAGTGGTCGGCTTCGAGTCCCTGATGAGATGGGACCGCGGCGACAACGGGACCGTCTCGCCCGCGGAGTTCATCCCGGTCGCAGAGGAGACCGGCACCATCGTGCCCCTCGGGTCGTGGGCACTGCACGACGCCCTCACGAACCTGCGCCAGTGGATGGACGCCGGCACGTGCGGGCCCCACACGACCGTCAGCGTGAACGTCTCGGCCCGGCAGCTGCACGACCCGACATTCGTCTCCGTCGTGGCGGACGCCCTCTCCCGCTCCGGCGTCCCCGCGGACCGGCTGTGGCTGGAGGTCACGGAGAGCGTGATGATCGCCGAGCCGACCCAGGCGCTGTCGTCACTGCGGCAGCTGAACTCGCTCGGTGTCCGCATCGCCATCGACGACTTCGGCACCGGGTACTCGTCGCTCTCCCTCCTCCAGCGCTTCCCCATCCAGCGGGTCAAGATCGACAGGGCATTCGTGAACGAGCTCCGTGCCGACGGCGGGTCCCACACGCTCGTGCGGACGATCATCGCGATGGCGGAGTCGCTGGGCGCCGACGTGGTGGCGGAGGGTGTCGAGACCCTCGAGCAGATGGACATCCTGTCGTCGCTGCAGTGCCACAAGGCGCAGGGCTACCTCATCAGCCACCCCGTGCCGGCCGCCTCCGTCGCCTCCACCGTCTCCGCGCTGGAGGACTCCCCGCAGTGGCGCCGATGACCCGCAGCTGACCGCACCGTCACCGCGGGTCCGCGGCCCGGGAACTCACGGGCTCGTCACGCGGGCGGGCCGACGCGGGTGACGGTCCCGTTCTCGTCGCGCACGAAGAGCTCCACGGTGTGCGCACCTGCACCGAGACGGGTGATGTCGAGGACGGACGTGAACCTGATCTCGCCCTCCTGCCCGGACAGCTCGCCGAGGACGCCGGCGGCGATCCCGTCCACCGCGATGATTCCCTCCGTGCCCTCCACTGCGGGCCCCGACAGGGTGACCGTGCCCGTGACCGTCGCAGGAACGGTGGTTCCCGGCCGGCCGTCGATTGCGGCGAACGCGTCCCGCTGCTTCAGCGTCCAGGAACCGACGAGGCTCGACTGCGTCCCGGCCGAGATGGGGAGACCGACGAGGCCCGCAGACTGCCCGACAGCGGCGATCCGGCTGACCGGACCCGTGTTCGGCACGAGCATGGAGTAGTACTCCGCGCGTCCCCGTGCGGCCGCGAAGCCCGACGCGAAAGTGTGCTTCTCGCCTGTTGCCGCCACGACCTCGCGCCCGCCGCGGGAGGGACAGGCGTCCCGCACCGGCTGCCCGTCGAACTTCCAGTCTGACGTCGTGCCGAGGACAGCGTTCACGGTGGGCAGGATGTCGAGGTTCGTCACCGGGCACTCGTCAGCCTTCCCTGCCTTCTGGCCCGGGTACTTGACGAACATCGGGATCCTGTAGATGTCCTCGGACTGCTCGAGATCGGTGAAATCGGTGTTGCGCTGCGGCAACGTGGGGAGGAACGAGATCCCGTGGTCGGCGGTCAGCACGAACATCGTGCTGTCCCACTTGCCCGAGGCCTTGATCGTCGCCATCGCCTTCGCGACGGCGGCATCGGTGGCGGCGAGCTGGTGGAGGAAAGCCTGGTACGTGTCCCTCGTGCCGTCCTCGTCCTCCGGGTTCTGGGTGCCGATCTCCGGGCTGAGGGGCGCGACCCTTCCGTCCGGGGTGAGGCGCCACGGCGCGTGCGGGAGGAGCGCATGGACGACCTTCACCATCGGTTCCGCGGAGGTGGCGAGCGCCTCGGCACCATCGACGATCGCGTCGCGCTGGCTGAAGACCTGGTCGTGCAGTTGCTCCTTGAACTTGTCCCGCACGGCGGCGAACCCTCCCCAGCCCTGGTCCACGCGCGGCAACCTCTCGCGGAGGGACGGCGGCAGCACGCGCTGGCCGTAGACGATCGAGACGTCCTTCAGGAAACGCCGCAGCCTGGTCGCGGAGATGCCCGTGCCGAACTCCGACTCGCCGCCGCAGACCCGCTTCGGGCAGAGGGTCGTGACCGGCTCCGTCCCCGCGACCTTCATCTCGTCGGCGTAGAGCGTGAAGATGTTGTGGGGGTACGAGTACAGGAACGGCCCGCCGTCCCGGACCGGGCGCGAGGACGCGAGGACTGCGGGCACGGCCTGGTGGGTGAAGTTCGAGACCGCAAGTGCGTCCCGGTACCACGTGGACTGCGCGGCAAGCGCGGCAAAGCCCGGCCACCTCTCGGCGTTGATGTTCCCGTCCGGCCCGAGCAGGGCGTACAGCGGGAACTCGTCCATGACGACCAGGAACACCGACAGGTCGTCGTTCGCGACCGTCGCGTTCGCCTGCGTGTCCGACAGGGGGAAGATGAGCGGGCGCAGCTGCACGAACGTCGTCGCCCCGAGCGCAAGGGAGAGCACCGCGAGCCAACGCGACCACTCGCGCACCCCCTTCCGCTTGTCGAAGGCCCAGGGCACCAGGAAGGCAAGCGCCAACGCGAGCAGCACGTACCCGGCATCGGAACCCATGCCGATCCACCGCGCCACCGCGAGACCCGAGAGGAACGAGAGGGCGCCGACCAGCACCAGCCGCGTGGCCTCGTTGACCCGGGGCCCGAACATCGCCGAGAACCTGTCGACTGCGACCGCGACGAGCGCCGGGCCGAGCAGGAAGAACAGCAGGAAGAACAACACCTCCCACCGCGAGAGCTTCCCCGCGCTGAAGACGGTGAGGTTCTTGCCGTAGAGGTCGAAGATCGGCTGGGCGATCGACACGGTGGAGAGCGACAGGTAAGTGAGGAAGTGCTTCCGTGTCACGCCCCCAACCTTGCCACAATGGTCGGGTGCGCAACCCCCTGCCCGGCCCCCGGCGCGTGACCGTCGTCCTCATGTGCGGCGCCCTGCTCCTCGCGTGGACACTGGCGGGGGCGCCCCGAAGTGCGTCAGCGCGCGCGGGCGACCTCACGCGGGACGGCCAGGGCACGCTCCTCTTCATCGGGGACAGCCTCACCGTCGGCGCCGACGCCTTCGGCGCGGTGGCCGTCAACCTCAGGCGCGCCGGGATCTGGACCGCGGTGGTGATGGATGCGCGCGTCGGGCGCACCGCCCGCCAGGGGGCTTCGACACTCGCGTCGAGGATGGAGTCGACACGCAACCCCACGGCGGTGGTCGTCGCTCTCGGGACGAACGACATGATCTCGCAGCGGGCGGCGTCCTATCCGCCGGCGGTCATCGAGAAGGTGATGAACGAGTCGCTGGGCGTCCCCGTCCTGTGGGTCACCCCCACTTTCTCGTCGACCATCAGGCCCGACTGGCGTCAGCGCGCGCTCCGATTCAACCGTGCGCTGCGCGCAGCACAGACCGAGTGGCCGAATCTCCACGTCGCCGACTGGTCGGGCGCGTTCGTGCCGAGGGGCGCGTCCCGCTACATCGCCGACGGGGTCCACCTCACGGTGTCCGGGTACCGGACGCGTGCGTCATGGACGGTACGCCAGGTGGCTTCCTTCGGCAGGACGATCATCGACGCGACAACCACGACAACCTCGACTTCCACCACCACGACGACAACAATCCCCACGACAACGATCCCCACGACGACGACATCGCCGACCACTGTCCCGCCGGCAACAACCTCCCCCGCTGCTTCACCGACGACGGCCCCCGGGCCGTGACCTGCGCCCGACGGGCTGTACCGTTCCACGCATGCGCGCAGTGTTCGCCGAGCAGAAGTCCGTCGTGCTGAGGGACATCGAAGCACCCGATGGTGACGGTGTCGACTTGCGGGTCGCCATGTGCGGCATCTGCGGGAGCGACCTGCACATGATCGAGAACGGCATGCGCGGGGTCGTCATCGGCCACGAGTTCGGCGGCTGGCTCCCGGACGGACGGCTCGTCGCCGTCCGTCCCACCGGCGAGTGCGGCACGTGCCGCCACTGCAGCCGCGGCAAGCACCATCTCTGCTCCGACGCGATGGCGCGCTCGTACGGGATCTCGATGAACGGCGGCCTTGCCCCCACCGCACGGGTCGAGGAGTCGCGTCTCACCGTGATGCCCGCCGGCTCGCGCCCGAGGGACGCCGCCCTGGTCGAACCTCTCGCGGTTGCGATCCACGGGTTGCGGCGCTCCGGCGTGACCAGGGGTGACCGCGCCCTCGTCGTCGGGGCGGGGAGCATCGGCCTGCTCACGGCCGCCGCCCTCCGCGCGTGGGGTGTGGAGTGCGACATTGTCACGCGCCACGCCCACCAGGCCGCGGCCGCAGAGGCCCTCGGGGCGCGTGTCGTCGGGAGCCCGGCGGGGTCGGCGTACGCTCACACCTTCGACGCCGTGTGCACCCAGGAGACGGTGGACCTGTGCATCAACGCCACGGAACCCGGCGGCACCCTGCTCGAGTTCGGCCTGTTCTGGTCACCGGTGCGCATGTCCAATGCCCTGTTGCTCAAGGAAGTCACCTTCGTGCCGGCCATGTTCTACGGGCACGACCACGACCACAATGACTTTGCCGAGGCGGCGGGGATCGTGGGGGCGCACCCAGCCGTGGCGGACACGCTCGTCACCCACGAATTCGGCCTGGAGGACGCCCCCGAGGCATTCCGCACCGCCGCCGACAGGTCGAGCGGTGCGATAAAGGTCCACATCCGGCCCTGACGGAGGACGTGCAATTGTGCGCCGGGTGCACCTGCGACCCTTGCACAAGCCAAGTGCCGCAAGGAAAATCTTCGCGGCGTGCCTTGCTTTCGTGACGAGGCCCGGTGCTATCGTGTCCCTCGTCACACCACGGTGGTGTGCCAACTTTGGGGGTAACTCAATGACTCAACGTCAGACCAGCCGGTCACGAGTGTTGCGACGCGCGGGAGTGGCCCTTGCGGCCGCGATTGCCGTCTCCACCGTGGCCTCCACCGCCAGTGCGGCTTCCAAGCCGCAGGCAGGGACGTATGGAGGAAACGCGAAGGTCGCCATCGGCGACACCTTCCCGGGCTTCTGCTTCTCCAACAACCCGAACAACTCGGCCCTCATGGCCGTGCGCACCATCTACGAGACACTCGTCGAGAAGTCGGTCGGCGGCGACTACATCCCGCTGCTCGCCAAGAGCTGGTCTGCGTCCTCCGACTTCAAGTCCTGGACGTTCACCCTCCGCGAGAACGTGAAGTTCCACGACGGCTCCGCATTCAACGCTGACGCAGTGATCACCAACTTCAACAACATCACCGGCCGTGTCGCGCTCGCCGCGTTCGCCGCGGGTGGTCTCGCCGGTTACGCGACCAAGGGCTACACCGTGGGCACCGGATCGACCTTCTCGGCGAACATCGCCAAGATGACCAAGGTCAGTGACTACGTGGTGAAGTTCGACCTTGACCGCGCCCAGAACGACTTCCCCGGCACGCTCTACGCGTCGGGTCGTTTCGTGATGCGTGCGCCCAGCCAGGCGGCCGACAGGGATACCTGTCTCAAGAAGCCGATCGGCACCGGTCCGTTCAAGGTGGAGAGCAACTACACGCTCGTCAACCAGGACGAGCTGAAGGTCGTCCGCAACGCTGACTACTGGCGCACCGCTGCCAATGGCGACAAGCTCCCGTACCTCGACTCCATCACGTTCACCAACGTGAAGGAAGCGTCGCAGCGTGCGGCCGCAGTCCGCAAGGGCACCTACGACGCCGGCCAGTTCGGCTCCGCCACCGAGGCAACGTTCATCCGTGACCTGCGCCAGCGCAAGTCCGTGGTCACCGAGTACAAGTCGAAGATCGAGTTCTACCCGTCCCTGTGGCTGAACCAGGCCAAGGACGGCTCGCCGTTCGCGAACAAGAACGCGCGTCTCGCTGTTCTCCACTGCCTCGACCGCGCCAACTACGTGAAGGTCCGCACCAAGGGTGAGACCACCATCGCCAAGGCGCTGGTGCAGCCCGCGAGCCCGATGTACACGACCCGCGGCTTCCAGAAGTTCGATCCTGCGGGTGCCAAGAAGTACGCCGAGGCGTACAAGGCCGAGACCGGCAAGGACCTGACCTTCTCGTTCCCGTCCGACGTCTCCACGGCGGCACAGGCCAACGCGAAGTTCTTCCAGAGCCAGTGGGCCAAGTGCGGCATCACCGCGAACATCGTCGTCGAGGAATCGGCAGTGATCATCGCCAAGGCCTGGAACTCCTCGGCAACGAGCATCAAGAACCAGAACGCCTACGACGGCTTCTTCGCCACCCTCTTCGAGGGCACCGACATGACGTTCAACGCTCCGTTCATCCTGACCGACTCGTGGCTGCCCTCCCTGGGTGCGGCCGCCGGCGGCCAGACCGCTGCCCTGCTGCGCACCGCTCTCGGTTCGCTGCTGCAGCTGAACAAGCACTCGAACACCAACGTCGACAAGGCGATCTACGACGCACAGGCAGCCGCCACCAAGCTCGGTGCCAAGACCAAGTTCGCAGAGGCCGCGGCCATCCTGCAGGGCGAGGCATACATGGGCTCGGTCGCGCACTTCTACTTCACGATGTTCGTGAACAAGAAGAACGGTCTCACCAACATCGGCAAGACCAAGCTGCCCGAGGGCAAGACGCAGCGCATCATGACCAACTGGGGTATCGACTGGTCGGGAGTCCAGAAGATCGCCGGCAAGGGCTGATCGCTCGCTGAGCAAACCTCGAAAGGGGGTGGCGCCCAACTTGGGTGCCACCCCCTTTCTCATGTATCGTCAGAAAGAACAAGAGGGGGAACATGGACATCTTGCGTCTGTTGGCCAAGCGCATAGTCGGGATGGCGGTGATCGTCACGACCGCAACCTTCCTGCTTGCGTGCCTGGTGTGGTTGCTTCCGGGTGATCCGGCCGCACTGCTCGTTGCGGGTTCCGGGACACCCGAGATCATCGCCGAGATCCGCAGGGAACTGAACCTCGACAAGGGAATCATCGGCTATTGGTGGAACTGGTACTCCAACCTGCTCAGCGGCGACTTCGGGTACTACTTCCTGAACGGTGGCAGGCGCCCTCTGTCGGAGGTCATCAAGTCGACACTGCCGGTCACTCTGCAATTGATCATGTACGCCCAGATCGTCGCCCTCTCGGCCGCCATCCCGCTCGGCCTCATCTCGGCCTACAAGGAGAACGGCCGGTTCGACCGCATCGTGTCGAGCACCCTGTTCACCCTGGTGTCCTTCCCCGGTTTCGCGCTGGCACTGATCCTGTCGCTCGTCTTCGCGGTGCAGCTCGGCTGGGTCGACCCCATCGGGTACACGCCGCCGAGCGAGAACCTGCTCGAGCACCTGAAGTTGATGATCCTCCCGGTCGTCAGCATCGCGGTCGGACTGACATCGTCGTACACGAGACTTCTCCGCACCGACGTGATCGCCACGCTCAAGGACGACTACGTCACGATGGCCGCCTCCAAGGGCATCTCGGACCGGCGCATCCTGTGGCGCCACGTCTTCCGCCCCTCCAGCACCACGCTCCTCACCTCGGCGGCACTGAACATGGGCGGGCTCATCGGTGGCACGATCGTCATCGAGACGATCTTCGTGATCCCCGGCATCGGGTACGAGGTCTTCTACTCCATCGGTGCGCGGCAGGTCATCGCAATGCAGACCCTGATCGCGCTGATTTCCTTCGGCTACGTGTTCTTCAACAGCCTCATCGACATCCTGACCAACATCATCGACCCGAGAACGAGGGAGCGCCGTGTCTGAGCAGTCCACCATTCCCGCCGAGACGACGGCCGAGGAGGCCGCCCTCCCGGCAAAGCAAAAGAAGGAGCGCAAGCGCCCCGTCGGCTTCTACATCGCCGGCACATGGCTCGGCCTTGTGGTCTTCGCGGCGATTTTCGGGCCTCTGCTGCCCCTGCCCGCCTGGGACGAGTCGTTCTACGACTACCTCGGGGCGAGACCCGGCACATCCGGCCACTTCCTGGGGACCACGCAGGACGGCTACGACATGCTCGCCGGACTGGTGAACGGCGCGAAGATCTCCGCATCCGTGTCGTTCGTGGCTGTCCTCCTCGGGGGAGGAATCGGTTCCTTCATCGGCATCACGTCCGCATACTTCCGCGGCAAGTTCGACCTGATCGTGACCAGCATCTTCAACGTGATGCTCTCGATCCCCAACCTGGTGCTCTCGCTCGCGCTCCTCTCGGTGCTCGCCTACTCGGATGCCAACAACCCGGCAACGACGACGCGCCGCGTGATGGTTCTGATGCTCTCCCTGACACTGGTAATCATCCCGATTCTCGGTCGAATCGCCAGGGCCAGCACCCTCCAGTGGGCGGGGCGCGAGTTCGTCCTCGCGTCGAAGTCCATGGGCACGAAGAACTTCACGATCATCCGCAAGCACATCCTGCCGAACGTGGCGCCGGCGATTCTCGCCATCGGGTTCCTCGCCATCGGCTCGGTCATCATCGTGGAAGGCTCGCTCTCGATCCTCGGTATCGGCGTGCCGGGTGGCGCCTCGTGGGGTTCCATGCTCGCGAACGGCCGCGGAAACATCGCCTTCAGCCCGCACGAGGTCTACATGCCGTCGCTGTGCATCGCGTTCACGGTCATCTCCAGCAACTGGTTCGGCGACTACGTCCGCAGAAAGCTCGACCTCCGGGAGGCCAAGATATGAGCACGCTCCTCAAACTGGAGAACCTGAACGTCTCGTTCAAGACGCCGCGCGGCCTGCTGAAGGCTGTCCGCGACGTCTCCATCGAGGTCCAGGCCGGAGAGAGCCTGGGTGTCGTGGGCGAGTCCGGCTCCGGCAAGACGGTCCTGTCCCGCGCCACCATGGGCCTGCTGCCCGGCACTGCTACCCGCACCGGTGCCATCTGGTACCAGGGCCAGGACATCTCTCTTCTGCCGAAGGAGAAGGTGCGCGAGCTCTGGGGTGTCGGCATGGCGATGATCTTCCAGGACCCCATGACGGCCCTCAACCCCGTGCGCCGCATCGGCTCCCAGGTGACGGAGAGCCTCACAGTCCGGCTCGGGATGGACAAGAAGGCTGCCCGCGAGCGTGCGATCGAGCTGCTGAAGAGGGTCCGCATCCCGGATCCCGAGGCGATGCTGCGCAAGTTCCCCTACCAGCTGTCGGGAGGCATGCGCCAGCGCATCATGATCGCGATTGCGGTCTCCTGCAACCCGGAGCTGCTGTTCGCCGACGAGCCCACCACTGCGCTCGACGTCACGGTGCAGGCTCAGGTGCTGGAACTCCTCGACGAGCTGCGCGAGGAGTTCAACACCGCGATGATCCTGGTCACCCATGACCTGGGCGTCGTGGCCGGGCACACCGACAAGATCGCCGTGATGTACGCGGGTGACCTCGTCGAGTACGCCCCCACCGGGGAACTCTTCGCCAACATGAAGATGCCCTACACGGAGGCACTCCTCAAGTCCATCCCGCGGCTCGAGACACCCACGGGCACCCGTCTCCCGGTCATCGAGGGCCGGTTGCCCGACCCCACCAAGGACGAGCCAGGGTGCGCCTTCGCGAACCGTTGCCCCTACGTGCAGGACAAGTGCCGCGCGGAGAAGCCGCCGCTGAAGAGTGACGGCAACGACCACTTCTATCGTTGTTGGTTCCCGATCGGAGGAAACAAGTAATGGCTGGTAGCGGCAAGGCCCACATGAGGCCAGAGGGCGACCGCGTCCTCGTCGTCGACGACCTCACGGTCGAGTTCAACCTGGGCAAGAACAAGGTCGTCAAGGCGGTCTCCGGGGTGAGCTTCGACCTCGTGCGCGGCGAGACCCTGGCCGTCGTGGGCGAGTCCGGGTGCGGCAAGTCCACGCTCGGCAAGGCAGTACTGCAGCTCCCGAAGCCGACCAGCGGTTCGGTCGAGTTCCTCTCGAAGGACCTCACGAAGCTCAAGGGCGACGAGCTCCGCGACATGCGCCCGGCGATGCAGATGATCTTCCAGGATCCCGTCTCCTCCCTGGACCCGCGAATGAACGTGTCAGAGACCCTCGCTGAGCCGCTTCGCGTCTGGAACAAGGGCAACGAGGCCGAGATCAACGCCAAGATCGACGAGCTCCTCTGGGCGGTGAACCTGGACCCGGCAGTCGTGCGCGAGCGCCACTCCTACGAGTTCTCCGGCGGCCAGTGCCAGCGCATCAGCATCGCCAGGGCCCTGGCCCTCGACCCCACGCTCATCATCTGTGACGAGCCGGTGTCCGCCCTCGACGTGTCGGTGCAGGCCCAGATCCTCAACCTGATGCAGGACATGAAGGACCGCTACGGCCTGACCCTGATCTTCATCTCCCACGACCTGGCGGTCGTGAAGACGATCAGCACCCGCGTCATGGTGATGTACCTGGGCAAGGTGTGCGAGGTCGCCACACCGGATGACCTGTACCAGCGCACGCGGCACCACTACACCAAGGCCCTGGTTGCCTCCGTGCCGATCCCCGATCCCACGCGCAAGCCCGAGGGCGGGCGCATCCAGGGTGAGCCGCCGTCGCCGATGAACCCGCCCTCGGGTTGCCGCTTCCGCACCCGCTGCCCCATGGCGAGCGAGCAGTGCGCCAACGAGGAGCCGCAGCTGCGCGAGGTCGCACCGGGCCACTTCGTGGCCTGCCACCACCCGCTCGGCTGAGTCAGCTGTCGGGCCAGCCCGGCACACCCGGGTCCAGCTGCACCCCGAAGGTGTTCAGGAACCCGGACACGAGCCTGTAGAACCCGGCGACCACGAGGAGCTCCAGCATCTCGGCGTCGCCGTGCGTGCCTGCGACCCGCGCGTAGGTATCCCCCGAGACGCAGTCGTCAGCACAGAGCTCGTCGCACATGTCAATCAGCGCCCTGTCGCTCGCGCTCCAGGGGTGCCCCCCGGCCGGGCCGGTGAGCGCCGATATCTCCCCTTCCGTGAGACCCTCCCGCCTGCCGATGACGGTGTGCTGGCCGAACTCGTACACCGAGCGGCAGTTCCAGCCGACGCGCAGGATCACCAGCTCGCGCTCCCGCGGGTCGAGCAGCCCCTTGTTCAGCAGGAAGCCCCCGAACCGGTTGAAGCGGTCGAGCAGGGCAGGGTGCCGCGCGAGCGTGCCGAAGATGTTGAGGGGCTGCCCAGACCCGGCCATGAGCGTCCGCGAGAGGGAATCGGCCACGGCGGGGCCGGGGTCTGTCACCGGGGCTATGCGGGGGCTGTGCGGGCGTTCGATGCTGGTCATGCGCCATCATTGCACCCGTGGCATCGAGGCAGGACACGTGAGCGGGCCCGGGTTGTTCCCTGAGGCGGGGGCTGTCGTCGACCACGACGGCCGGGCCGAACTGTTCCCCGGGTTCATCAACTGGGAGGCGGCGGATGCCCTCCTCTCCCGCCTGGTCGAAGAGGTTGCCTGGGAGCAGGCTGACCTCGTCATGTTCGGCAGGAAGGTCACGGAACCCCGCATGTCAGTGTGGTACTCCCCCGACGGCGTCGACTACGTCTACTCGGGCGCACGACGTGCCGCCCACCCCTTCACGCCCGCGGTTGCCGAGATCCACCGATTGGTGGAGGCGCACACCGGCGCGCGGTTCAACTCCGCACTCGTCAACCTCTACAGGGACGGCAATGACCGACTCGGTTGGCACGCGGACAACGAGGAGATCAACGGCCCGGAGCCGACCATCGCGTCGGTGAGCCTGGGGGCGGAGAGGTTCTTCGACCTGCGCCACAGGGACACCGGGGAGACGAAGCGCGTCCTCCTCCCGCACGGCTCACTCCTGGTCATGTCCGGGGTGCTCCAGCAACGTTGGGTCCACCAGGTGCCCGCCATGAAGAAGGTCCGCGCACCGAGGGTCAACCTGACCTTCCGCCTCGTGCGGCGGCCCTCCGACTAGGTTCGGGGACGTGGACAGATCCATCCTCGACTGGGTCACCGTCAACCGTCCCGACTGGGTGGTCGATGCGGCCACGCTCCTCCACCACGCCGGCGACGACACCGTCCTGGTGCCCCTCACTCTCGCTCTCCTCGCCGTCGGCTTCATGACGGGCAGGTCCTCCGCCCGCACGGTCGCCCCGTTCCTGTCGATGGTCCTCGCGGTCATCGTCACGGGCCTCGCCAAGCTCGCGCTCGACAGGGACAGGCCGCCCCTCGCGGGACGGCTCGTGGAGACCTCGTCCGCATCGATGCCCTCCGGTCATGCGGCGTACGCAGCCGCCCTCGCCGGAGTGGCCTGGGTGCTCCTCGCCGGGCACCCCCGCAGAAGGCTGCTTCGCGGCGTCGCGGTCGGCCTGGCCGCCTGCGCCGCCGCCGCCCGCGTGGTGCTGGGCGTCCACTGGCCCTCGGACGTCGTCGTCGGCTCCGTCCTCGGCGCGGCCATCGGCTCCTGGGTCGCCCTGCGCACGGTCCAGCGCTTACAGTCGCGGGCATGAAAGACCTCTTCTCCCTCAACGGCCGCGTCGCACTCGTCACCGGCGGCTCACGCGGCATCGGGTTCATGATCGCCCAGGGCCTGCTCGAGTTCGGTTGCGCCCGCGTGTACATCTCCTCGCGCAAGGCGGCCCAGTGCGACGAGGCCGCACGGCAGCTGAGCGAGTTCGGGGAGTGCATCTCCGTCCCCGGTGACGTGTCCACCCTGGACGGGATCAAGGCCCTCGTCTCCGAGATCGGGAAGCGGGAGCAGGCCCTCGACATCCTCGTCAACAATGCAGGGGCGGCGTGGGGCGAGTCGTGGGACACGTTCCCCGAATCCGGCTGGGACAAGGTCGTCGACCTCAACCTGAAGGCACCGTTCTTCCTCACCCGCGAGCTCACCCCCCTGCTCAGGGCCGGTGCGCGCGACGGCCACCTGGCCAAGGTCATCAACATCGCGTCCATCGACGGCATCTCGGTGAACATGCTGGAGACCTACTCGTACGCGGGCAGCAAGGCCGGGCTGATCCACATGACGAAGCGCATGGCACTGCATCTCGCCAAGGACAACATCGTGATGACGGCCATCGCACCGGGTGCCTTCGCCTCGGAGATGAACAAGGCCGCCCGTGACCACGGTGACGCGATCTCTGCCGGCATCCCTGCCCGCCGGATCGGCACCACCGAGGACATGGCCGGGGCGGCCGTGTACCTCGCCTCACGGGCAGGCGACTACGTCCTCGGGTCCACCCTCGTCGTGGACGGCGGGGTCACCTACCTCCGCGGCTGAGCCCTCTCTGCGGGCCCCCAGGACGGTGGGGAGCACAGTTCCGGGGCCGGGACGCCCTGTGCCACAATGACCGTTCATGCGAGTCAACATCGGCCAGATCCTCTCCAAGCGTGCCTACATCAACCCCGACCTCGAGGCCCTCTATGACGTGGCTGCGGGCCGGCGTTTCACCTACGAAGAACTGAACGCCCGCACCAACCAGGTCGCGAACGCCCTTGCCGGCAGGGTCTCCAAGGGTGACCGTGTGGCGCTCCTCATGATGAACTCGCACGAGTACATCACGGCCTTCTTCGCCGTGGCCAAGCTGGGCGGGGTCGTGGTGCCGCTGAACTGGCGTCTCGTGCCCGATGAGCTCGAGTTCATCCTGAAGGACTCCGGCACGACAGTTCTCTTCTACGGAGAGGAGTTCCTGCCCTCCGCCGTGGAACTGCAGTCCCGTGCGGGGAAGACGGACGTCGCACACTGGATCCACGTGGGCTCCCCGGGGAGCGTCCCGGCATTCGCCTCCGGGTTCGACAGCCTCGTGGACCCCCAGTCGAGCGCCGAGCCGGTCGTCACCGCCTTCGATGACGACCTCCTCTACATCATGTACACCTCGGGCACCACGGGCCTCCCGAAGGGCGTCATGCACACCCACAGCACGCAAATGGACGCACTCGTCACCCTCAACGCCACGAGCGACTTCTGCATCGGTGACCGCTACCTGAACCCGATGCCGCTCTTCCACGTGGGGGCACTGACCCCCGCGATAGTCACCACGTACCGCGGGCTGGCCCAGGTGCTCATGCGGGCCTTCGACCCCGTGAAGGCATGGGAACTCGTGACGGCCGAGAGGATCAACAACGCACTCCTCGTGCCCGCGATGCTCCAGGCGATGCGCGTCACCTTCGACCCCGCACAGCACGACAAGAAGACGGTCAGGTGGTTCCTGAGCGGGGCGGCACCCGTGCCCGTCACCCTCATCAACCAGTACACGGAGATGGGCATCGAGATCCACCAGGTGTACGGCCTCACGGAGACGTGCGGGCCGGCCTGTGTCACCACGCCCGACGTCGCGATCCGCAAGGCCGGTTCCACGGGCAAGAGCTTCTTCCACACCGACGTGATGGTGGTGCGCCCGGACGGGACAGAGTGCGACGACAACGAGTCGGGCGAGATCGTGATCCGCGGCGGTCACATCATGACCGGCTACTGGAACAGGCCCGATGCCACGGCCGAGGCCATCCGCGACGGCTGGTTCCACTCCGGCGACATGGGCATCCGCGACGAGGAGGGGTTCATCTTCATCCAGGACCGCCTGAAGGACATGATCATCTCCGGCGGCGAGAACGTCTACCCGGCCGAGATCGAGAACCTCCTGCTCGGCTGCCCCGGGGTCGCCGACGTGGCGGTCATCGGGGTCCCGTCCGAGAAGTGGGGCGAGTCCCCCATCGCAGTCGTCGTGAAGAAGGACCCGGCCCTCGAGGAGAAGGACGTGCTGTCGTTCTGCGACGGCAAGCTCGCCCGCTTCAAGATGCCGGTGGCCGTGCGCTTCGTGGAGGGAATCCCCCGCAACGCGTCGGGGAAGATCCTGAAGCGCGACCTTCGCCTGCAGTTCCCCTCGCTCTGACTTCTGTCAGGCGGGGTTCACGGCCGCCGCCGCTGCCTCGCGGCGCTCGATCTGCCGTCGCGCGACACGTCCGACGCGCTCGATGAAGTGCATCATCTCGTCACGCGCCTTCTCGGCGGTAGCAGAAAGGCCCTCCACCTTGTCGATCGCCCACTGACGGAACACGAGAGGGACGATGATGCGCTCGTGGTGGATGGCGAAGTCATAGATGCCGGCGGCGGCGATGTGGCGGGCGTGGTCCGTGAACCCGGGTATGCCCACCCCAGGCATCTCGAAGTTGGTCACCTGGCGGTGCAGCGCCTCCACCACCGCCGAGGGGTCGATCCCGAGCGTCGCCGTGACGAGATCGCGGTAGAAGAGATGGTGGCGGTTCTCGTCGGAGGACAGCTTCATCATCACGTCGTAGCCGACCGGGTCGTCGAGCACCGTGCCCGTATTGCGGTGCGAGATTCTGGTGGCGAGTTCCTGGATGGCCACGTAGCACATGCCGTCCACGGCGGTCTCGGGCTCGGGCACCACCGCGCCGCTCACCTGGGCCATGCGGCCGTCCTCCAGGACCTTCGGGTCCACGAGCCCGCTGACGGTGATGTAGTCACGCATCACGATGGCGTGGCGGCCCTCCTCGGCTGTCCAGCGCTGGACCCACTCACCCCAGGCGGACTTCCCGCCGAACACTCGCGAGATCGTTCGGGTGTACCACGGGAGGTTGTCCTCGGTGAGCAGGTTCACCAGCAGGGCACTGCGGGCACCCTGGGACAGTGCAGGCTCGCCGTGGGTGAAACCGTCGGTCGCGAGCCGTGCGGCACGGTCCCACGGGACGTGCTCGTGCGGGTACCAGTCCTCGGCGGATTCCAGGTGACGGTTCAGGAGACGCTCCACCTCGGGCTCGAGTTCGGTCAGGAGTGCCAGGTCGTCCATCCGTCCACCCTAGGCGGTCAGGTGCGCCCGCAGGCGTCGCAGGCCGGACGCCGGGGTGGCTGCCGGTCAGCCGGGCAGGGACGAAGCTCTCGCCCGGTACTCGTTGACCGTGCCCCAGATGATGTCCCTCACGGGCCGGACGTCCGAGATCCTTCCTGCCACCTGCCCGGTGAGCGCGATGGATGCCTCCATGTCGCCGCCGAAGTAGAGGTCCGTGGCACGCCCGAACACCGAGAGGTCCACCTGGTCCTCGCGCTCCAGAAGGGTCGTTTTCTCCGTGCGCAGCGCCCGCAGACCCGGACGCCCGAAACGGTTGAGGAACACCGTGTCCGTCTCTGCGGCACCGACAATCGCGTTCTTCCAGTTGTCGTGCACCGGGGACTCGGCGGCGGCGACCATCCGGGTGCCCATCTGGACACCGCCCGCACCCAGCGAGAACGCCGCGGCCATCCCCGCACCGTCGGTGATCCCGCCGGCGGCGATGATCGGCACATCCACGTGCTCTGCCACCAGGGGCACGAGGACCATCGTGGACACGTCCCGGGGGTTCTTGAAACCGCCGCCCTCGCCGCCCTCCACCACCAGGCCGTCGACCCCGGCCTCCACCGCCTTCAGTGCCGCCGCGAGCGTGGGCACGACATGGAAGACCGTCAACCCGGCCGACTTCAGCTTCGAGGTGTACTTGGTCGGGTCACCAGCCGACGTGGTCACGAACCTCACGCCCTGCTCCACCACGAAGTCGGCGATCTGGGGGTCCCTCACGAAGGCCTGCGCGATGTTCACGCCGAAGGGCCTGTCCGTGAGGGTGCGCATCGCGGCGATCTCCGCCTTGATGACGTCAAGTTCCCCGGAGGAGGTCTCGATGATGCCGAGACCCCCGGCGTTGGACACCGCCGAGGCCAGCTGGCTGCGGGCGATCCACCCCATCGGGGCCTGGACCACCGGGTAGTCGATGCCCAGCATCTCGGTAATCCTGTTCCTGATCGGTTCCGGCTTGTCCATTGTCTCCCCCTCTGGCCCACACGAACCGTAGTTGACCCTCCGTGACGTCCCGCCACCGCGGGGACGCAAGAATGTCTGCATGGAGGGGGATTTCCTGCTCGAGGCGTCCGCGGCCGCGCCGGACGAGGTCGCAGTCGACGACGGCACGACGCGTCTCACGTGGTCGGGGCTGGAGTCGGTGGCACGTCGCGTCGCGCACGCCCTGGCCGCGTCGGGGGTCACAGCGGACGCCCCGTGGGCAATCCTCAGCCACAACCGCACCGAGTGGGTCGAGATGTTCCTCGGCAACACGATGGCGGGCACGAGATACGTGCCGCTCAACTGGCACCTCACCGCACCGGAACTCGCGTATCTCCTCGTCAACAGCGGGGCGACACTCATCGTCACCGAACCCGACCTGGAGCCCGTCGCCCGCGACGCCGCCGCCGAGGCCGGCCTGGACCCCCGGCGCATCCTCGTGATCGGCTCCACCTACGAGGCCTGGCGCGACGCGCACGATGACTCCCCTGTCGCCTCCACCTTCGCCGGTGCCCCGCTGCAGTACACCGGAGGCACGACGGGGGCCTCCAAGGGGGTCGTGCGCCCCGACCAGGGTCTGCCCATCGCGCGCTGGGGCCCGGGGATGCGCACATGGGGCGGGTTCGTCCGGATGCCCGAGACCGGGATCATGTGCATCACGACGCCGCTGTACCACGCCTTCGGCGCGGGCGTTCTCGGTGCGGCGCTGAACAGGGGCCACACCCTCGTGATCGAGGACAGGTTCGACCCTCACCGCTTCCTTGACCTCGTCGAGACGCGCCGCGTCACGAGCGCACCTCTCGTTCCCACCCTGATGGTGCGGCTGGCCAAGCTGGACGACCACGAGTTCACCCGCCGCGACCTCTCGTCGCTCGAGTGGATTGCGCACACGGCCGCCCCCTGCCCGCCGTGGGCGAAACAGCGGCTCATCGACCTTCTCGGTCCGTGCATCGTGGAGTTCTACGGCAGTTCGGAGGGCACGGGGCCCGTGGTGTGCACGAGCCAGGACTGGATGGCCAGGCCCGGCACCGTCGGCCGGCCGAATCCCGGGCTGGAGATCTCCGTCGTCGACGAGGAAGGCCGCGACCTGCCCGCAGGCTCGATCGGCACCCTCTATTTCCGCCGTGCGGACGGTGCGCCGAGGTACCACGGCGACGAGGAGAAGACACGCAGCTCGCAGCTCCCCGACGGCCGCTTCACCGTGGGAGACGTGGGCTACCTGGACGCCGACGGTTTCATGTACCTGGTGGACCGCAGGGTCGACCTCATCCTGAACGGCGGAGTCAACGTGTACCCCGCCGAGATCGAGGGCGTGCTCAGCCAGCACCCCGCGGTGCGCGACGTCGCCGTGTTCGGCATCCCCGACCCCGAGTTCGGCCAGCAGGTCAAGGCCGCAGTCGAACTGGAGGACGGCGCCGTGCTGACCGAGGAGGACCTGATCGCGTGGTCACGGGAGAGGCTCGCCGGGTTCAAGTGCCCCCGCAGCGTGGACTTCCACGATGCGCTCCCCCGCGAGGCGCACGGGAAGCTGAAGAAGCGGCTGCTGCGCGACGCCTACTGGCCGCAGTAGGCAGCGCACTTGCGCCCGGATGCGACCAGGGCGGTGTGGCCGGGCCTCAGTTCACCTGCTTCGAGAGGCCTTCCCAGTACGGGGCGCGCAGCTTGAACTTCTGCAGCTTGCCGGTTGCAGTTCGCGCCAGCTCCGTGCGGAACTCGATCCGCTTCGGGCACTTGTACCCAGCCAGTTTTGTCTTCACGTAGGCAATCAGCTCGTCTTCCGTCAGTGGCGAGCCGGGCGTCTTGACCACGAGGGCGAGGACGAGCTCGCCCCACTTCTCGTCGGGCACACCGATGACCGCCACCTCGGCAACGTCAGGGTGGGAGAACACGGCGTCCTCCACCTCGATGGACGACACGTTCTCGCCACCGGAGATGATCACGTCCTTCTTGCGGTCTGCGATCGTCACGTGGTGGTGCGCGCCGATGGAGCCCCCGTCGCCGGTGCGGAACCAACCGTCCGCGATCGCCTTCGAGGTCTCCTCGGGCTGGTTCCAGTACCCCTCCATGACGACCGACCCGCGGGCCAGCACTTCGCCCTCGGCATCCACCGCCATCTCCACGCCCAGGCTGGGCGCACCAGCTGCGCCGAGACGCGACGCGCGGTCCGCCGGTGACAGACCGTCCCACTCGGAGCGTGTGCGGTTCATGGTGAGCAACGGGGATGTCTCGGTGAGCCCGTAGATCTGCACGAACTCCCACCCGAGCTCGGTCTCGATCCGCTCGATGGTCTTGGTGGGCGGCGGCGCACCGGCAACGACCATGCGCACGTTGCCACGGTTGCTCCCGGCGCCCGGCGCAGCATCGAGGATCATGTTCGCCACGGCGGGTGCCCCGCACAGGAGGGTCACCCCGTGCTCCTCGACCCGCCGGAGGATCTCTGCCCCGTCCACCTTGCGCAGCACGACGTGACGACCGCCCATGCCCGTGACCGCGAAGACCATGCCCCACCCGTTCGCGTGGAACTGCGGGAGAGTGTGAAGGTAGACGTCGCGATCATTGACGCCCATCTGCCACCCGAAGACCGCCGCGTTCACCCACAGGTTGCGGTGGGTCAGCTGCACGCCCTTCGGCCTGGCCGTCGTGCCGCTGGTGTAGTTGATCGTCGCTGTCGCGTCCTCGTCAGGCTCCCACGGGTCGGGCTCCACGCCGTGGCGGTACAGCACGGCATCGGACTCCGCGCCGATCACGAACCTGTGCCGGGCTGTCACGCCCGCGAGCGCCTCGTCCAGCTCCGGGTCCACTATGAGCACCTCGGCGCCGCTGTGCTCCACGATGTAGGCGACCTCCTCCGCCACCAGACGGAAGTTGATCGGCACGAGAACGCGGCCCCACCCGCTGACGCCGAAGAACGACGTGATGAGCCTGGCCGAGTTCTGGCTGACCACTGCCACGCGCGCCCCCCGGGGCACCCCGAGGGCATCCAGGCCGGCTGCCTGGGCACGCGCCAGATCGGCCATGCGGGAGTACGTCAGGGACCCCCAGGACTCTGCCGGCTGGTCCGGCTCGTCGACCACTGCGATGCGGTCGCCGTAGACCTGCTCGGCGCGGCGGAGGTGGTCGACAATCGTGAGGGCAACCTTCATGGACACACCCTAAACGCTGCTCTCCCCGGGCAGGAACACGGCCCGGGTACGCAGAAGGGGCGGTGGCCGAAGCCACCGCCCCTCCCGAGCCTTTCAGTGACTGGCTTCTAGCGCTCCTGCCAGATTCCCGTCCACTCGAAGCCCTTGATGTCCCTCGTGGGAGCGAGGGTCTTGCCATCAGGGTTCTTGAACTGGGTGATGCCCTTCAGCTTGGCCTTGTTGTTGACGAAGGTCCAGGTCGCCGTGTGCACGGTCGGGATGAGCAATCCCGTCGCCTGCATGTATGCAGTGGCTTCCTGGAACTTCTTCTTGCGGGCTGCCGCGTTGGTCTCAGCCTGGGCGGCGTACAGGAGGTTGTCCACCTGGGTGTCGCTGTGGTTGCCGAGCGCGATGACCTTGTTGTAGCCGATTCCCAGAGCAGTCTTGGCGATCGGGTTGGTCGAGTTCGCGGGGAACGCGCCCGTCACGAAGAACGGGAGAACGTAGCCCGAACCCGGGCCCTCGGCCGGGGTGCCCTCTGCGAAGTCGTACAGGTTGCCGCCACCGCGGTAGATGGACGCGATCAGCACGGCCGACTCGGCCTGGAAGATCGGGTTCATCTGGATGCCGGCCGCCTCGAAGTACTTCTGCACTTCCTTCACGTTGTTGAGCGAGGATGTGCTGGTGTCCGCGTAGAGCGTGAGCTTCATCGGCCCGGCAGCGCCGAGATCGGTGTTGCACTTCGCCACGTACTCCTTGGCCTTCGCCACGTTGTAGGTGGGCGCACCGGCGCGGGTGTACATGATGTGGTCAGTGCCCACGATCGAGCCGGAGTACACGCCGAGGCCCTTGAAGCGGACCTGGTTGTAGGTCTTCCAGTCCACGGCGAACGCCGCTGCGAGGCGGCAGTTCTGGTACTTGAAGGGAGAGCCGGTCTTGTTCTGGTTCGGCACCCACTGGCCCCACGAGGCCGCCTTGCCGGCATACTCGGTGACGACGCTCTTGCGCTTGCGCAGGTCGAGGATGAAGGTCGACTCACCCGTGGTGAACGACGCGGCATCCAGGTTTCCGCGGCGGAGCGCTGCGGCACGCTGCGAGGCCTCCTTCACCACAACGAAGGTGATGGAGTTCAGGTACGGCAGTTGCGTGCCGGCTGCGTCCTTGCGCCAGTAGTTCGGGTTGCGCACGACCACGAGTTCGTTCGGGTTGTACGACTGGATCATGAACGGACCAGTTCCGATGCCCTTGAGAGAGCACGACGCGGTAGTGGACGTCGTGTTGGCCTTGCCGTCAGGAGTCAGGATCTGACCAGGGGCGCGCATGACGTAGCGACCCGCGCGGTACATGAGACCGATGAAGTCGTTGTCAGGGCGCTCGAGCGTGATCTTCACTGTGAGCGGATCGACAGCATCGACGCTCATGATGTTGGCGTTCACGCCGACACCAGTCGAGCCGTACGCGATACCGGAGTACGTATAGCTGCCGAGCTTGCCGCTGATGACAGCGCCACGACCGAGGTCCATGTTCATTTTCACGACTTCGGCGTTGAAATCCTCACCGTTGGAGAACTTGATGTTCGGGCGAAGCGTGAACGTCCACACCTTGCCGCCCTCGGAGGACGCCCACTTGGACGCGAGGTGCGGGATGAAGTTGCCGCGCGAGTCGCGCTCCACGAGGCTCTCGTACACGGTGCGTGTGGCACCGAGGGCATCGCCGGTGAGTGCATTCGAGAAGCACCAGCCCGAGATCGTGTTCAGGATGCCGACGTTGATGTCGCCTCCGAGTTTCGAGGCAGCCGGCTTGGTGCCAGCGGCCTGGGTGGTAGTGGCCATTGCCGACGCCGCGATTGCGACTGCGACTGCTGCCCCCCACCTCTTCCTTCGTGATGTCATGTTGATAACCCCCCATTGGTGTGCCGCCCGGTCGGCGACGTCCCCCCAATGTAGACGAAAGTCACATAGGTGTCACATTCGGCACAGGGGTGATTTACAGAAAATCTCAACAGGGTCAAGGGTTTCTTGCAGTCGCCAATCATCGGCGCCTCGCTTGAGAACTTGTGCTCGCCCGCGGGTGACGCACCTACCCTTCGGTACGCCGGGTCTTCACCTCGGCCGCACCGCTTCCTACCGTCAGATCGTCCCCTGACGAAAGGAACACGACATGAGCAGGAACACACTGATGCGGCCGTTGCTGGATTGGCCGGCCAGTTTCCCCACCTGGCCGGTGGGCTTCTGGCCCCCGAAGATGGAGTTGCTCGGCCCTTCCACCGACATCCGCATCGAGGAGTTCGACTCCGACCACCACCGAGTGATCCGTGCCGAGATCCCGGGAATTGACCCGGAGAAGGACGTCTCGCTGACCGTCGACGACGACGTGCTCAACATCGACATCACCCGCGAGCGGAGGGCCGAGAAGTCGGAGTCCGGCCAGTTCAGGTCCGAGTTCTCGTACGGCCACCTCCACCGTGCGGTCCACCTGGACGGCCGGGCCGGTGCCGACGACGTGAAGGCGACGTACCGGGACGGCATCCTCGAGATCCGCGTGAAGACCAACGGTCACCACGAGGAGAAGAGGCGCATCCCGATCAGCCGCGTCTGAAACCGGGACCGTGGCCCGGTCCGCGCCCGCTGATCAGACAGCCCGCCGCAGGGCGGCCACGGCACCCGCGACCGGCGAGATGTCCACGTCCGCCCCGCTGCCGTGGCCGTCGTTGTCACCGTGACCGAACGGGTTGTCGAGGTCGCGGACCAGCAGCAGGAGGTACGCGTACGCGAGGCTCAGCACCGACGGCGCGATCCACGACATCACCGTCGACGGGAAGGTGACGACGGCGAGCGAGAGCTGAAGGATGAAGACGAGGAACGTCATCAGCACGTACCCCGACTGCACGAACGAGGTGTTCCGGATAACTGCGATGCGGTTCAGCGTGGCGGTGAGCTCCCCGTTCACGGTCATCATCCGTCCCAGGTAGTGGGTGCCGCCGCCGGCCTTCTCGACGTCGGTGACGAGCCTCGCGAA
This sequence comes from uncultured Bifidobacterium sp., assembly GCA_964653385.1. GTDB lineage: Bacteria > Actinomycetota > Acidimicrobiia > Acidimicrobiales > Ilumatobacteraceae > UBA2093. The sequence continues at coordinate 44,331 of CAZZFB010000001.1, read as the reverse complement.
GTCCGCGTGCGCCGCCCACATCTCGGCGTCCGTGCGCTGCCCCAGCAGCCAACCGTGGACCGCCTCCCCGACCGCGGCGACACGCGCCGTTGCCCACGCGTGGTCTTGGTCCTTCGCGGTGAGGGCGAGCGCGCACGTGGACTGGAAGCCCCCGAGGCCGACTGCAACGACCGCGGGCAGGCGTTCCGACTCCTTGTAGTCCGCCAGCACGCCACCCAGCATGAAACCGAGGATGAGGGTCACGCCGGTGATGACAGACCCGATCTCGCCGAAGGTGGCGACCTCGCCGATGTCCCACACCTCCTGCACGAGGAAGCGCACGACCAGCACCACCGCGACCACCGGGATCGAGGAGAAGAGGAGCCGGAAACGGTCGAAGAGGATGGTTGCCGTGGTTGAGCTGCTGTTCGTCACGGCAGGAAACGGTAGGGCAAACCTGCACGGGGTGCGAGCACTGGAGGCGACGCCGAGAATCGAACTCGGATAAACGGCTTTGCAGGCCGCTGCGTAAACCATTCCGCCACGTCGCCAAGTGCCCCGCGGACGGGGCACTGCCCTGATGCTATCGCGGCGGGTGCTGGTCTCCCCCGGGCTCAGGCCCGGCGCACGGCGTGGAAGATCGTGCGGGTCCCGCTGGAGAGGAGCAACCGCGACTTCACGTCGAACCGCTCGCCGAGGAGGCGCTCGAACTCCTCGAGTGTGAAGTCGTCGTGGATACCCACGCGCTTGTTGACGAGCAGCTTGCGCACCATCGGGTCATCCGCGTGCGGCATCTCGATCACGATCTCCGGCGCGAGGTCGGCGAGCATGTCGAGCTGCGCGGCGACAGGGATGTTGAACGTGATCGCGACGTGGTGGATGACCGCCAGGTACAGGACGACGTCGGGCGTGCCGCGGTCGAACACGCCGGGACGCTCCCGGCCGCGCCAGCCGATCCCGCCGCCCGAGTCGGACATGTCCACGTACAGCGGGAGGATCTTCTCGTTCTTCTCGCTCTTCAGCGCACCGTAGAGCCGGTCGACCACCAGCGGGTCCGCGTCCATCGCCACGACGTGGTCACTGTGGGCGGCGGCGATGCGGCTGAACTTGCCGTCGTTGCACCCGATGTCGGTCACGAGGCGCCGCGGGCTCAAGGCCACCGCGTCGCGCACGAAGCGCTCCTTCTCGTCCAGGCTGTCCTCGATGTAGTGGCCGCGCTCGGTGTACTCGGACCACGTGGACTTCTTGTCGCCGAGCTCCAGCGACGACACCAGCTTCTCCAGTTTCCGGAGCGTGGCGTCGAGGACTGCCGCGCTCATGCCCGCCTTGGCGGCCTCCTTCTTCACCTCCACATCGGTGTCGGCGAACCTGTCCTGCGCCGCGGCGTGCAGCACGACGTGCGTGAGCCGCCCCTTGCGCGGGTGCCTGATGCTCGCGGGCAGCAGTTTGCGCATCGTGCCGGGAGCGATGCCGTTCACGGCGCCGCGGAGGAAGGGCTGGAAGCCCACGCCCAGGTAGGCCTGCAGCATGAGCGGGTACAGGAACAGTTCGCAGAACTGGCGGTAGCCGTACCACGGGTCCGACTTCCTGCGGACCTCGAACGATCCCGCATCGATGAACTGTGCCCGCGACCCGATGAACTGGACGTTGTAGGGCGTGGCATCCTTCAGGCCCACACCGTCGGCGAGGGTCTGGCGCGTGAGCCGCAGCTGCAGGAGGGCGGCATCCTTCAGCATGGAGAACGTCCACTCGTACGGGTACGAGATGAACGGGACCCGGGGATGGGTCATCGCCGCGACCCACGGCGCGGACAGGCCGGCCGAGGCGGGATCCACAAGTGTGGACTCGATCAGGTCCCCGGAGGAGAGCGCACCGGCAATCGACTTCCTCGACCACACGGCATCGAGATCGGCCTTGCCGGCCGCGGTGAAGGCCCGCACCACGCGGTCCTCACCGACGAAGACCCGGCTCAGGGGGTCACGAAACGACCCCGGGTCTTGGTGGACGGAGGGCATCTGCTCAGTCGTGGGAGGAGCCGGACTCGGACTCCTCGGAATCCTGCTCGGGCAGCGGCTTGCCGGTGACCTTCGACTTCAGGCGGGCCATGCCCATCTTGAAGGCCACGCCGATGCCGGCGACGCCACCCGCGATTGCGGTCACGATCATGGAGCCGGTGCCGGCGTCAAGGTACGAAATCATGGAGTGAACCCTACCCCAGCACCCCGGCCGGGGCGGGGAAAGCACGTGCGGCGCGGTATTCGGGAGCGCCGGACGCGGGCCCGTCACTAGCCTTGCCCCGTGACCCAGAAGCCCGAGACCACCGCCATCACCGCAGGTCGCGGTGACTCCCGCGGTCTCGGCACACCGGTCGACCCGTCGACGGTGTGGCAGCAGGAGGGGCTGGACGAGATGCGCCGCCGAGCCACCGGGGTCCGCCACGGCGGCGTCTACGGGCGGTACTCGAACCCGACCGTGGCCGCCTTCGAGGACGCCGTCGCGCAACTCGAGGGCGCAGAATCAGCCCTTGCGTTCGGTTCGGGGATGGGCGCCGTGGCGAGCCTGGTCCTCGCGTTCTGCGGCCAGGGCAGCCACATCGTTGCCCAGAACAATCTCTACGGGGCCACCATGGCGTTCCTGCAGGGCCCGTGCGGCAGGTTCGGCATCGAGACCACGTTCGTCGATGCCTCGGTGCCGGGTTCGTTCGAGTCAGCGGTCAGGCCGGGCCGCACGATGCTCGTGATGGCCGAGACGCCCTCAAACCCGCGCCTCGCGGTGACGGACCTATCGGAACTGGGCCGCATCTCCGGTCCGTTCACGGTGGTCGACTCCACCATGGCCACCCCCATGGGGCAGCGCCCGCTCGACTTCGGCATCGACTTCGTGCTCCATTCCGCCACCAAGGGGATCGGTGGGCACAACGACGCGTTGATCGGTGTCATCGCCGGGGAACGGGACCTCGTCGACTCCGTGTGGGCGTACTCGGTAATGCACGGCTCGGTCGCCTCGCCGCACGACGCACAGAACGCACTGCGCGGCATCCGCACGCTCGCCGTGCGCACGGAGCGCCAGCACTCCTCGGCACTGCGCATCGCGCGCGCGCTCGCCGCGCATCCCCGAGTCACGGACGTGTCGCACCCGTTCCTCGAGTCCCACCCGCAGCACGGTCTCGCCCGTGCGCAGATGCGGATGGGCGGCACCCTGGTGGCAGTGGAGATTGCCGGCGGCACGGATGCATGCCGGCGCGTCATGGAGTCGCTCCGCTTGGTGCGCCCCGCAACGAGCTTCGGCGGGCCGGAGACACTCGTCTGTCACCCGGCGACCGCGATCCAGGTGGGCGTGTCCGGCGAGGACCTCGCCTCCACCGGCGTCACCGACGGCCTCCTGCGCCTCTCTGTCGGGCTCGAGGATCCCGAGGACCTGATTGCCGACCTCACATCGGCGCTCGACCGCGCGCTATAGGCGCTTCGGCGGCCGCGGCACGAACGCGCTCGTGCGCGCCACGTACTCGGCGTAACCGGGACGGCGCTTCGCCATCGAGTGCTCGAGCATCGGCACACCCGACACCCGCGTGAGCAGCACCGTCATCACGACGGGGCCGACGAGCCCGATGGCGGCGGTGCCCGCCTCCGCGGCGATGATTCCGATTCCCCACCACTGGACCGCGTCGCCGAAGTAGTTGGGATGGCGCGTGAGGCTCCACAGCCCCCTGTCCATCACCTTGCCTGCGTTCGCGGGGTCCTTCTTGAAGCGCGCGAGCTGGGCGTCGCCCACGGTCTCGAACACGAAGCCGACCACCCAGATCACCGTGCCGATGACCGCCAGTGGCCCCACGGACACGCCGTCATCGGCCTGGCCCAGCTGCACAGGCAGCGAGACCGCCCACATCAGCGCGCCCTGCAGGCCGAACACCGTGTACAGGCTGACCCACGGGAACTTCTCGCCGTGCTTGCGGCGCATGAGCACGTAGCGGAAGTCCTCGCCGTGCCCCAGGTTGCGCCTGCCGAGGTACAGCGCGAGGCGCAGGCCCCACAGCGTGACGAGCAAGGTGATGAGGTTCTGCCGGGCGGCATCGCCGTCCACGCTGATGCGGACAGCCCATGCCACCACGACGAAGCCGAGACCCCACACGATGTCGACGATCGATGCGTTCTTTATCAGGACGCTGATGACCCACGTGGTGAGCATCAGGGCCACGATCGCGAGCGCGGCCACGAGCATTGCGTTTCCCACTGTTGTTCCTTTCCTACACGCCGGCTGCCTGGGTGAACCTGGCGACTGCATCGTCCATCTCCACCCACCGGCTGTCGATCCATTCCGTGAAGTCACCCGCCGCGTCCACCTCGGCGCGCGGGTGGACCGTGACGACGACGTGCGCTCCGACCTTCCGCTCGGCGAGCGCCGCGAGCATCCCGGGGAACGTGTCGAGCCCGTCCAGGCCCTCGTGCCAGACGGTGATGACGTCAGCCCGGGGTGCGGCGTCCAGCATGGCCTTCGCGCCGGCCGGCTTCGGCGGGATCAACCGCTGCAGCCTGCCGAGGCGCGCGTGCCTGTCGGGGTGGCGCTCGGCGAGGCGAGCGAGCTCGCGCTCCCTCTTCTCCGGGTTCGCCCGGCTGCCCTCGGGGAAGATCACGGCGGCCTGGCCCTCAGCGAGCCCGTCCATCATCTGCATCAACGCGGCCAGCTCCCCCGCCACGTTCGACGAGCCGCGCCGCACGAAGCAGTTCGGTGTGCGGTGGCCCAGCAGGTCGAGGCACGGCACCATCTCCAGGTCGCTCTTCAGCACGTACCGCGGCTCCAGCCCGAGCGTGTTGTTGACGATGAAGCAACTGATGATGGAGTCGGCGAGGCTCGCGTGGCGGCAGAACACCACGTACGGGCCGCGGTCCACGTGCTCGGTGCCGATGATGGTCACCCGCAGCCCGACGGTCAGCCGAAGGGCCGCGATGATCCAGCCGCACCACCAGCGCTGGATGCGGTAGTGGGCACCGTGGTTGCGCGACTGGCCCGTTGCCCAGAGCACGAAGATGAGGAACACGCCAGCCGTCTCGATCCAGGCCCACAGCAGGCCGAACGACATGAGCCGCACGGTGGGCATCCGCCGCTTGCCCCGGGCCAGGTCGTACGCGGAGAACAGCACTACCCAGACGGGCACGAGGAGTGTCACGAGGATGTCGATGAGGCCCAGCACCGTGATCGTCACGGTGCGCCGCAGCCATGCCTTGCTCACGTGGCGAGACTATGCCAGCCCCGCCCGCCCCACGGGAACCCTTGTGACACGGGCAATTCGGGTTGACATTTTGTAAAGTTGGCCCATGACCGACCTCGCCCAGCAGACCGTCTCGTTCACCGTGAACGGCACCCCCGTGTCGGTCCGGGCAGGCCACCCGCACCTGCTGTCGGCGCTGCGCGAGGAACTCGGCATCACCTCCCCGAAGGACGGCTGCTCCCCCTCCGGGCAGTGCGGCTGCTGCACGGTGATGATCGACGGCAAGGCCCAGGTCAGCTGCCAGTACCCGGTCGCACGCGCCGAGGGCCGCACGGTCACCACCCTCGAGGGGGTGGACGAGGCCGAGCGGAAGAAGTTCTCGGACGCGTTCGCCGCGTGCGGCGGCCTCCAGTGCGGGTTCTGCATCCCCGGCATCGTGATGCGCGCGAAGGCGCAGGTCGACAAGAAGGGCGCGGACCTGAAGCGCGAGGACATGGCGCGCCACCTCGGCGCGCACCTGTGCCGCTGCACCGGGTACGTGAAGATCCTCGACGCGATCGACGCCGTCGCCAAGGGCACACCGGTCGACGTCTCCCTGCCCGGCGGCGTCGGGTCACGCGGGCTGAAGTACGAGGCCCACGAACTCGCCCTCGGCGACCGCGGGTACGTGGACGACATCCGCGTGGACGGGATGCTGCACGCGGCGCTGCACCTCACGGAGCACGCGCGCGCGGACATCATCCGCATCGACACCTCCGCGGCCGAGGCGGCCGACGGTGTCGTCGCGGTCTACACCCGCCGGGACGTGCCCGGCACCAACATGGTGGGCATCATCCACAAGGACTGGCCCGTCTTCATCGGCGAGGGCGAGCGCACCTCGTACGCGGGCGACGTCCTCGCAATCGTCGTGGCGGAGACACGCCAGCAGGCACGCGCCGCGGCGCAGCTCGTCAGCGTGGAGTACGGGGTGCTGCGCCCCATCGTCGACGCCGTCGCCGCGGTGGACGACCCCGAGATCGCGGTGTGGGGGACGGACTCGAACGTGCTGTCCCGCAGCGAGTACGCGCGCGGTGACGCCGACGCCGCCCTCGCGGCCAGCGCCCACGTGGTGCACGAGACGTTCCAGACCCAGCGCATCGAGCACGCGTTCCTGGAGCCCGAGAGCACACTGGCAGTTCCCGACACGGAGGCCGGCACGATGCACGTCTACTCCGGCGGACAGGGCGTGTGGGACGACCGTGACCAGATCTGCGCCGTCCTCGGGGTCCCCACCGACAGGGTGACCGTCGAGCTCGTGTCGAACGGCGGGGCGTTCGGCGGCAAGGAGGACATGTCGAACCAGGGCCAGACGGCCCTCGCGGCGTGGCTCCTCGGCAGGCCGGTGAAGTGCACCCTCTCCCGCGAGGAGAGCCTGCTCATCCACGCCAAGCGCCACCCGATCCGCATGGAGTACTGGGTCGGTTGCGACGCACAGGGGAAGCTCACCGCGGTCAAGGCCCGGATGATCGGCGACTCCGGCGCGTACGCCTCCGTCGGCATGAAGGTTCTCGAGCGCGCCGCCGGGCACGCCACCGGCCCGTACCACACGCCGTCCGTCGACGTCGCGAGCGTCGCGGTCCGCACGAACAACCCCGTGTGCGGGGCGTTCCGGGGTTTCGGCGCCAACCAGGCCCAGTTCGCGATGGAGGGCTGCCTCGACCGTCTGGCGGGGATCGTGGGCATCAGCGGCTGGGAGATCCGCAAGCGCAACGTCATCCACCCGGGCGAGGTGTGGGGACCCGGGCAGATCATGGACGACGGATGCGCGGGAGCCGAGGCTTGCCTCGACGCGATCAGGCCGCAGTACGACGCGGCGGTCGCCTCCGGTGCCGCCGTCGGCCTCGGTCTCGGCCTGAAGAACTCCGGCCTCGGCAACGGGTTCCGCGAGGTGACCAGGGCCGTCGTCCGCTTCGGGGATGACGGCACCGTCGAGGTCCGCCACGGCTGGACCGAGATGGGCCAGGGCGTGCACACCGTCGCGCTGCAGGTCGCCGTCGAGGAGCTCGGCCTCGACCCCGCGCGCATCAGGGTCATCGTGGACACCACGCGCCAGCTCGGTTTCGGCCAGACGACCGGCAGCCGCGGCACGTTGATGGCGGCCGCGAGCGTGCAGGCCGCGTGCGCCGAGGCGAAGGCCGCGGGATGCGCACCGGGCGTCGACTACACCGGCGAGTACGTCGTGGACTGGACGCAGCACCTGGGCGATCCCGACCACCCGAACCCCACGATCCACTCGGCCTTCGGCTATGCCGCGCAGATGGTCGTCATGGACAGGGAGACGCAGGCCATCGAGCGGGTCGTCGCGGTCCACGACGTCGGCCGCGCCGTGAACCCCACGCTCTGCGAGGGCCAGATCGAGGGTGCGGTGCACATGGGTCTCGGGTACGCGCTCACCGAGGACTTCCCCAGCGACGAGCGCGGATTCCCGGTCAACATGACGCTGCGCTCGCTCGGCATCCTGCGCGCCAAGGACGTGCCACCGATCGACGTGACGATCGTGGAGTGCCCGCAGCCCCGCAGCCCTTACGGCATCAAGGGCGTGGGCGAGATCGGACTGGTGCCCACCGCCCCGGCCGTCGCCGCCGCCCTGCACGATGCGGACGGCACCTGGCGCACCACGCTGCCGATGAAGCCGAAGAACAACGACGACAGCGAATGACCGGAACGAGGACCACCATGACAAGCCCCGCCGCCCTCTACCTGCAGGACGCGCACCCCATCGCCGAGGGCATGGAGTACGCGAGGTACGCCGAGTCGAAGGGTTTCGAGGCCGTCTGGCAGGCCGACAGCCGCCTCGTGCGCGATGCCATCGTGCCGATGTCCGCCTTCGCCGCGGTCACCGACACGATCAAGATCGGCTCGGGCGTGGTCGACTGCTGGACCCGCAACCCCGCGCGCCTCGCCGCCACGTTCTCCACCCTCGACGACCTCGCCCCTGGCCGGGTGATCCTCGGCATCGGTGCGTGGTGGGACCCCCTCGCCTCCAAGGTCGGTATCAGCCGCGACAAGCCGCTCCGCGTGATGCGCGAGATCATCACGTCGGTGCGGGCGCTGCTGCACAACGAGACCGTCACATTCCACGGCGACTTCGTCCACCTCGACGGGGTCGAGCTGGACTACGTGTACCAGGAGCGCAGGCCGAAGGACGTGCCGATCTACCTGGGTGCCACCGGCCTGCAGATGATGGAGCTCGCCGGTGAGATCGCCGACGGCGTCGTGCTCAACTACCTCGTCTCGCCCGACTACAACAAGACCGCCATCGAGGCACTCGCCCGCGGCGCAGAGAAGAAGGGCCGCCGCTGGGAGGACATCGACCGCCCGCAGCTGGTGGTGTGCAGCGTCCACGAGGACCGCAAGACCGCACTCGACATGGCGCGCCTCATGGTCACCCAGTACCTCGGCCAGCAGCCCCACATCATGAAGGCGTCCGGCGTCCCGCAGTCGCTGCTCGACAAGGTCGGCGAGGTCCTCACGTGGCCCGCCACACACGAGCAGGTCGTCGCGGCTTCGAAGCTCGTCCCCGACGAGATCGTGCAGATGCTGACGGCCTCGGGGACCCCCGAGGACGCGCGCGCGAAGGTGCGGGAGTACATGAAGGACGGCGCCACGTGCCCGATCCTCTACCCGCTCGGCGATGTGAAGGCGATGATCGACGCATTCTCCGGCTGGACCGCCTGACGCACGGACCGCGTCACATACTGTGGGGAACGTGACCCCACGGCCGCCGCTCGCATCCCGACTGGAGGGGTTCGGGGCCTCGATCTTCGCCGAGATGACGGCGCTCGCGGTCTCCACGGGATCCATCAACCTCGGCCAGGGGTTCCCCGACTACGACGGCCCCGCGGAGGTCCTGCACATCGCGCGGGAGCAGATCGCCGCGGGCGCGAACCAGTACCCGCCGGGCACCGGCTTGCCCGACCTGCGGCACGCGATCGCCGAGCACCAGCAGAGGTTCTGGGGCCTGAGCCACGACCCGGACACCGAGGTGCTCGTGACCATGGGCGCCACAGAGGCGATCGCGGGCGCGCTCCTCGGCATGCTCGACACGGGTGACGAGGTCATCGTCTTCGAGCCCCTGTTCGACACGTACGCCGCGTGCGTCTCGCTGGCCGGGGCGGTCCTCTCCCCCGTCACGCTGCGTCCCGACAGCAACGGCCGTTTCGGTTTCGACGAGGGGGACCTGCGGCGGGCGGTGTCGCCGCGCACCCGGATGATCCTGCTCAACTCGCCGCACAACCCCACGGGCACCGTCTTCACCCGCGAGGAACTGCAGGCGGTCGCTGACGTCGCGACCAGGAACGACCTGATCGTCGTGTCGGACGAGGTGTACGAGCACCTCGTCTTCGACGGCGCGCGGCACGTCCCGATCGCCTGTCTCGAGGGGATGGCCGGGCGCACCGTCACCGTGTCCTCGGGGGGCAAGTCGTTCAACACGACGGGGTGGAAGATCGGGTGGGCCTGCGGCCCGGCGCCTCTCGTCAACGCGGTCCGCATGGCCAAGCAGCTCTTCACGTTCGCCGGGGGCACGCCGTTCCAGCCCGCCATCGCCGCGGGTCTGCGCCTCCCCGACGCGTACTTCACCGCCCTCGCTGCCGACCTGCAGGCAAAGCGGGACGTGCTGCGGACGGCCCTCGCGCACGCGGGTCTCGCCCCGTACGCCTCCTCGGGCACCTACTTCGTCACCGCCGACGTCCGCGCCAGGCGCGCCGACGGCGACGGGATGGAGTTCTGCAGGTCGATGCCGTCGGCCTGCGGGGTGGTGGCGATCCCGGCTGGCGTCCTCTACTCGCCGGCGAACGCCGCCGAGGGCAGGCACATCGTCCGCTTCGCGTTCTGCAAGCAGATGCCCACCATCGAGGAGGCGGCGCGGCGGCTCGCCTCCTGGAAGTGACAGACTGCGGTCATGCGCATCGCCGCCGTCCAGCACGACATCGTGTGGGCCGACAGGGCCGCCAACTTCGCCGCGCTCGCACCGCTCGTCGCGCGTGCCGCCGGAGAGGGTGCGCAGCTGGTCGTGCTGTCCGAGATGTTCTCCACGGGCTTCGTGGTCGACCGTGACGACATCGGCGAACCGGCCGGCGGGCCCTCCAGCATGTTCCTCTCGGAGATGGCGGCGCGGCACGGGGTGTGGGTCGCGGGCAGCTGCCCCGAGACGGCACCGGACGACCCGCGCCCGTTCAACTCGCTCGTCGTCGCCGGCCCCGACGGAACACAGCACCGCTACGCCAAGATCCATCCCTTCACCTACGGGGGCGAGGACAGGCACTTCCGCGCGGGCGACAGGCACGTCACGGTGGACATCGACGGGGTGCGAACCTCCCTCTTCGTGTGCTACGACCTGCGCTTCGCCGACGAGTTCTGGGCGCTCGCCACGGGCACCGACCTCTACGTGGTGCCCGCCAACTGGCCGGTGAGCCGGCGCGAGCACTGGATGACCCTCCTGCGCGCGCGGGCCATCGAGAACCAGGCGTACGTGGCCGGTGTGAACCGGGTCGGCGACGGCGGGGGTCTGTCGTATGCAGGTGACTCCCGCATCATCGACCCGCTCGGCAACGAGACCGTCGCCGGGGCGGGCGTGTCTGTGACGTGCGCCGACGTCGACCCCTCGGTGGTCGCGGACGTGCGCGGGCGGTTCCCCTTCCTGCAGGACCGCCGCGGCTGAACACCACCAGCCGCGCGGGGATCCTCAGCGCGGGTCGATCGGGGTGATGATGCCGAGCGCGTCCTCCACCTGCTGGGCAACAGAGAGCACGCGCAGGTCCGTGTAACGGTCGCCGATGACCTGCACGCCCACCGGCAGGCCGTCAGCCATGCCGCCGGGCACAACGGCGCACGGCAGGCCGAGCAGGTTGCCCGGCAGCACGGGTCGCATCAGCTCGAGCGTTCCCATGGAGCCCTCCTCCCCGGAGATGTCCCAGTCGGCCACGAAGGCGGGCTGCGACCACGTGGGCGACAGCAGCACCGGGTGGTCCCGGAACCACATGCCCCACCTGCGGGCGACGCCGTCCCGCTGCGCGTGGACCATGTAGTACTCGAGCGACGACATCTTCGGGAACTTGTCGAGTGCGTTCGCGATGAGCGCCTTGCCGCCTTCGCCCATCACCAGGTCGATCTGGTCGCGGATGTCGTGGAGCTCGGTGAAGAGCATCGCCGCCCACAGGAGGAACGACAGCTCGTAGTCCGGCGGCACGGCCTCCACCACGTCATGCCCCGCGTCCGCGAGGGCGTCAGCGGCCGCCCGCACGGCGGCCGCGACACCGGGGTGCGTGGAGCCGCCCGGTGGCTCGGCGAGGACCGCGACCCTCAGTCGCTCCCCGGGGACGAGATCCGTGAGGACTGCGGGGACGCTCACGGGGTCGCGCGGGTCGTGCCCGGCGACAGTCTCCAGGCCCGCACGCACGTCGGCGACCGTGCGCGCCATCACGCCCTGGTTCAGCATCACCTGCGACGAGAGCGAACGGTCCGGCGTGGGGAACGCCTGCGTGTCGGGCACCACGCCGCGGGACGGCTTGATCGACACGATCCCGCACGCGTGCGCGGGGTTGCGCAGGGAGCCCCCGATGTCGTTGCCCAGCCCGATCGGCGACATGCCCGTCGCGAGGGCCGCCGCCTCCCCTCCGCTGGACCCGCCCGCCGTTCGTTCGGCATTCCACGGGTTCTTGGTGCGGCCGTAGAGAGTGGAGTCGGTGTGGATGCGAAGGCCCATGTCGGGCAGGTTCGTGCGCCCGACGGGGATCGCCCCCGCGGCGAGCATCCTCTCCACAGCGGGGGCGGTCTCCGGGGCGATCGCCCCGGCAAAGATCGGCACGCCGCTCGTGGTGGGCTGGCCGGCAATGTCGATGTTCTCCTTGATGGTGAACGGGACGCCGTGGAACGCACCGAGCGGGGCACCATCGCGGACCGCCGCGTCGGCCCCGTCGGCGGCGGCGAGGGCACTGTCCGCGAGCACCTTCACGACGGCGTTCACGTGCCCGTTCACCTGCGCGATGCGGTCCAGGTGGGCCTGCACCACCTCGCGGCTGCTGAAGCGCCGCGAGCGGATCCCCTCGGCCAGCTGCAGTGCGCCGAGGCGCCAGAGTTCGTCACCCATCGCGTCCCCCTCAGGCCATCACGTATGACACGGGCAGGCGCTTCAGCCCGCCGACGAACGTGGTCTTCATGAGCCTCGGCTCGCCCGCCAGCTCGAATCGCTCCACGCGCCGCACCATCTCGGCGAGCATCGCCTTGATCTCCATGCGTGCGAGCATCGCGCCGAGGCAGTAGTGCACGCCGAACCCGAACGACAGGTGCTTGTTCGGCGAGCGGCCGATGTCGAACACGTACGGGTCCGCGAACACGTCCTCGTCCCGGTTGGCGGAGGGGTAGGACAGCAGCACGCTCTCCCCCTTGCGGATGGTGTGCCCGCTCGCGAGCGTGTAGTCCTCGGTTGCGGTGCGCATGAAGTGCTTCACGGGCGTCACCCAGCGGATGATCTCGTCGGCCGCGGTCGCCACGAGCGACGGGTCCTTCTTCAGGCGCTCCCACTGGTCGGGGTGCTGGATGAAGGCGAGCACACCGCCGGCCATCGCGGAGGCCGTGGTGTCGTGGCCCGCGGTGGCCGTGATGACGTAGTAGCTGATGGTCTGCATCAGGTTCAGTTCCTCGCCGTTGATGCGGCCGTTCGCCACGGCGGACGCGAGGTCGTCGGTCGGGTTCGCGCGGCGCTCCTCGGTGATCCTCGTGAAGTAGGCGAAGAAGTCCTCGATGACCTTGATGACCGCCTCCGGGTCGTCGTCACGGCGCAGGTCCTCGTCGGCGGCACCGAAGAGTTCCTGCGTGAGCTTCAGCATGCGCGGGTAGTCCGACTCGGGGAGGCCGAGGATGTGCAGGATGACGTTCAGCGGGTAGTGCATCGCGATGTCGGTGGCGAAGTCGCACCTCCCGCCCATGGACGCCATCTTGTCCACGTACTGGACCGCGAGCCCCGCGAGACGGTCGTCCAGTTTCGCCATGTTCTTCGGCAGGAACCACTCGCTCGTCACGCCGCGCAGCTCGCGGTGCTCGGGGTCGTCCACGTGGATGAGAGTGCGCAGCATGTGTCCGTTCTCGGCGTTTCGGCGGTCGCTCTCGGCGGGCCCCAGGACGGGCCGCGGCTCGTTGATGAAGATGTTGTTGTGCAGCTCGATCTCCAGCACGTCGGCGTGCTTCGTGATCGCCCAGAACGGGTTCACCTCTCCGTCCGGGTGCTCCACCAGGTGCACGGGCGAGTTGCGCCGGAGGAACGCGCACGCCCTCTCGAAGAGCTCCTCGTCGGCGTACGCCTCCGGCGTGTAGAAGATCGATGCGGCCTCGTCGGCTGTCATGGCCATGGCTCCCCCTTTGTCCGGTCGTCATCCTTGCCCAGGGGATACGGGCCGTGCCAGCCGTGCGGGACGTATTGTCGGGGGATGAACGGGACCGCGCGAACCGACGTGCGCAGGCGGCTGGTGCCGCTGGTCGGCGCCGTCATCGGCATCGCCGGCGTCGCGTTCGTGGTCCGCACGCTGGTGACCCGTCGCGAGGAGGTCGGCGACGCCCTCTCGGGGGCCGAACCCGCCCCCCTCCTCCTCAGCCTCCTCCTCGGCCTGGCGGCAATGGGCTCCATCGGCTGGATCTGGGCGGGGATGCTCCGCGACCGCGGGCACCATGCCCCGGGGCGGCGGGCGATGTCGTGGTATTTCGTCGGCCAGCTCGGCAAGTACGTGCCCGGGGGCATCTGGCCCATCGTGGGGCGCGCCGAGCTCGCCGTGCGCGGTGGTGTCGAGCGTGGCGCCGCGTACAGGGCCACGGGGCTGTCCCTCGTGACCACCTACTCGGCCGCTGTCGTCGCCGTGGCCGCGGGTTCCCTGCTCTCGTGGGACAGGCCCGTCGTCGGCGCAGGTGCCGTGCTGTGCCTCGTGTCAGCCGGGGTCGTCCTCGGGTCTGCCGGGGTGTCGGCGCGCGTCTCGGCGCTCGCGACCCGCGTCACGGGGCGCGGGCTGGTGCTCCCCCGACGGGCGGACTTCGTGCGGCTCACCGCGCTCCACGTGCCCGCATGGGTGCTCATGTCGCTCAGCACCTCAGTGACCGCCTCGGCGTTCGGCGCCCGCATCAGCGTGACGGAGATGCTGTTCGTGGCGTCTGCCTCCTGGCTCGTCGGCTTCCTCGTGCCGGGGGTGCCGGGCGGCATCGGAGTCCGCGAGTCGGTGTTCACCGCGCTCGCGGGACCGCTGGTGGGAACGCCCGTGGCCGTGTCGCTCGCGTTGGTCAGCCGCCTGGTGTTCGTGTGCGTCGACCTCGCGGGTGCCGCCGTGTCGACAGCCGTCGCGGGCGCGTCCGGCCGCCGTGCGGCGGCCTGACGCCCTGCTCAGCGGAACCTGGACAGCCGCTCCCGCGGGATCTCCCGACGCTTGCCGCTGATGCTCTTCACGCGGAGGATGCGCACGAGGAACCAGCGCACGTAGCGCATCACGTACCCGCGCAGCTCCAGCGTGGCCTTGCGCAGCTTCATGTACCTGTACCGGCGCGCGGCCATGAGTGCCTGCTTGCGCACGAGCTCGCGGTGGAACCTGGCCACCTGGCGCCTGGGCTTCGGCGTGCCGTGCCCCTCGTTCGGGCCGTGGAGCTCGGGGACGTGGCCGCCGAGACGGCGCAGGTGCTCCGCGTACGCATAGGCGAACTCGCCGAAGACGACACGGTCCGTCTGGGACTCGCGGATCTCCTCGTCCGACACCTCGGTGGCGATGCACGACCCGGACTCGACGATTCGCGCGAGGACCTGCTCGGCAAGGGCGGTGCGGCACACGACCAGGCTGATCCCGGTCTTCGTGAACACCGTGCTGGGCAGCCACGCGTCGCCGACGACCAGGTCAGCGAGGAAGTTGCCGTGGTTCACGCAGACGTGGCAGCGCGTCGTGTTGAAGTGGCGGTCGAAGGCCACCTGGTAGCCGAAGTCGACACGTCGGCTCGCCGAGTACTCCTTGCCGTCGCCGGTGCGCACGGTGAGCTTGCCGACGGGCCCGCCCCCGCGGTACGAGATGTCCGTGATGTCGGCGGGGTCGTAACCGAGGTACTCCCCCATGGCGTTGATGCTGTGGTGCGAGTACTGCCAGCCGCACAGCAGCCCGATGGTGACGGTGATCCGCTCGCGCAGCTCCGGTGCGAAGCGGCGCACCCACGAGTACAGGCCCTCCAGCTGGCACGGGATCGCCACGACGGCGAGGCGACCGGGCGTGTCGCGGAGGAGCCGCAGCGCCGGCGCCTGGGAGAGGTTGTGGTAGATGCTGCCCGGCAGGTTGTCGACATCGTCGGGGTCCGTGACGAGGCGCGCCGCGAACTCGATCCCCTCCACGTGGTCGAGCGCGATGACGCCGTCGATGTCTCCCGAGGAGAGGAGCGACCGCAGCACCTCCTTGATGAGGCCCCCCGAGCTCGCCTTCATGTTGCGGTCGAGGTCCGTGCTCTGCGCCAGGTGCACCGAGCGCACGACGCCGTACGGGCCCGGCACGGCCCCGGGGAAGAGGTACTCCTGCAGGCCCGCGTAGTCCACCGCCACCGCGGGGCACACATCGGCCGCCGCCTGCGAGCCGGTGCTCTGCGGCTCGTAGATGAGGCTGCGCGGGTTCAGTGACACGCGCACGGAACCGTCGGCCATCTCGCACGCACCGCACCCGATGCACATGCCCGACGAGATGACCCCGCTGAGGTCGGTTGACACGTTCACCGTGCCGCCCTCCCGCTCATGCGCCGGCCCCCGTGGCGGCGCGGTGGATGACCGCGAAATTCCGCATCGACTTCTCCTGCACGGCAGGGAGTGCCGCGGAGATCGTCGCCGCGATCTCGTCGCGCCGACCCGCGCAGTCAACGACCGCGTCGACGACCGTCGCCGGGTCCGCCAGTACCGCCGAGTCCATCCCCAGCCCGGCCAGACCGAAGTCGTCCAGGACCTCGCGGTACTTGTGGCTCCAGCCCACGACGACGGTCGGCGTGCACGTGGCGAGTCCGGAGATCATCGCGTGGAAACGGGAGGTGACGAGCACGCGAGACCCGGCCACGAGCCTGCGCAGCTCGCCGGCGGTGAGCGGGGCGTCGATGCCCACCACGCCGGGGTCGCCCGCGAGCACCGCCGACACCTCGCGGCACACCGGGCCGTCGTTCATGCGCCCCTCTGGCTGGCCCGTGCGGTAACTGTGCGGCGCGACGACCACACCGAGGCCGGTGCGCTCCCGCACGCCGCGCACGACGGCGGCGACTGCCGCCACGTAGTCGCCCCCGGCGGACTCGAACATCCGCCGCACGACCGAGCTCGGCATCACGACTGCATACCCCCCGCGAACGGCGGCCACAGCGGACTCGACCCCTGCGGGCAGGTCGGCAGCCTCGTCGAGCGAGAACGCGAGATCCGCGACGTCGGTGACGTTGCGCAGGCCGAGGGAGTCGAGGTGCTCGCGCGTCCGTGCGCCCCGTGCGCACACAGCGGCGAGACGCGGAAGCACCAGACGGGCGAGCAGACGGTTCAGCGGGTTGCGGAACGGACCGAGCGCCTGCGCCGCCTTGACCGTTGGGGTGCCGAGGAGCAACGGCAGGCCCGTCATCAGTGCGTTGTAGACGGTGATGGGCACGCCGCGGCCGTCGGCGAAACTGATCCCCGCCACGTCCACAACCACGTCGGCGTCGAGAATGGCGCGTGAGGCCCGGGTGCGCACCCAGCCGAGCGGGAGCCGCGCGAGCCGCGCCACGAATGCGAGGACCGCCACCGGGAACTCCACCAGGGCGAGACGCAGCGGCTGCAGCCCCACCACGCGCGCGTCGGCACCGGCCGGGACGAGCGGTGCATCGGCCTCCGGGTACGTGGTGAGGATGTCGAAGGTGCACGGCCCCGACACGCCCGGCTGGCGCGCGATGACCGTCTCGAGCATCGCGGCGGCGCCCTTGTTCGCCGACAACGCGGCACCCACGATCGCGACGCGCATGGGTCAGGCCGGCGGGACCGAGTTCGGGGACTTTGTCGCGCGCACCACGAGGTCCGCGAGAAGGCCGACCGTGATGACCTGGAGCGCCGCGAAGAAAATGAGGAGGGTGTTGGCCGCCAGGCGGAAGTCGCGCTCGGCCCAGTCGAAGCCCAGTTTCACGAGGCCGATGACGAGAAGACCCAGCCCGACGGGCAGGAAGACCTTCAGCGGGTTGTAGGACAGCGTCATCCTGATGACCTGCAGGATGTACCGGCGCGTGTCGCGCAGCCAGTGGAACTTGCTGCGCCCGGCGCGCGGGAAGTACTGGATCGGGAAGAACCCGATGCTGTAGCCGTTGCCGAGGAACGACATCGTCAGCGTGGTCACGCACGAGAAACCCTTCGGCAGCTCGTGCACGTACTGCATGGCGACGTCACGGCGGAAGGCACGGAGGCCCGAGTTGAGATCCTTGATGTCGGTCTCGGAGAGGAAGCTCGCCAGCTTGCGGATGACCCACTTGGCCGGCGTGCGCAGCAGCTTGTGGGTGCCCTCCTCCGTCTGGCGCCAGCCCACCACGTGGTCCACGCCCTCCATGGCGTCCACGAGATCGGGGATGAGGTCGTTCGGGTACGTCATGTCCACGTCCGTCCACACCACCACGCGCCCCCTCGCTGCCGTGGTGCCGGTGCGCCTGGCGGCACCGGAACCTTGGTTGCGCCGGTGGGTGATGAGCGTGATGCCATCTATGCGGGAGAGTTCCGCCTCCGAGCCGTCGTTGGAGCCGTCGTCCACCACGATGAGCTCGTAGGAGTAGCGGGAGGCCTCAAGAGCCTCGCGGATCCTGTCGATCTCGGCCCTGAGGTGGCCCTTCTCGTTGTAGATGGGCAGGACGACGCTGACGTCGCACTCGTCGGGGGCGTAGGTGGTCATGTCTCGTTCGCCTTTTTCCTCAACAACGGTCGGTCCCGACCCGTTGCCACAGTACTCGTCTGAGGGGTATCTCATCGGCGACGATGCGCCACTCCCCGCCCCGCGGGGGCTTGTTCGGGAACCCGTAGAGGCAGGAGTACGCGGCCGGGATCACCGCGTCCGGGGAGGAGATGTCGAACCTGACGAGAGCGACGGGGTGCAGGCGGTACCGCAGGTAGTAGTACGAGCGGTCGTTGCGCACTCCCTCGTCGAAGCCGATGAGCGTTCCGCCGGCCTCCCTCACGTAGTCGACGCTCACCCCGGTGGCCTCGAGGTCGTCGGTGCGGGTGAGGATGCTGCGCTGCGCCGACCACGAGGACCCGACCGCGAGCAAGGCGACCATGAGCACGGGTGCCCACGCTCCGTGCCTCCGGTAGGCCCACCACAGGAGCAGGCCGGCGAGGGCGAACGCGGCACCGAACGTCACGAGACCGGGCCGCACCAGGTACCTCATCGCATCGGTGCCGACGATGTTCGGGAAGACGATGTCGTTGCGCGCCCAGCCGCCCTTGACGCCGTCACCCATGTCGACGAGCACGTACAGAAGCGCGACGGCGAGCGTGCCGACCGCGCCGAGCAACCATGCCCGCAGCGCGAGCAGGCGCGAGGACTCGAGCGCCGCGCACCCGGCCACGAGGATGACGGGCACGAGGATCTCCACGTACCTGCCGTAGATGAGGTGGTCTCCGCGGTTCCCGAAGAGGAGCTGCAGCCCCCCGGTGAACACGAGGAGCGCGGTGTTGACGACGATCACGAGGCACGTCAGGCGGGAGGGGTCCGTGCGCACGGTCCGCAGCCCGCCGCCGGAGCGCACGCGGACGACCATGTACGCCACTGCCACGGCGACCAGCCCTCCCGAGGTGGCCACGAGGTACCACGACTGCCCCGTCATGGTGCGCAGGAGCGCCGGCCACAGCGTGGGGTCGACGAGACGGCGCAGGAGCCTGTTCTCCTGGTCGTAGGAGGCCCCGTAGAGCGAGTTCTTCACGAACCTGTTCAGCAGGTAGCTGCACGCGTACCCGGCGGTGGTGACGGCGCACGCCCCCACGGCGAGCACCCTGCTGATGTCACGGCGCAGCCCCCACAGCAGGAACACGCAGCACACGACGGGCAGGACCAGGGTGAACCTCCCGTGCAGGCCGGGCATGAGACCCACCAGGAACCCGAACAGGAGCATCGGGCCTCTCCTGCGCTCCCCCGCGATGCGGTGGAACCAGAGCACGAACACGAGGAACGCGAGACGGGCCGCGGTCTCCGGCCAGGCGAACAGGCTCGTCACGATCGTGCCCGGGACCACGAAGGCGAGGGCCCCGGCCACGGTTGCCGCGTTCTCGCCCATCCCGAACACGCGCCGACCCACGAGCCGCGCGGTGACGCCCACCAGGACGCACAGCACGAAGTTGACGACGAGCGTCGCCCGGTACCCGCCCGCGAGCGAGCCGGTGAGCTCGGCGAGCGGCCCGGTCACCAGGCCGAACCCCGCGGGGTAGAAGCTGCCCGTGGGGATCTGCGCCTCGGCGTGCCCCATGATGACCCTGCCGTTCAGCAGGAATCCCCACTCGTCGGGGTGCACGGTGGGCCCGTACTGGCGCAACGCCACGGAGAACGAGACGAGACCCGCGACGAGTGCCGCGACGAGTGCCGCCCTGCGGTGGATGGCGGAGAACGCAGTGCCGCCGGGGGACTTGCCGCTGTCCGGGTGGAGACGGCCGTCCAGCCGCCGCAACGCCTCGAATCGCACGGCTCGACCCTAGTTTCCGCGGCGCACCGCGGGACGGCCATTGCCCCGCGCGGGTATGTCAGAGATAGCCGAAACGACGCGCCCCGCCGCCGGACGACGTGCCGCCGCCATCCGCGAAGTGGCACGTGTCGATCTCGACGAGACCGTTCCCCAGGCTCATCCCGCCGGCCACGACGGCCGCGGAGTGCCTCATCACCACGTCGTTGAAGAGCTTGCGGACCTCCCGCGCGTTCGCGAATGTCGCGCCGCGGGGCCATCCGGAGACGATCCCCAGCAGGTGTGCACGCGCGGCGGGCGTGAGCACGTAGTCGTGCGCGCGGGCGAACATCTCGAAGACCTCGACGAGCTCGTCGTTCGAGAAGTCGGGGAACTTCAGCGTGTGGTCGAAGCGGCTGGCGAGACCCGGGTTCATCACCAGGAAATCCTTCATCTTGTCGGGGTACCCCGCGACGACGACCGCGATGCGCCCGCGGTTGTTCTCCATGTGCGCGAGGATCGTCTCGATGGCCTCGCGGCCGTAGTCGAGGTGGTGGCCGACCGCGAGCGAGTACGCCTCGTCGATGAAGAGCACGCCGTCCTCGGCGGACTTCAGCACCTCGGCGGTCTTGATCGCCGTCTGCCCGATGTAGCCGCCGATCAACCCCTGGCGGCCGGTCTCCACCACGTGGCCGCGGCGCAGGAGCCCCATCTCCTTGTAGAGACGTCCGATGAGGCGGGCGACCGTGGTCTTGCCGGTCCCCGGGTTGCCGGTGAACACGAGATGCGGCGAGGGACGGAGCGGCTTGAGGCCGGCGTTCTCGCGGAGCGTCGCGACGCGCTGCACGTCGGTCAGGTCGCGCACCAGCTTCTTCACCGGCTCGAGACCGATCAGACCGGACAGTTCCTTCAGCACGGCGTCCACACCGGTGGCCTCGTGGACGGTGGTGGCGGGTGCGGGAGCGTCCTCGTCGACACCGAACGGGTCGTCGGAGTCGTCGCTGTGGTCCTCTTCGGTCCCGGAGCGCGCGGCCTCCTCGATCTTCTTGCGCTGGCGCTGGGCGTTCAGCTCGGCGACGGCCTCGATCTGGGCCGCCTTCGCGATCCACTGCGGGACTATGAAGTCGAACGACGACACCACCTGCTCCAGCACGAACCGGTTCAGCTGGTCCACCGCGAGGGAGTGGGTGGCCGTGACCGTGGCCGTGCCGTCGCGGGAGTCGCGCTGGTAGCGGATCTGCACGTACGGCAGCTGGCCTGGCGTGTCGAGCGCCCACTGGCGGAGCGACGCCGAGTCGTCCGCCTCCGTGACGTCGGCGTCGATGCGCAGCACCACCGCGCCGTTGAAGCGCGTGTACAGCGTCGCGCGGCACACCACCGCGTTCTCCAGGGTGAAGAACGTGAGCGGGAACGAGAGCGGGACCTCCTCGCCGTGCTCGTCCACGTCCTGGTCGATGCACGCGATGCGGTTGAGGTGCGCGATCACAGCCTCCTCGGCCTCCATCAGGTCGATCACGGGGTCAGGCTCCCTTCCGGCCCACGTGGGCCGTCCACTCGGTCTCCAGGAAATCCCAGAACGACTGTGTCCACGTCTCGTAGTGCTCCCACGTGCCGCGCAGCCAATCGTGTGCCTGGCGGTGGGAGGCACCCTCATGGGCCATGTACCAGGCCTTCAGCACGAGACCGGTGCGGCTGCGGCCGCCGTGGCAGTGCACCACCACGTCACGCCCCTCCGCGAGGAAGGCCTCGATCGCCTCCACGGCGTCGCGCACCACGAAGAACAGGTCGTCGTTCTGCGGGTTCTCCTTGTCGCGGATGTAGATCTGGCGGCGGTTGACGTGGTTGAGGAAGCGCTCCTCCGTCATGCACAGCGACACGACCGCGTGGTCGCGCGGGGCGGTGGCCGCGCCGTCCAGGTTCGCGGCGTGCACCCCCGCCTTGTGCACCAGGCGCGGGCCGACGGGCGCGTCACGGTACGACATGGTCGACTTCCCTTCGCCCAGCAGCAGGCGCGAGACATCGATCAGGTCCTGCATGCGGTACTCGCGCTGGGAGCCGTCGGGCATGCGCAGGTACCCGTGCACGTAGGTCGTCCAGCGGATGGGGATGCGCTGCGCCCCGTACAGTGCGCCCGCGACGGCACCTGCCACGGCCGCCACGGTGTCGGTGTCCCCGCCGAGGTCGATGACGGCGCGCATCGCGGCCTCGAACGAGTCCGTGCTGCGCACGGCCCACAGTGCCTGGCCCACGGTCGTCCACACGGACCCGTTCCCGGGGATCGCGGGCGACAGCGGATCGAAGCCGTCCGCCACGTAGCCGCGATACTCGCCCACTACGGCGGCGTCGAACGTGCCGGTGGCGGCGAAGTCGTCGAGGATCGCTTCGGCGACCCCGCGGAACTCGCCCGTGACGATGATGTGGCGGATCAACTCGGCCACGAGCGCAGCGCCGACCGCCGCGGCGGGGTCGTGGTGCGTGAGGCGGGCCTGGCCGGCCGCGAGTGCGACCGTGGCGTCCGAACCGAGACGCACCCCGAGCACGCCCACGGGCGCGATGCGCATGACGCAGCCGTTGCTCGCGCTGCGGCCGCCGGTGGCGTGGTGGCCGTGCTCGGCCGCGCCGTGGCGCACCGGCTGGGACAGCACGACTCCCGTGACGATCCCGACGTCGACGGCCGAGTGCTTCCATGCCTGGAAGCGCTCCCACAGGTCGTCGAGGTCCAGGCCGCCGTGGGCGATGAGCGACTCCGCGAGGGCCATGGCCATCTGTGTGTCGTCCGTGAACTCACCGGGCGCCCACCCGAAACCGCCCCCGCCGATCATCTCGCCGGTGCCGGACAGGACCGGACCGGGGAAGTGTGACGAGTACAGGCCGCCGGGCTTGAACTCGAACGGGGCCCCGAGGGCGTCCCCGATGGCCGCGCCGAGGATGGCGCCGGTGGCACGGAACTTCTGGGGGTAGCTGATGTGGCGGGTTGAGACGGGCTGTCCGGTGGTGTGTGTGGTCATTGGGCTCCTTGAGCGATCGGCCCGGCCGGGGCCGGGGGTTTAGGACGGTCGGACTATAACGACAGGGTGTGTGCAACTAACGGTGGTCCGGACTTATTCCCCGTTCCCAGGCCGGCCCTCCCCGCCCGGGCACTGTGACAAGCGGAATGGGAGCCTTTGTCCCAAATCTGACACTCGGTGGTGGCACACTGGAGGCATGCCGAAGCATGAGCGAACCATCCAGTCGGACTTCTACGTCTATGTCGACACGGTCGTGCTGACCGTGAACCCGGACAGGAACCTGGCCGCCAAGGACCGCCTCGAGGTGTTGGTGATGCGCCGTCCTGATGCCCCCTCCAAGAGTTGGGCACTTCCCGGAGGGGCCGTCAAGGAGAAGGAACCCCTGGAAGACACCGCCCTGCGGAAAGTGCACGAGGAGACTGGCATAACCCTGCGCCACAAGGATCTCCACCAGGTGGGTGCCTACGGGGACCCCGACAGGGACAGCCGTTGGCGGGCCTTTTCGATCGCCTACCTCGCCCTCCTGCCCCATCCCGGCGAGATAGCCCCGATCAAGCACTCGGTGGAGGCCAAGTTCGTTCCCTACCGCCAGCTCCAGTCCTCCCGGGTGCTCGAGTTCGACCACCACCGGATCATCAGCGACGCCAGGGCCAAGGCCTTCCAGATGCTCGAGGACACCCCGATCGCGGTCAGCTTCTGCCAGCCGAAGTTCACCATGTCCGACCTGCGGATGGTCTACGAGGCGTTCCTCCAGGACGAGGTCGACCCGGCCAACTTCCGCCGCAAGGTGGAGCTCACCAAGAACTTCATCCAGCCGCTCGGGATCATCACTTCCGACCAGCCCAGCCCCGGTCGCCCGCCGATGCTCTACAAGGCAGGCCGGGCACGGGAGATCTCCCCGCCGATCCGGTTCCGCTCAGCCCCGCGGAGGGACTGACACACCCTCTGGTTATAGTGACCTTTACTCAAATCCCGACGGTCGGGATTGAGATCACGAAAGGCACACAATGACCAACAACCCGTCCACCAACGACAACCAGCAGCAGGCCCGCCCGAACGGCACCCACATCGTGGTGCTGCTCGACAGGTCCGGCTCCATGTCCTCGATCGTCAACGACGTCATCGGGGGGTTCAACACCTTCCTCGCCGACCAGCAGGCGAACGGGCCCGACGCCCGCGTCAGCATCATCCTGTTCGACTCCCAGGACCCGCAGGAGGTGGTCGTCTGGGGGGCCCCGATCACGGAGGCGGTCGCACTCGACCGCACGTCCTACGTGCCCCGCGGCGGCACTCCCCTCCTCGACGCCACCGGTCTGGCCATCGGCCGGGTCATGGTGGACCAGGGGGCACGCGAGGCCACCGGCCTGCGCAAGGACGACATCGTCTTCGTCACCGTGACCGACGGCGAGGAGAACCAGAGCCGCGAGTACACGCTCGAGAAGGTGCGCCAGCTCATCGCGGAGCGCACGGCCGACGGCTGGCAGTTCGTCTTCCTCTCGGCCGGGCTCGATGCCTACGCCGACGCCGCCCGGTTCGGCTACGACCAGGGCTCCACGTCTGCGTGGCAGGCCACGGGCCGCAGCTCGCGGGCGGCCATGGCGAGCATGTCCCGGGCCACGTCCAACTTCCGCGACAAGAAGCGCCGCGGCATGGACGCAGACGCGAAGGACTTCTTCGAGACCGGCAAGGACGGCGAAGACAAGAGCTGAGCCCCGCAGGGTGGCCCCCAAGGGGCCGGGTCAGCCCTTCTGGCCCGGCTCCTTCGGGAGCCCGAGCACCCTCTCGCCCACGATGTTGCGTTGCACCTGTGCGGTGCCGCCCCAGATCGTGGAGGACCTGTGCTGGAAGAACATCGACGTCCACCGGTCCACCGCGAACGGCTGGCCCGGCTCGTTGATGGCCAGCATGGCGTCGGCGCCGCGGGCGTTCATCATCCGCTCGGAGAACTTCTGGGCGTACTCGGACCAGAACATCTTGTTCACCGAGGCACCCGGGCCGGGCTCCTTGCGGGCGATGACCTCGGACAGCACCTTCAGGCCGTTGAAGCGCATGATCTCCACGTGGCTGTAGGCCCAGGCCAGCTCCTGGCGGATGATCGGGTCCTTGGCCTTGCCGGAGGCCTGCAGCATCTTCACCGCGGCCCAGAACTGCTTCGTGAACTCCACGTGCTGTGTGGTGGCGTTGCCGCCGCGCTCGTTGCCGAGCGTGGTCATGGTGACGCGCCACCCGTTGTTCATGCCGCCGATGATGTTGTCGACCGGCGCGCGTGACTCCGTGAGGAACGTCTCGGTGAAGTGCGAGGCACCGTGCGGCTGGCGGATCGGGCGCAGCTCGATGCCGTTGGAGGACTTGTCCTCCTTGAACATGGGGAGCAGCACGTACGAGATGCCGGCGTGCTTCGGGGCATCCAGGTCCGTGCGCGCGAGACAGAACATCATGTTCGCCTCGGTCGCGCCGGAGGTCCACACCTTCTGGCCGGTGATGACGACCTCGTCACCGTCGATGACGCCGCGCGTCTTCAGTGACGCGAGGTCGGAACCGGCGTCCGGCTCCGAGAAGCCCTGGCAGTAACGGTCGGTGCCGTCCACGATGCGCGGAAGGAAGCGGCGCTTCTGCTCCTCGGTGCCCCACACGATGATGGAGGGGCCCACGAGCCACTCGCCCATGCCGCGGGTGATGCGCGGAACGTTCGCGCGGGCGAACTCCTCGTTCAGCACCGCCACTTCCACGCCGGTCAGGCCGCGGCCGCCGTACTCCTTCGGCCAGCCGACGCACATGTAACCGGCCTCAGTCAGCTTCTTCGCCCAGGCGCTCAGGCCCGGGTGCTGACCGCGCTGTGCCTCGTCGGCGTTGACGCCCACCAGGTCGGCAGGCTTGTTCGCCTCCAGCCACTCGCGCACCTCGGTGCGGAAGGCCTCCGCGGCCGGTCCAAAGTCAAGTTCCAACGGCATGGTGTCCCCCAGTCGCGCCACGGTGGCGCGTGGCCCATTTTCGCAGTCAGGAGAGCGCCGTCAAGAACCGGACGATCGCCCTGTTGACCTCGTCCGCGTGCGTGATGTTGGCGGCATGGGGCCCGCCCTCCACCGGCACCAGCGTGGTGGGCCCGGAAATCCCGTCCCGCAGCACCTCTGCCTTTGCCATGGGGATGGCCACGTCGGCGGTGCCGTGGACGATGAGCGCCGGGCAGGAGATCTCCCCCAGGCGACCGGTGATGTCGTCGCGGTGCATCAGGCAGTTGAACGCCCTCGTGAACTGGTCGGGCTGGAGTGCCGCCCACTTGGCGAACCACTCGGGCCACTCCCCCGGGCCGAGGATGATGCCGGCGATCACGTCCTGCACGGCGACTGAGCCGTGCTCAACCCAGGCGGCGTGCAGCTGGTTGTACGGCTCGACCGTCTCGGGGGCCTCGGTGCCGGACTGGGTGTCGAGCAGGATGAGGGCCTCCACCCGCTCGGGTGCGGTGAGCGCCACGCGCAGGGACAGGAACCCGCCCTGGGACATCCCGCCGACCACGGCCTTCTCGATGCCGAGGTGGTCCATCAGGGCCAGCACGTCGTTCGCGGAGTCCCAGTAGGTGAAATCGCCGGGCGCGTGGGTGCCGCCGAAGCCGCGCTCGTCCCACGTGACCACGCGGTGGGTCGCGCGCAAGGCGGCGACCTGGGCGTCGAACATCGTGTGGTCCATGAGGAAACCGTGGCTGAGGATCAACGCGGGGCCCTTGCCTCCGGTGTCCTCGAAGTAGATGGTGGTCCCGTTCAGTTCTGCGGTCGGCATGGCCGCACCCTAGCCCTTCCCGAGAGCGCGGTAGACGGGGGCATCGTCGTTGACCGACATCGACCACTGAGGCGTCCGCTTCTCGAAGAACGCACGGACGCCCTCCACCGAGTCCGGCGACGCGGCAAGCCTGTTGATGATGCGCCCCTCGGCGGCGATCATCTCGTCGACACCCGCGTTGAGGCCCTCCCACATCATCCGCTTGGCGAGAGCAACGGAGACCGGGGCAGTGTTCTGAGCGATGTCGCGGGCGATCTCCATGGCCGCGGGGAGCACCTCCTCCGCCGGCACGGCGCGGGACACGAGCCCGAGCTCGGCAGCCTCCGCCCCCGAGAGCATCCGCCCGGTGAGGAGCAGTTCCGCGGCCCTCGAGAAACCGATGATGCGCGGGAGGATCACGTGCGAGCCCAGCTCCGGAAGGATGCCGCGGCGGACCATCGCGTACTGGATCTTCGCCGTCTCGCTCGCGATGCGGATGTCGGCGAGCATCGGGTAGGTGATCCCCACCCCGACCGCATGGCCGTTGATGGCGGCGATCACGGGCTTCGACGTGTGGTGCGGCCAGCGTCGCGGGCCGTCGTAGGTGCTCGCCTCGCCGCCGCGGAAACCCTCCTCGCCCCCGCTCAGGTCTGCACCGGCACAGAAGGCCTTGCCCGCTCCCGTGATGACGATCGCGCGGACCGAGTCGTCCGTGTCCGCCGCCCCGAGCGCCATCGTCAGTTCGTCGCTCAGCTGCGGCGTCCAGGCGTTCATCGCCTCCGGCCTGTTCAGCGTCACCGTCGCCACGCCGTCCGCCACCGCGTACAGCACCGTCCTCAGGTCCATGGATCCCCCCGTTGCTCCTGCCGAACGGTAGCCCAGTGCCTGCGCCGCGAGTCATGCGGACACCCACCCGCGGCGCGGCCCCCGCGCGGCCGGTGCTACCTTGCGCGCATGGATGCTCCCGTCACGGAAATGCCCAGGTTCGGCAACGACGCGACCGTCGAGGAGGTCTCGGCGGCGCTCCGCACCGCGGGGTGCGCAGTGGTCGAGCGGCTCATGCCGGAGGAGTCGGTGGACGAGCTCATGGCCGACATGGCGCCGTGGGTCGACGCCACCCCGAACGGGGCCGACCCTTTCTCCGGGCTGCTGACGAAGCGCACGGGCGCCCTCGTCGCCCGCTCGCGCGCGTCGTGGGGGTTCGTCGCCCACCCGCTCGTGCTCGGCGTCTGCGAGAGCGTCCTGTGGCCGAAGAAGACGTCCTTCCAGCTCCACCTCACCCAGCTGATCTCCATCGGGCCCGGTTCCGCGAGGCAGCCGCTGCACCGCGACCAGTGGTGCTTCGACTCGTTCCCCTTCCCGGAGGACATCGATGTGGAGGTCTCCACGATCTGGGCGATGCACGACTTCACCGCGGAGAACGGCGCGACCCGGGTCATCCCGGGCAGCCACACTGAGAGCAACGACTCCCTCGCCCACGAGCACCGCGTGGTCCAGGCGGAGATGCCGAAGGGCTCCGTCGTTCTCTACACAGGGCGCACGATCCACGGCGGAGGCGAGAACCGCAGCGGTGCGGTGCGCACCGGGCTGAACATCGACTACGTGCTCGGCTGGCTGCGCCAGGAGGAGAACCAGTACCTCTCCGTGCCGCCGGACGTCGCACGGACGCTCCCGAAGGAGCTGCAGAGACTGGTCGGCTATGCGATGGGTTCGTACGCGCTCGGGTACGTGGACGACGTCCGCAGCCCGGCGGACTACCTGGCCGGCTCCGCCGGCGCGTCCTCGTTCGGAGCGGGCGACGTGGAGTTCAACCGCGGCGCGCTGCGCTGAGGATTCAGCGCGAGCCGAGCACCTTCTCCACCGCCGACAGGTCGAACGGGTGGCCCGTCATCACGATGACGTGGTCGGCGCCGGCGTCCTCGTACGCGGAGAGGTTGACGAGATCCTCCGGTCGCGTGGCAACGGTGCGCTCGATCGACCGCGGGTCACGGCCCAGCTCGGCGCACCACCTGTCGAGCACCTCCATCTTCCCGCGGAAGTGGTCGACCGGCCCGAACGTGTTGTGCATGTCCGCGTGCTGGGCGGTCAGCTTCAGCGTGACCTTCTCGCCGCTGCCGCCGATCATCAGCGGGATCGAGCCGTTGACGGGTCCCGGGTTCAGCTTCGACAGCCGCTCCTTGATGACGGGGACTCCCTCGCCGAGGAGCCTGAGGCGCCCCGGGGCGGTGCCGAACTCGTACCCGTACTCGTTGTAGTCGCGCTCGAACCAGCCCGACCCGATGCCGAGCACGAAGCGGCCGTTCGAGATGTGGTCGATGGTGCGTGACATGTCAGCGAGCAGCTGCGCGTTGCGGTACGAGTAGCAGGTGACGAGCGCACCGATCTGCGCGTGGCAGGTGTCCGCGGCCATGGCGGCGAGCAGCGTGTACGCCTCGAAGTGGGCTGCGTCCGGGTCGCCGTAGAGCGGGTAGAAGTGGTCCCACACCCAGATGGAGTCGACCCCCATCGCATCGGCGGCACGCCAGGCCGCCCGGATGTCGTTGAGTGATGTCGCCTGGGGATGGAGCTGAACGCCGATCTTCATGCGGGCGAGCCTACGGCCATTCCCTCCGCATGGCCGGGACGACCGTCTCCACGTACTCGGCCAGCACCTCGCGGTCCCACGGCGGCCTGATGGCGATGTTGATGAGCTGCGCACCGGCATCCACGAACGCCGCGACCTGCTCCATCACGTCCCCGGGCCGGCCCAGCAACGAACCGGCGATGATGCGCTCCGCCCCCGCGCCCCACTGGCTGTGCAGGCGGTCCTTCACCACGGACACGTCGTCGGTGCTGAGCCCGTACGACAGGTTGATGGAGCGCTCCACCGAGGAGGGGTCGCGCCCCGCCTTCTCGCACCAGTCATCGAGGATGCCGTTCAGCTCGCGGTACTCCGCGGGTGGCACGTACGCGGCGTTCCACCCGTCCGCGTACCGGCCGGCCATCCGGAGCGTCTTCTCGCGGCCGACCCCGCCGATCCAGATCGGCATGCGGCCCATCGGTCCGGGCACCATCGCGGCATCGGACAGCTCGACCCCGGGGGATGACTGCGTGACGCGTTCCCCTGCCCGCCACTTCGTGAGTGCCTGCAGCTGCGACTCCATCACCTTGAAACGCCCACCCTGCGAGGGCCAGTCGAGCCCGAATGCCTTCGCCTCCTGGTCGTGCCAGCCGCTGCCGAGCCCCATCTCGAACCGGCCGCCGGAGATGTGGTCGACGGAGATGACACCCTTGGCGAGGACACCGATGTTGCGGTACTGGGAGCAGAAGACCAGGCACCCGATGCGCGCGCGCTCGGTGTCTGCGGCGAGCGCACCGAGCATCGAGAACGCCTCGAAATGAGGTTGTGTGCCGCCGGCGGGCGGCGCCTCGTAGATGTGGTCCCACAGCGAGATCCAGTCCATGCCGGCAGAGTCGAACCAGCGCCACAGTGCACGGAGGTCCGCCACCGAGGCGTTCTGCGGGCCGAGATGGATACCGAACTGCACGCTCATGGCCGCGAACCTACTCGGGGACGTCCCTACCTCGCATGCCGTGGTCACTGATGCCGACCGTCGCTGGGGTTACGCTCCTAGTGAACGTGCTCCGAACCCGGGGCAACGGATGACGACCGGAGGAATGATGCTGCGAGTGGTCATCGGGAACAGCCCCCAGTCCCCCCTTGACGGCCTCGTCGGGGGTCTCCCCTCCACCGGCACGGTGCAGGTGGTGGATGTCGCCGAGACCGGACGGCACGCGGTCGACGCACTGAAGAGCGGACCGGTGGACATATTCATGTTCCCCGTCGACTGGTTCAACCTGGCCAGGATGATCCGTTCCTGCCTGGACACCGCCGCCACGACCTCGTACGTCGTCGCGGCTCCCTCCCCGTCGCGCGTGCAGGTCGTGCGCGCCCTGCAGTACGGGTACGAGGGCGTGGTGGACGCCGACCAGCACGTGGACGCCGTCTCCACCCACCTGTCCGGTGTCGCCGCCGGTCACGTGTCCCTCTACGACCACCCGTCCCTCGCCAGACTCGACCTCGAACCGGGGCTCCTCGCCCGCGAGCTGACGTACCCGACCCCGCTCGATGCGGACGTGGCCGACCTCATCGCCAGCGGCCTCACCGACAGTGACATCGCCGAGACGCTGTCGCTCCCCCTCCAGACAGTTCGCAACCGGGTGGAGGCCCTCCTCACGTCGAACGAACTCTCCCACCGGACCCAGCTCGCGATCCTCCAGGTCACCGGCTGGAAGATCCCGGACTTCGCCTGACCTCCGGTCAGTCGAAAGTCAGCACCCCATGGACGAATCGTTCGTGCTCCTCTCCGAGCTGACCCGCGTTGAGGACTTCCTCGAGGACCCCGTGTTTGCCGATGTGTCACAGGCCGGCGAGACGTACACCAGCTACAGGGTTGTGCGCATCACCCACGAGACCGCGGACCATCCCGAGGGGTGGACGCACCTGGCGAACGTGACCCGCGCGCGCGACGGCGCCACGGGCGTGGCGAGGCTGCGCATCGTGGACCGCCACATCGAGGAGTCCCGGGTCACCCACCCCCGCTGACGCCCTCCGCGGCCGGCACCGCCTTCGCGACCGTGACGCACGAAAGGCGCCCCTGAGGGCGCCTTTCGGATGGAGCGGACGACGAGATTCGAACTCGCGACCCTCACCTTGGCAAGGTGATGCTCTACCAACTGAGCCACGTCCGCGTATGTGCGCCCATTGTAGCGAGGCATCGGGCCGCCGCAACGGGTCACAATCCGGCTGGTTTGGCCGCCGGGACCGCGGAAACGGACTGCTCCCGCACGAGCGCCACGAGCGACACGATCACCACCACGGAGCCCGCCATCTGGACCGGGGTCAGGGACTGCCCGAAGATGACCCATGCGAGCGAGGTCGACAGGACGGGGCTCAACAGACCGAGGATCGACGCGAGCGACACACCCACGTGGCTCTGCGACCACGTCATGAGACCGTGCCCGACGACACCGGGGCCGATAGCCATGCCGAACGCGAGCAGCCAGTCGCGCGCGGTGATGCGGCCGAGGTCGTTGCTGGCGACGAGACCGAACGGGATGACGACGACCGAGGCCCACACGAAGATCGCGGCGAGGAAGGACCACGAGTCCACGCCGTCCAGCCTCTGCTGCTTGGCGAGCAGGAAGTAGCCAGTCCAGATGACCACGTTTGCCGCGGCCATCAGGTCGCCGCTCACGTGGGCGCCGCTGGTGGACGCGGCGGCGAGCACGACGATGAGCACGCCGCCCATCGACGACGCCCCGTAGACGAGCTGCCTCGCCCGCAGCCTCTCCCCGAACAGACGGCCGGCGACGAAGAGCACGAGCACGGGCTGGAGGTTGCTCATCAGCGTGGCATTGGCGATCGAGGTCATCTTGATGGCGGCGAAACCGGAGATGAACGACAGCGCGAAGAGGACGCCGGGCAGCGCGGTGCGGCGCATCAGTTCCCTGGAGAGGCCGTCGCCGAAGCGGTACGCCATCAGAACCATGATCGGCACGCCGAGCACCATGCGGGTGAGGACGATCGACGGGGTTCCCACCGACATCGACTTGTTGAGGATGGGCCCGATCCCCCACGCCATCACCGCCGTCACGGCCGCGATCACGTGTATGTCGTCGCGGCCGCGCACGCGGTCCCGGAGCGTCGGGCCGGTGCGGGTCACTTCGGGGGGTTGAGGTCGATGCGGAGAGTGAGGACGCCGTCCTCGAGCGTGGCGACGGCATCGCCGATGATGGCGAAGTCACGGAAGTCGGTCTCGGCCTGGGCGATGAAGAGCTGGCGCTCCTCGCCCGCGACCGGCGGCAGCGGACGCTTGCGCACCGCGGCGGCGCGGTCCCGGAACCGGGTGATCATCTCGTTGGGGTCGAACGCTGCCATTGCTTTCTCCTCAGTTGTCCTGCTTGTTCTCGTTCTGCTGCTGGCTGAGCAGCGGGTCTATCACCGGCGGCACGTAGGGCCTCCCGGCCTCCTCCTCCGCCGCCTGTGCCTCCTCGACCACGTCGACGGCGTCGTCGCGGTGGTCGAACCTGTCGCGGAACGGCCGGCGCTGCTGCGCCGGCTCGTGGTCGAGCACCGCGGGCGCCTCCACGTGGTCGATCCTCTCCGCGCCGTCGGGCCTCACCGAGTTCAGGATCCCGATGCGCCCCTCCTCGTCGGCACGGGCGAACCGGCGGTCCCCCATGACCTCGAGCGGGGCGAGGACCTCAGGGTCCTCGCCGGCCGACCGCCAGAACCGCACCGTCACCACGAAGAGCACGATGCCCGTGACGATCATGGCGAGCGAGAGTGCGTTCACGCGCATGTCGGAGGCAACCAGTGCGATCGGGGACATCACGCCTATTCTCTCACGCGGGCGTTCCCGGGGACCGACAAGGGGTGGCATGGCGAACTTCATCACGTCGGCACTCTTCGTCGCGGTGCTCTCGGCCCTGGTGTGGTGGGGACGTCGCCACGAGCCCCATTGGGTGGACCGCGACGGCTCGCGTTTCATCGCACGGGCTCGCCTGCTGGATGCGCGCGGCGGGCGGCCGGGCAGGTGGGCACCGGTGAGGGGCGGCGTGGGCCGGGACTCGCTGGTCCTCCAGCCCGGGTTCACCGGTTCGCGCGCCGTGGCGGGCGTCTACACGGTGGAGGCGAAGGTCGCCGACGACCACCATGGCCACGCGGTCTACTCCCTGCGCGGGGGGACGATGGTCGCACTGCGCGTCCCCGCGGGCAGCCCGCTCGTGGCCCGGCTCGACGCGATGCTCCCCCGATGACCGCGGGCGGCCTCAGTCCAGCCCGGAGAGGAACGCCGCCACCTCGCCACCGACCTGCTGTGTCGCGATGAGGAAACCGTCGTGGCCCTCGTCGCTGTCGATCTCCACGTACCTGTTCCGCGGGTCGCCGTTCGTGATGTGCGCGTGGATCGTCTCCTGCTGGTACGCGGGGTAGAGGATGTCGCTGCTGATGCCGATCGTCAGTGACGGGGCGGTGATGCGCGACATGGCGCGCGCCACGCCGCCGCGCCCGCGGCCGACGTCGTGGAGGTCCATCGCCTTGCCGATGTAGAGGTAGCTGTTCGCGTCGAACCTGCGGACGAGACGGTCCCCGTGGTGGTCGAGGTATCCCTCCACCTCGAACTTCGAGAGCAGGTCCAGCCCGTCGTCATGGAAGTTCTTGTTCGCGAGCCGCCGCCCGAACCTCTCGCTGAACTTGTTGTCCGTGCGGAACGTGACCTGGGCGATCATCCGCGCCACCGCGAGGCCGTGCCACGGCCCCTCGTCGTCCGCGGCCCCGTAGTAGTCGCCGTCGTTCCACTTCGGGTCCATGAGCAGGGCGCGCCGTCCGATGGATCCCCACGCGATCTGCTGTGCGCTCGCCTCGGCGCACGTCGCGATCGGCACCACAGCGCCGACCCGCTGGGGGAACATGATCGCCCACTCGAGAACCTGCATGCCGCCCATCGAACCGCCGACCACCGCGTGCCAGCGGGCGATGCCGAGCGAGTCGGCGAGCAGCGCCTGCGCGCGCACCATGTCGCGGATCGTGACCACGGGGAACCGCAGCGCGTACGGCCTGCCGTCCGACGGGTCGGGGGACGCCGGGCCCGTGGTGCCCTGGCAGCCGCCGAGCACGTTCGCGCACACCACGAAGTACCTGTCCGTGTCGATCGGCTTGCCCGGGCCGATGAGCCCCTCCCACCAGCCGGGGGTGGGGTGGCCGGGACCTGCGGGACCCGCGGCATGACTGTCCCCGGTCCATGCGTGGCACACGAGCACAGCGTTCGAGGCAGCGTCGTTCAGGGCGCCCCACGTCTCGTAGGCGGTCGTGACGTCGGTGAGCTGGCCCCCGCTCTCGAGCGTGAAGGGCCGGGTCGTGGCGAAGTGATGGAACCGGCGGTTCCCCGCCGGCTGGTCGGGTGTCCACGCACCGGAGGCAGGAATAGGGGCGTTGCCGTGCTGGGTCTGTGCCGTCACCATGTCTCCTTCCGTGCGGGCGCGTGGCCGTGTGTCCGTTGCACCGGGAGAGCACGCCCCTGTTGCCCCGCTGGCTGCGGGACCACATCCCCCGCTCTCGCGGGAAGGCACCGTGCGGCGTGAACCCCGGTTGCCGGACCTGTCGGTCTCTCTTAATGCTCCGTGAAGACTAGCGGTCTGTCGACTCGTTGGCGAGGTGTTTCGGCAGGCCCACGAGGTCCGTGAACTCGTCGAAGCCGGCCATGTCCCCCAGGCCGTCCCGCATGGTCCCGAGTGCCCGCAACCGGGCGTACGCATCCCCCAGTGCCTTCGTCATGGCGAGCAGGCCGGACAGGGGCGACACGATCAGAGAGAAGCCGAGCTCCCCCAGTTCCACGGGTGTGAGGAGGGGCGTCTTGCCCTTCTCGACCATGTTGGCGACCAGTCGGACGCCCGGCAGCGCGGCGGCGATGGCTTCCATCTCGGCCACGGACTGCGGTGCCTCCACGAACACGGCGTCGACCCCGAGGTCCGCAGCCATCTTCCCGCGGGTGATGGCCTCGTCCAGCGACACCACGGCGCGCGCGTCGGTGCGGGCGGTGACGTGGAGGTTGCTGCGCGTGCGCAGCGCGGTGCGCAGTTTCGAGAGCCACTCGTCGCGCTCGACCACGCGCTTGCCCTCCATGTGGCCGCACTTCTTCGGCCACTCCTGGTCCTCCAGGAACATCCCCGCCGCGCCGGCCTGCTCCCACAGCTCCACCGTGCGCGCCACCGATGACGTGCCGCCGTAACCGGTGTCGGCATCCACGACCACCTCCAGCCCCGGCACCGCGCTGCACACGCGGCGGGCGGCGTCAGCCATATCTGCCTGGCCGATGATGCCGATGTCCGGTTCGCCCAGGTGCGTGCCACTCAGGGCGAAGCCGGAGAGGAAGACGGTGCCGAAACCGGCACGTTCGGCGAGGAGCGCGGACAGCGGGTCCCACACCCCGGGCATCAGCACGGGGCCGGACTCATCGATGCGGCTGCGCAACGACTCCGCTCTGCTCACTTCACCCCGAGGGTGTCCATGGAGTGCTGCTTCAGCCGCTTGTAGTCCACCTTGCCGTTCGGTGCGCGCCCGATGGTGTCCACGATGACGAGGTTGCGCGGCGCCTTGTAGGCCGCCAGGCGCGACTTCACGTGGGCCGACAGCTCCTCCAGCGTGGGTGACGAACCGGGCTCCGGCTCGACCACGGCACAGATCGTCTCGCCGAAACGGGCGTCGGGGATTCCCACGGCCACCGCGTCGCGGACACCGGCATGCGTCTTCAGGCACTCCTCGACCTCCTCGGGGAAGACCTTCTCGCCGCCGGTGTTGATGCAGACCGAGCCGCGGCCGAGCAGCGTCAGCGTGCCGTCCTCGTTCACCTCGGCCCAGTCGCCGGGCACCGTCCAGCGGCGCCCCTCGAAGATGCGGAACGTCTCGGCCGTCTTCTTCTCGTCCTTGTAGTAGCCGAGCGGGATCGCGCCGCCGACGGCCACGAGGCCGCGCTCGCCGCTGCCGGGCTGGACGCGCGTGCCGTCCTCCTTGAAGACCACGCAGTTCGGGCCGAGCTGGAACTTGGCCGTGGTCGGCGCGGCGCCCTTCACCGCGACCGAGGCACCCATGCCCACGGCCTCGGACGAGCCGAAGCTGTCGGTGATGGCCATCTGCGGGATGTGCTCGAGCAGCCCGTTCTTGTTCTCCTGGCTCCACATGACGCCCGACGAACCCATCTGGCCGACGCTCGACAGGTCCCACCGGCCCGGGTTGGCGTCGAGCGCCTCCAGGATCGGCCCGGCGAAGGCCTGGCCGACGATCACGATCGTGTTCACCTTCTCGCGCTCCACGATGTCGAGCAGTTCGGTCGCACTGAACGAACGGTTCGGGTTGGTCACGATGCAGCCCGCGGTCGCCAGCGCGATGAACGACGAGAAGAGGCCCGTGCCGTGCATGAGCGGGCAGGCCACGTACGCGCGCAGGCACGGCCACTCCGGGTTCACACGGTCGACGAGTGCCTGCACGGACTCACCCGGGGCCACGCCGTAGAGGGCGTTCGCACCGAATCCGAGGACCGCGAACAGGTCCTCCTGGCGCCACATCACACCCTTGGGCATGCCGGTCGTCCCGCCGGTGTACAGGAACAGCAGGTCGTCGCCGGAGCGCTCGGCCACCGGCACCACGGGTGCCTTCTTCCCCGCCACGACCGCGTTGTAGTCGAGCGCCCACGCCGGCACCACGGAGTTCTCCGCGTCGGGGACCATGTACCAGCGCTTCACGAGCGGCAGGCGGCCGCGGACCTGGTCGATCAGGCCGGCGAACGCACCGTGGAAGATGACGGCCTCGGCATCGGCGTTGTCGAAGAGGTAGAAGACCTCCTCGGGGCCGTACCGGTAGTTCACGTTGAACGGCACGTACCCGCCCAGCCAGGACGCGAGCGTGCCCTCGAGGTACTCGGGACAGTTGTACATGTAGTGGGCGACCTTCGCCTGGTGGCCGAGGCCCGCCTCCACCATGTCCACGGCGAGTGCGTTCGACCTGTCGTGGAACTCGCCCCACGTGTACTTCTTGTCGCCGAACACCTGGGCGGTGCGGCCCGGGTCCTTCTCGGCGATGCCGCGCAGCAGGTTTCCGTAGTTCCAGACGGTCATCATGTTCCCCCGTGTGTGAGCCCGTCCCCCGACGGATGGCGAAACGCTAGCAAGCAAGGGTGCGCACGGTCACCAGCGGGGTTGCCGTTCGGCCCGGGGAGCGATACCGTTCGCGGCGTTCCAGCGGGCGGAGTTGGAGCAACAGACGGGGTCTCCGTCGCGCTGTTCACAGCTGCGACAGGGCCCCGTTCTCCATTCCCTGGAGTGCATGGCGGGCGGCCATCGCCACGAACATCTCGTCGCCGCGCTCGGTGCGCCCCACGATCTGCGACGCGACCACGGCCATGACGGCACCGCTGATCGCCTCGCGGCGGTAGTGGTGCTCCACCCATTGCCGGTCCACCTTGTGCCCGTAACGCTCGATGCCCGCCACGTACCTGTCCACGAGATCCCACTCGTGGGCGCGCCGCTCCGCGGGGAGCAGCCCCGCACCGATGAAGTACGCGAGGTCCGCGATGCCGTTGCCGTGCCCCGGCGTCTGCCAGTCGACGACAGCGCAGGAGAGGCCGTCAGTGGACCGGTGGAACAGGATGTTGTCCAGCCGGTAGTCGCCGTGGGTGACGCAGAACGCTGGCCCCTTGGCCTCCACGTACTCCACGATGCCCTGCGCCATCTCCGAGAGGAACCCCATGCCCGCACCGCCGGTCTCCTCCTGCACGCGCTCGCCGAGAGTGTCCGCGAAGCCGGGGAGGAACATGGACACGAGCCCCGCGAGCCTCTCGCCGTCCTCGCGGGACACTCGCCGTTCCATCCAGTCGACAGCGAAGAGGGTGTCGTCGTTCCAACGGGGACCGTGGAGCCTCGCGAGCTCGTCGATCGCCACGGCCGCCTCGGCCGGCGTGCACCCGAGGATCTGGTCACCCTGCTCCGCGGGCGCCATGTCCTCCATCACGAGCACGAAGTACCCCGTGGTCTCGTTCCAGTCGGCGAAGTGGCAGTGCGGCACGCGGATGTCGACGGTGGGCTGGATCTCCCTGTAGAACTTCACCTCGCGCTCGTAGTTGCGCAGCGCCATGCCGGTCGCCCGGCTCGTCTCGTCCGGTGAGGCCAGTTTCACGACGACCGAGGAGGGCACACGCGGGTCCGCGCTGCGGGCGGCGAACCGCAGGTTCATGCCCACCTGGCCCGAGCCGATCCGCACGGGCTCGCCGACCGTCACCTCCGTGCCGAAGACCTCGCTGAAGAATGCGGAGTCGATGTTCCCCGCCGTGTACTCCCTGTTCCCCACGCACGTGACGGTAGCCGCACGGCCGCCCGGGAGTAGCGTTGTCGCGTGCTGAGGGGCTTGCTGCGACCGCGTTGGATCCTCTTTCACGTGGGCATCACCGCACTGGTCGCCTTGATGGTGAACTTCGCCCTGTGGCAGGCCAGACGCCTCGACGAGCGCCGTGCGTTCAACGCCACGGTGTCGGTGAGATCCCAGGAGCCGGTCGTGCCCCTGGCAGACCTGGCGGGGACCGCCGCCGGGTCCCCCTCCTCCGTCGAGTGGCGTCGTGTGTCCGTCCCGGGCACGTACGACGCCGGGGGCACGGTGACGATCGTGAACCGCAGCAGCAACGGCGCCGCCGGTTACGACCAGTTGGTCCCCCTCCGCACGGACGGGCTAGGCATCGTGCTCGTCAATCGTGGTTTCGTCCCCCTGGCGACGGCACCGGACAGCCCGGTGCCTTCGGCTCCCGTCACTGCGGTCGGCTACCTGAGGGTCACCCAGACGCGGGGCACCCTCGGCGCGGTGGACTCCACTGACCCCGCAACGGTCGAGTTCCAGCGCATCGACGTCCCTCTCATCGCGCGCAAATTCGACGGCACTGTCTTCCCGCTCTACCTGCAGCTAGTTGCCGAGACGCCACCCTCAGGTGCCGACTGGCCCGCACCGGTCGCGTTCCCCGAACTGTCAGAGGGTTCGCACCGGTCGTACGTGTTCCAGTGGTCGTTCTTCAGCCTCGTTGCGGTCGCCGGATGGGTCGTGGTCGTGCGGCGCAAGTGGCGCGCCGGTGCGCCGGTCAGCGGTTCTCCAGGGCGAACATCCGCCTGAACTGCTCCACCACGTCCGGGCTGCGGTGCGCCGGGTCGAGTGACCTGTACACGGTGTCCACGTTGACGGCGATGCGGCCGGTCTCCCCCCACGAACCGAAGCCGTTCAGCGCGATGTCGCGGGCCGCGTCCCAGGCGTCCATGCCTCCCTCGAAGCGCTGCGTCGCCTCGTCGCGCACGTACGCCAGGTAGTCGCGCACGGCGGTGACCCCGGACTTGTCCGTGACGGGGCCGTGCCCCGGCACGATCGTGTCGACATCCGCGGCGTTGATGAGGTCACACGCGGCGATCCAGTTGTCGAGCGGGCCGGCCCACACGATCGGCGTGCCCCCTATGAAGAGGATGTCGCCCGTGTACACCGTGCGGGCATCGGGCACGAACACGATGGTGTCACCTGCCGTGTGGGCCGGGCCGACCTCCACGAGGTCGACGCGGCGCCCTCCCACGTCGAACGAGTGACGCCCGGAGAACGTCGTGGTGGGGAGGACCGGCTCGATGCCGCCGAACTCGAACTCCCCGAAGAAGTGCCGGAAGAGGTCACCGATGTCGCCAGGTGCCTCGTTGAGTGCGGCGAGCATCGAGGGCGGCACCTCCTTCATCTCGTGCGCGGTGGCCGCCGAGGCGATGATGTCCGCGTCGCGCACCAGCCAGTTCCCGTAGCAGTGGTCGCCGTTCGCGTGGGTGTTGACCACCGAGGAGATCGGCGCGGCGGACGTGTGCACGGCCATCGCGTCGAGCATCCGCTGGGTGATCTTGAGGTCGAAGAGGGTGTCGACGAGCAGCGACACGCCGTCGCCGACGACGAGACCGGCGTTCGACCAGCCCCAGCCGCCGTCCGGCTGGAGCCAGGCATGGGTCCCGGGGGCCACCTCGTGCAGGCCGAGCGTGTAGTTCATGGCAGGTCCTCCCCCAGCGCCGCGGCGATGCGGCGCGCCATGATTGTGACAGACGCGGCGGGGGTCTCGTGCGGGACGCCCGGGAGCACGGATGCATCGGCGACGGTCACGTTCCCGGTGCCTGCGAGCAGCCCCCCGGGAAGCACGGCCGAGGCACAGGAGGATGTGGCGTGGGAGACGGCGTGCACGTGCCCGCGGAGCCACTCGAGGGCCGTCCCGTCCTTCATGGAGAGGATGTCCATGGCGTCCGCCCCCCGCGAGTCCCGGAGACCCTCCATGCCGGACCTGCCCGCTGACCGGAGGAACGCCCTCACGAGAGCGAGCAGGGCCGCTGCATCACTGTCCGCGTGGAGCAACGCGAAGTCAACCTCGTCCGCGGTGACGGCACCGCGCGACACCGGGTTCAGCAGCGACAGCGTGACCATTCCGGACGACGCGTCGGTGCCCGACATGCGCTCGTACGCCACGACCAGTCCCACTGCCGGCCCCTCGGTCATGTCCATGACGACGCACGCATCGAAGCGGCCGAGGTCCGCGTCCGGGCGCGGCACGGAGAACGTGACGGTCGGGTGGTTCTGCAGCCCCTTCCCGATGCCCCCGTGCAGCCCCGACGCGAGCAGCACCCGTGGCGAGAGGACCGCGCCGGCGCACATCACGACGTGCCCGCACTCGATCCCGCCGTCGGCGGTCATCACCCCCGTGGCGCGGCCGTCACGCATCACCAGTCGCTCCACCGTGGACCGCACGATGCGCAGCCGCCCCTCCTCCTCCACGTGGAGCATCGCCCTCGCGGGGTTCCAGCGCCCGTTGTTCCACCACATGCGCGAGTGCCTGCCCCCCAGCCCGAGCAGCTGCCTGCCCACGCCGCCCTCCTCGCCGGGCCTGGCATGCCGCGTCAGGCCGGCGAGCCATCCCGGCTCCGCTCCCGACAGGATCATCCCGTTGACGGCGCTCCCGCCGCCCAGTGCGCGCGCCTGGGGCACCGGCAGGCCCGGCCACAGCGTCGCGTCGACGAGCTGGTCGAGGAATCTCGGGTTGTCGTCGTTCGTCTGGCCACCCGGCTCCACGACGATGATCTCGCTGTCGCACGACGACGCGAGGGTCCGCGCCACAACCGAGCCGGCCGTGCCGGCACCCACGACCACGACCGGGCCGCGCGGGTCCACCCGTCAGTCCCCTGCCAGGTGGGCGGTGTCGTTGTAGCGCACGAGCCGCCACTTCGTGCCCTTCAGGTGCACGAGCTCCGTGATCGCCGTGTTGCCCGTGTGGATCTCGAACTTGCCGTTCAGCGGGGCGTGCAGCGCGATGCGCAGCATCACATCGACGGTGCCCCCGTGGCACGCAACAACGACCGTGCACCCGGAGTACTCGGCCATCGTGCGCCGCAGCGTCTCGGTGATGCGGTCGGCGAACTCCGCCTTCGTCTCGCCCCCCGGGTACAGCACGTCGTACGGGTCACCGTCCCAGTCGGGCATGCCGAACTTCTCCACGAAGTCGGCGAACTTCAGCCCGTCGCACTCCGGCCCCGGGTCGTGCTCGCCCCAGCCGGGCTCAACCGTGACCTGGAGGCTGCCGAGTGCCGGCGCGATGATCCGCGCTGTCTCGAGCGCGCGCGGGTACGAGCTGCTGACGAGCACATCGGGGACCATGTCGCCCTCGCGGAGGAGGCGGTCCCGCAGG
This sequence comes from uncultured Bifidobacterium sp., assembly GCA_964653385.1. GTDB lineage: Bacteria > Actinomycetota > Acidimicrobiia > Acidimicrobiales > Ilumatobacteraceae > UBA2093. The sequence continues at coordinate 2,449 of CAZZFB010000001.1, read as the reverse complement.
CGCTCGGCCTGCCAGCGCCCCGTGTCGGTGAGGCCCCGGCACGACCTGAGCCCGCCGATGTACTTCTCGGCGTTCGCGTACGACTCGCCGTGGCGGACGAGGATCAGGCGGGTGTCTGTCACGGGCTCAGGCGAGCTTCTCGACGAACGCTTCCAGTTGGCGCAGGTTGCGGCACTCGTACACCCCGTCGGTGAACGTGCCGTACTCCCCCACGATGGAGTCGCCGGTGTTCCAGTAGGACTTCGGCTCCGGGTTCAGCCAGTAGACGTGGCGGGCCTTCGCCCTCATCTCCTTGATGACCCAGGCCTGCGAGGCGTGGTAATTGTTCCTGGCGTCGCCGAGGAGCATCACGGTGGACTTCGGGCCGATCTCCTTGCCCCACTTGTCCCAGAACACCTCGAACGCATGCCCGTAGTCGCTGTGGCCATCGACCCAGATCACGTCGGCCTCGGTGTTGATGCGGTGGATCGCCTCGCCGATGTCCTCGGTCTGCTTGAAGTAGTCCGTGACCTCGTCGATCCCGTCGATGAAGACGAACGCCCGCACCTTTGAGAACTGGTTCGAGATCGCGTAGACGAGCATCAGGGTGAAGCGGGCGAACGCAGCGACGGAACCGGAGATGTCTGCCACCACGATCAGTTCCGGCTTCGCCGGGCGCGGGTACTTGAACTTCGGCTCGGCCGGCACGCCGCCGTAGGCGAGGCTGTGGCGCACGGTGTTGCGGAAGTCGAGCGGACCCTTGCGGCCGTGGCGGCGCTTGCGGGCGAGCCGCGCGGCGAGCTTGCGGGTGAGCGGCTGGAGCGCCTTCTTCAGGTGCTGCATCTCGTCGCGGCTGGCGTGCATGAACTCGACGTCCTCGGGGAGCGGCTTGCGCAGCGTCTTCGCCATCGCCTCGGCGCCGCGGTCCGCCACGAGGCGCCGGCGGATCTCGGCCTCGACCTCCTGCTTGAACTTCTCGATCCTGTCCTGGTACTCGTCGCGCTCCAGGCGCTCCTCGAGGTTCGTGAGCTCGCCGCCGACCTGCTGGCGGCTGGCCTCCATCAGCTTGTCGAGCATGCCGTCGAGGTCGAGGTTCCGGAGCGTGCGGTACAGGTAGTAGGTGCCGCCCACGGGGCGGCCCGGCTCCATCCCGGCGAACCTCTGCACGGCCTGCTTGGCGAGCGCGCGCATCATGGCCTGGTCGCCGTTCATGAGGGCGTTCATGAGGATGTTCATGAGCTCCTCGGGCGTGAGGCCGTCCATCGTGCCGCCGCCCTTGCCCTCGCCCTGGCCCTGCAGGTTCTGCATCTGGCGCATGAACTCGTCGATGTCGGCGTTGCCGTCACCGGTGCCGTCGATCGCGTACTCGGGGCCGCGGAGGCTGAAGTACACCTCGAACACGGTCTCGAACGAGCGCCAGTGGGCGTGGTTCTTCACGAGGGTCGCGCCGAGCGCGTACTTGAAGGCCTCCCTGTCCTCGAGCGGGATGTGCATGATCGCCTCCATGGCGTCGAGGTTCTCCGTGAGGCTGACGGGCAGCCCCGCGTTGCGGAGCTCCACGATGAAACCGGAGAGAAGATCGAGCATGGTGCGGCGTCAGTCCTGGTGCGTCAGTCGTTCGACAGTTCCTTGGCTGCCTTCGCGATGTCCGTCTGGTACTTCAGCAGCACGTGCAGGGTCTCCTTGGCCTTCTCGGCGTCGATGTTCTCGATGCCGAGCAGCACGAGGGTGCGCGCCCAGTCCAGCGTCTCGCTGACCGAGGGCGCCTTCTTGAGGTCGAGCTGGCGGATGCTGCGCACGATCCGGGCGATCTGGTCGGCGAGGGCATCGGTGATCCCCTCGACCTTCGTCAGGACGATCTCCTTCTCGCGCTCCATCTGCGGGTAGTCCACGTGGAGGAAGAGACAGCGGCGCTTCAGGGCCTCAGACAGCTCGCGCGTGTTGTTCGAGGTGAGGAACACGAGGGGGATCTGCTTGGCGGTGATGGTGCCGAGCTCCGGGATCGACACCTGGTACTCGGAGAGGATCTCGAGGAGGAGGGCCTCGGTCTCGACCTCCACGCGGTCCACCTCGTCGATCAGGAGCACGACCGGCTCGTCGGCGGTGATGGCCTCGAGCAACGGGCGGGTGAGCAGGAACTCGTTGCCGAAGATGTCGTCGTGGATCTCCGTCCAGCCCTCGGAGCCCTTGTCGGCCTGGATGCGCAGCAGCTGCTTCTTGTAGTTCCACTCGTAGAGCGCCTTCGACTCGTCGAGGCCCTCGTAGCACTGGAGCCGGATGAGCCTTGCCCCCGTCAGCTCGGCGATCGACTTCGCGAGCTGCGTCTTGCCGGTGCCGGCCGGACCCTCGACGAGCACCGGCTTGCCCAGGCGGTCAGCCAGGTAGGCGACGCCCGCGATGCCCTCGTCGGCGAGATAGTTGACCTTCTTCAGTCCTTCGCGGACTTCCTGCACTGATTCGAAGCGATTGC